>JBFICP010000275.1:0-4539 GCA_041581935.1 Gammaproteobacteria bacterium | reverse complement strand
TCGCGACCGCACTCGCAACATAATGCAACCCCATGCATGGGGGGAGGCAGCGTTTGGCTATTGAGACCCGAGATGCAGCCAAAGATTACCTAGCGTGAGGCTGGTCGGTGGTCCCGATTCGACCCAGAGAGAAGCGGCCGATCATCGCTTGGCAACCGTTGCAAAAACGCGCGCCCACTGTCGCATTGACGTTAATGGTATGGACTCCCGCCGCCTTATTGCTCATCGTTAGAGCGACATCGGCATACATAATGGCAGCAAGCTTCCGGGGCAGACGATCTTTCACGCGCGGGCCGTGCTTCTAGTCGGGGGCGAGCCGAAGATATTATCTCGGAACCTTGAGGGAGGCGAGGGAGCGGCGGCAATGGTGGTAGTAGCGGACGTTCAGCAGACTAGTTTATAGGCGTGTTGAACGTCTGGAGATGGCCGAAAGCAGACTAACAACGAACGCTCCGCAAATGCCGCTTAACAAGGCGTTGCAGCGGACGCGGATAACCGCGCGTTGCCTTCCTTAGCGATTCGTTCGCTCCGCTGGGCTTGGTTATCGGCCTTCGCTACGCTCAGACCAACCTACCTCAACTTGCATCTAGTCTGCGTCTGCGCCTACTCCCGCGCCGCCGCCTGCTCCTGAACGGCGAAGAACGAGGCCAGCCTGGGCTGCTCGGGGAGCTCGATGTCGGCCTGCATGAGGCGGGCGACACGTGTGCGCTCACCGCGAACGATCGTGCCCTCGAGTTTGCTCGGCATGGGATTTCGGGCCAATGGGAACGCATCGGCGGCCGTATAGACGCAGATGAACAGGCCCCTCGACCGATCGCTTCGGTTGGCCGCCGAGCCGTGTACTGCGCGCGTGTGCATCAAGCATACATCGCCGGCACTCCCCGTAACCGCCACCTCTTTCTGCTTGAGCGCGCGCTCTTTCTCACTATCAACGAAGCCCGTAAACGTGGCACCTTCGAAAAGGGAATACAGCGGACCCTTGTGTGATCCGGGAACGACCATCAGGCACCCGTTCGCCTCGGTCACGTCGTCCAACATCAGAAGCGCAGTGACAATATCGTCGTTTGTGTGCGGCGTGTAACAGAAGTCCTGATGGTAGCCGACCACGGTGTGGGACCCCGGTAGCTTGAGGTTGATCTTGCAGTGGTGATACTTGACGTGCGGACCGATGAGATCGGCGACCATGTCCACCATCGCCGCATTGCGCATGACGTCGTTGTAACTCGCGTCGATCTCGCTCGGGTTATTGACCCGGCGCAGCGCAGGCTGCTCCGCACAATGCTCCTCACCCATGTCGAAACGCGGGCGCCCGTCCTGGGTAGGTTCGCCGAAAGGCCGGTCGTGTGCACGACTTTGTTCCACCCACACGTCGATGCTTTCTCGAAGTCGGCGCAGTTGCTCGCCGGTGACAGCGTTCTCCGCGACCAAGTAGCCGTCCCGCCAGAATTGATCGATTTGCGCGTTGCTCAGCATATACGTCAGGTTAAGGCTGCTCTCGACGACCTGTCAATTCAGGTCATGCCGAGCTTTTCCATGATTCGTGCGACGTTTCTTCGTAACTGGGGGAGGTGCGCGATGCTTGCATATGCCTTCAGATGCTCTCTCACCGGCTGCAGTGGATGCCCGGCGAACTGCCCGCCGGGTTGGTCGATGTCCTTGAATATTGCCGACAAGGCCGCGAACTGCATGTTGTCGCCGATGGTGACGTGATCGGTGATGCCGGAACGCGCGCCGAACACGTTGTTGTTTCCGATGGTTACCGATCCGGCGGCCATGGAATCGCCCACCATGAGGCAGTTTCTACCGACCCGCGCGTTGTGCCCCAGATGGCAGTGGCTGTCTATCTTGGTACCGCGTCCGATGACCGTATCGGTGAAACGACCGCGATCGATGGTCACGCAGGCACCCACGTGAACGTCATCTTCTATCACTAGCTGGCCGTAATGCACGTGCCGGTAATGATTGAATTCCTCGTCATGAGCATAACCGTAGCCATCTGCGCCGAGCGCAGTCATGGAATGGAACTCGCAGCCGTTGCCGACACTCGTTCCATGCGCGATGAACACATTGGCATGAACGTGACAGCGCTCTCCAATGCTGACGTCGCTTTCGATGGTCGTATTCGCGCCGATGATCGAGCCCGCACCGATGCGCGAGCGCTCACCGATTACTGCATTCGGGCCGATGATGACATCGGCTGCGACCTGCGCCGAAGCCGATACGACCGCCGAGGGGTGGATACGGCTGCCGTCGAAGCCCTCACTGTAGACCGTCACCGGGAAAAAGAACTGCGCGACGAGTGCCAGTGACAGCTCGGGGCTCGCGCTTCGCAGCAGCGTCTGCGGCGCGTTCGCGAGAGCCGCGTCGGTGGCGTCGGCATCAGCGACGACCAGTGCCGACGCGGGACTGTTCACGGCCTCCGCGATCAGCCGCCGATCGTTGAGAAACATGATGCACCCGGTTTCCGGGGCCGACGGCGGACGCGGGCGCGAGACCTCGGTATCGGGGTTGCCCCGAAGCAGCTGCAGCAGCTTCGGGAAATGCTCGATGATGTCACTGACTTTCACGGTCATGGTGTCTCCTCCGGGCTCGCTCGAGCCCGGCAAACGGATTCAGTCTGCGCCCTCCGGCCGGGGCACGGCGATGGGCGCGATTGCCGCGAATGGTCTCGGAGCGCAGCCGCCGAATCAAGAACCGCGGGGTCGCTGCACGGGCGTTCGGTACGCCGGCCGCTAGACCCGTTAGAATCGCTTTCTCACCGGGGAGACGGTGCGGTACGCGGGCCGGTCTTGCCCGGTGGGAACCCGCTTTTGCACTGATGGCGCGCACATGGCAGAACTGAACGCTGATTTCTCCAAACCCGTCGTGCTCGACACTTCGGCCATGCATTGGCAATCGAGTCCCGCGACCGGCGTGTGGCGCAAGCGCCTCGAGCTCCGCGGCGCCGACGAGAGCGGCCGGGTGACTTCCATTGTGCGCTACGATCCCGGCAGCCGGTTCCCACCCCACGGGCATCCGGACGGAGAGGAGATTCTGGTGCTCGAGGGCACCTTTGCCGACGAGCACGGCCACTACCCCGCCGGTACCTACCTGCTCAATCCCGACGGTTTTCGCCACGCCCCGCGCACCGACGAGGGCTGCGTGCTGTTCGTGAAGCTTCGCCAGTACCCTGGACGCGATCGCGGGCACCGGGTGGTGGACGGCACCCGGGCCGCGTGGCAATCGGGTGGGTATCCCGGGCGTGAGGTGCTTCCGCTCTACGAGGACCCGGCGCATCCGGAAGTCATGCGCCTGGTGCGGCTCGCCCCCGGCACTCGAATTCCCGAGCACGACCATCCGGGCGGCGAGGAAGTCTTCGTGATCACCGGGAGCCTCGCCGATGACGACGGAACCTATCCGCAAGCATCGTGGCTACGCTTCCCCGACGGCAGTCGCCATCGGCCTTTCAGCGACGAGGGCTGCACCCTTTACGTGAAGACCGGACATCTGCCCGATCGCTAGCTTCCCGGCTGGCGGTTCGCCGCTCACGGCGGATCGAGGTCGAAAAAGGACCTCGCTGTGCGTGTCGTTGCATCGCCAAGCTCGGCGACGTCCATCCCACGGCACGCCGCGACGGTCTCCAGAATGTGCCTGAGGTGCATGGGTTCGTTGCGTCGGCTTTTCGGCCGCGGCTCGAGATCGCGTGGCAGCAGATAGGGCGAGTCGGTCTCGAGCATGAGCCGATCGAGCGGTATGCGCGACACCAGCTCGCGCAGGTGTGTTCCACGCCTTTCGTCGCAGATCCAACCGGTGATGCCTACGTGCAGATCGAGATCCAGGTAGTGATCGAGTGCCGCTCCATCTCCTGTAAAGCAGTGAATGACCGCCGGACCGAGCCGCGATCGGTAATTGCCGAGAATCGCCGCGAACCGGTCGTGTGCGTCCCGCTCGTGCATGAATACCGGCATGGCGAGATCGGCCGCGATTTCGAGCTGCGCAGCGAAGATTCTTTCCTGCACGGGGCGCGGGGAAAAGTCCCGGTTGAAATCGAGCCCGGTTTCACCCACGGCGACGACGATCGGCGATCGCGCGAGCTCGCGGATGACGCTCGCCGTGTCATCGGTCCATTCCCTCGCCAGGTGTGGATGCACGCCGGCGGTTGCAAACAAGACGCCGGGATACGCGCAAGCGATGTCATGGGCGGCGCGGCTCTCGCTTTCACTGGCGCCGGTGACAATCATCTGTGCGACACCGGCTTCGCGCGCGCGCTCCAGGACCTGCGGCAGATCGTCGCGAAAGCTGTCGTGGCTGAGATTCGCGCCGATGTCGATTAGCTCCACGGCACTTACCCCAAACCGCGCGCCCGACCTGTCAACTGCAGGAACGCGCTTGACTGTGGACTCGTCGTTATCTCTTGATTACCAGCGTTCCCGCAATTTTGTCGTGCCAGCCTTGCTTGCGCTTGTCGAAGGCGACCCACAGAAAACCCAGGCCGAAAATAAATGTGGAAATATAGTAGCCGATATAACGAACGATCAGCTGTCCGGTCGAAGGCTTGCC
>JBFICP010000274.1:0-4600 GCA_041581935.1 Gammaproteobacteria bacterium | reverse complement strand
TCGCGAACCCTGACACGGCCGCCGGGCCCCGTATCGGATTTCAGCGCGTCGCGGCAGTCCGCCGCGAATTCTTCAAGGGTGTACGCCATGATGAGAGATCTCCCGCTCGGATGCTGGAGGTCGGGATGATAACGCATACGGCCATGGGTCCCGTAGGACCGAAGCGCCTGCCGGATGCGGTCAAGCCGCGTCGTTCAGTGAATCGTCCAGTGAATAGACGACGCCGTTTTCGTCGAACTGAGCGAAGCTCGCGGCCGTCACCGGGACCTTGGTGTCGCGGTCGACGAACGACGCAAACAGGTAGGGATCGTAAACGGCGCCGCGTCCAGTCATGGGCTCGAGGCTGCGCGTGTCGCCTGGATGCACGAAGTCGACCAGGTGGCCCACGGCGAACGCGTGCACGTTCTTGCGCTGCTCGCGCAACATGCGCTGGCGGCCGGCCTCGCGAACGCGGAATTCCACGTCGCGCAGGCGAACCTGTCTTGCCGAGGCCTTGACGACGCCCCGCTGCATGATGCTGTAGCAGCCGTGCTTGAGGTTTTTGAAAACCCGCACCGGCAGGTTGCGATCGATCACGTTGCGCACTCGGCGGCAGCAAAGCGGGGCATTATATGGTGCGCCGCACAAATAGCAATAGCGCCGAAATGACATTCCCGTGACCCGGGTCGCAACTCGCGCGACCGGCCACGCTTGCCGGCGACGGCCGGGCTGGTATGCTCAGCCCGGCATCGTCCGCGGTATGCGCAAGGGAGGCTCCATGACCAGAATTTTGCCGGCGGCGGCGCTGACCGAGTATCGCGAGCGAGGCTACTTCTTTCCGCTCCCGGTACTTCGCGAGGACGAGGTCGCTTCCTTGCGTGCCGGACTCGAAGCGTTCGAGGCCGATCAGGGTCATCCCATTCAAGGCGCTCAGCGAAGCAAGTCCCACCTGCTGTTCAAGTGGCTCGACGATCTGATGCGCGACGCGCGTATTCTGGATGCCGTCGAAGATCTCATCGGACCCGACATCCTGTGCTGGAACAGTATCTTCTGGATCAAGGAAGCGCACAGTGCGAGTTACGTCTCCTGGCATCAGGATCTCAAGTACTGGGGGCTCGACTGCGACGACCTGGTGACCGCCTGGGTGGCGCTGTCGCCGGCCAGTCGGGAGAGTGGCTGCATGCGGGTGCTGCCGTACAGTCATCGCGAGGAGATGCTGCCCCACGCCGACATTTACGATGCTGACAACATGCTCACCCGCGGCCAGGAGATTGCCGTCGAGGTGGATGAGCAGACGGCGGTGGCGATGGAGCTCGCGCCCGGGCAGATGTCACTGCACAACGTGCGCCTGGCGCACGCATCCGGGCCGAATCGGTCCGACGACCGGCGCATCGGAGTCTCTTTCCACTACATGCCGACCCGCTCGCGCCAGCTCGTCGGCGAGTGGGACAGCGCGGCGTTGGTGCGCGGCGAGGACCGCTATCATCACTTCACCCCGACGCCCATTCCACGCCGCGACATGGATCCCGAGGCCGTTGCCTTTCACCAAAAGGCATCGACGGCCGTTCGCGAGATCCTGTTCAAGGGCGCAGCGCGCGTGCGCGACACCCTTTGAGCGTTCGGACGCTAGCGGGATGGGCTGCTGCCCACTGACGGCGCATCGTCGGGCGTCGTCTCTGCGGGGAATCCGTACGCCACCGGATCGAAATCTTCGTCGCCCATGCCGACGTCGATACGCAGGTCGACGTTGGAGTACGCTTCGTACAATCGTCTGTCGACATCGAACATCTGCAATCTCAGCGGTAGATGGATGGCCTGGGAAACCCATATCAGCGCGCGCGGTGCGTAGTAGCGAGGCACGAAAATGCGAGCACCGGCGGGAAGCGGAGCCTCGGCATTCAGCGATGGATTGCTGTACACAATCACGTAGCGGTCCTGCGCATAGTGATCGGCGATGCTCCACAGGGTTTCTCCCTCGGCGATGGTGTGCGAGAACCCGACCTCGGGCGGCAGATGCACCTCGAACTTCGTCGTCGGCTTTCCATCGACATGCTCGCTGGCATGAAAACACATGCTGCCCTCCGCGCGCCGCGCGGCCATGCTCACGTTGAGCGAGATGAGCCGTATCATTTTGGCGAGGCTCGAATCCGGTAGCGGATGGTGCTGGCCGACCAGCAGGCGCGCATCGTGGAGGTCGAACTCGTATGGAATGAGGCGGCCTATCGCGGGGACGCTGGCCAGAAATCCCGCGATTGCGCCGGTGACGCCTCCCGGTCTGGCCAGCACCACACGGTCGGTACCCGGCTTCGGAAACAGAAGCTCGGCGCCCGCGTTGGCGCCCTCGAGCAACCGCAGGTAGATCTGGTCGGGTTTTCGAAACTTGATAAAGCCGCGCTCTTCGATGATTCTGCCGTCGGCAAAGCGCTCGGTCTTGTGCAGATACGCGGTATAGTCGGCGACCCGATCCCAGGAATGTTCCATTTTCTCGATCAACGGCATCGCGTCTGCGATCGGGCGGTTGCAGGAGTGCTCGCTTGCAGTTGCGCGCGCGCTCGCCGCGACAAACGCTCCTATCAGCAACGTGCAAGCGAGGCGAGTTGCGTACGAAGGGGCGTTCGAATGCAGCCGCAAGCCGCTGTGGGGCATTTCGGAGGTCTTGTGGTCAGCCGATTTCGAGCAGCTCGCGGGTCTCGTCGACGGTGGCCACCTTGCCACCGAGATCGTCGATGATGTGGGCGGCTTTGGCGACCAGGGCCGCGTTGTCCGGAGCTTTGACTCCCTTGGCCAGATAAACCGTGTCTTCCATCCCGATGCGGCAATGCCCGCCCATGAGAAACGCCTGGGCGAGCATTGGGAATGCCATGCGGCTTGCCCCGAAGGCGGCCCACTCACAGTTCGGTGGCAGAAGCGATTTGGCGTAGGCGAGACTTTCCGGTGTCGCCGCCATGCCATAGTCGACGCCGGTGACGATCTGGAAAAGCGCCGGCGTGCGCAACGTGCCTTCGGCGATGAGCGCATGGGCAAGGCGGATGTCGCCGGTATCGAATACCTCGAGCTCTGGCTTGACGCCGGCCGCGTAGATGCGCTCGGCCATGATGCGCAGACTGTGGGGTGAGTTGATCACCGCACCGCCGCCGAACCACATGGTGTTCAGGTCCAAGCTGCATATGTCGGGCTCGAGCTCCACGACGTGCTCGGTGCGGATCTCCGCGGTCGTGAGCTTGGTGCCGGGCGCCGCGCGCGCCGGCTCGTCGTCGCTCGGAAGATAGCGCCCTCCGGGTCCGGTGGTCAGATTGATCAGCAAGTCCGTATCGCTCGCGCGAATGAGCCGGACAACCTCGCGGTAGTGCTCGATTGCCATGCTCGGCGCGCCGGAATCGGGATCGCGCACGTGTATGTGGCAGATTGCGGCCCCCGCCCGCGCCGCGCCGATGCACGCCTGTGCGATCTCGGCGGGAGTGACCGGAAGCGCCGGGTTGTGCTCGCGCGTCGGAAAGGAACCGGTGACGGCACAGCTGATGATAGTCGGCTTCATGGACGCAGCTCGGAATCGATTCGATGATTGTTCGCGCGCCCGTTAAGGGGCGCACGCGCTATCGGTCAGGGTCCGAGCATAGGAGCGACGAGTCCGCATGTCCATGGCGGACGCACAGCGATGCGCACAAAGCTTTCTTCCAGGTGACGCCACGGCCACTGGAAGGGGGCCTGGCGGCCACACCGGCAATTGCGCGTGCCGATGCGGCCGCCCTTAACGATACCGGTACGCCCGCCGATGCGCGGCGCAGGCCGCCGCGATCGTTGAGGACCGGTGCGGACTCAGTTAACCGCGTCTTTCAGCGATTTCAGCACCGTTGCTTTGACCGCCGTCTTGGCGGGCACCGAAATGGCTTCGCCGGTGATCGGGTTGCGCGCCATGCGGGCCTTGCGCTGCACACGACGGATTTTCACGCCCACATCGGGCACCACGAACTCGCCCGAGCCGCTCTCCATCATGTGCCGTTTCGCAAGGTCACTGAGCGCCGATAGCACAGAGCGAATTTGAGTGCGGGGCAGCCCGGTCTCGTGTGCAAGGCTCTCGAGAACCTCGGCCTTGGTCTGCTTCGACCTGATTGCGCCGTGGCTCCCGCCATTGCCGGAACTAGTGCTTAACGCCATGGTGAGGATCTCCTCTGACCGATAACTAAGGTGTCCGGCCGTTTCGCCGGATCACCACATATTGTAGTCGGCTGCGAAGGAAAACCACAACATATTGATAATTGGTCGGTTCTTTGTCCCGATCGCCGGGACCTTCAGGAGCACAATCGGGCTCAAAAACGCTCATTGGTCAAGATACACAGCGTATCGTGGTCAAACAACGGATCCATTACGCCGTGCGACGTTGTCGCAGTCACGCCGCGGCAGCGCAGGAGAATCCGCTCCCGAGCTTGCATCCGGAGCGATGCGCCGAGCAAGGTTCGGCCGGCTGATGCGAAAGCGCGTCCCCCGTCTGTTGCGCGTCCGGCCGAGTCCAGGCGGGGCTCGACTCCATGTCGAGAGCCGGAGAGACGACCCGGGCCCGGTGGTATCTGCCGACCGCAGGGCTATTGACAGCCGTTGCGGGCTCCCATCTCATGGCGAACCT
>JBFICP010000273.1:0-4611 GCA_041581935.1 Gammaproteobacteria bacterium | reverse complement strand
TCGAACGGCTGGAACAACCACTTGTGTGGGTCGAGCACGAGCGAGTGGGCGCGTTCCATGCCCCGGAGCAGTTCCCGGCCGCGCTCGGTCAAGACCGCGGCGGCTCCGTAGGCCCCGTCCACGTGCAGCCAGAGATCGTGCTGCTCGCACGCATCGGCGATGTCGTCGAGCGGGTCTACTGTGCCCGTATTCGTCGTACCGGCGGTTGCAATGACACAAAAAGGACGTTTGCCGTTGCGCTTGTCGTCGTCAACGGCTAGCGCAAGGGCACCAGCATCGAGCTTCAGATGCTCGTCAACCGGAAGCACGCGGATCTGCTGCTGCTGGAATCCGAGTATGCGGATATTCTTCCAGTTCGAAGAATGCGCCTGATTGGACGCGTAAATAACGGCGTCGGTCATGTTGTCGTCGAGCTTCATGTGACGCGCAGCCACGAGACCGGTCAAATTGGCGATCGATCCGCCACTGACGAACACTCCGCCCCCGCTCGCGGGAAACCCGCACAACGTGAGCAACCACTCGGTAGTGATCAGCTCGATTTGAGAAGGACCTGAGGATTCCAGCCAGGTACCCGGACAAACATTGATCCCGGATGCCAACGCATCGGCGAGAACGCTGACGTAATTGCTGGGCCCTGGCACCCAGGCGAAATGCCGCGGGTGCGTGCAGTACATGATATTCGCGAGAACGTCACGCTCGACGCTCGCGAGCACATCCAGCGGATCGCTGCCGGATCTCGGTGGCTCCTCGCGCAACAACGTCTCAAGCTCGTCGCGGCGCTTGAAGCGGGTCGCCGACTTAGCGCCCAGGGTCGAGTGATGCTCGATCAGCATGTCGATGACGTGGTAACCGAGCGTGCGCATCTCCTCGACGCTGAGCTCGAAATTCACCGGATGTCTCGACACGGACGATGGAGGGACAGCTATTGCTCGACGACGTGGAATGGAATCTCGAGATTGTTCTCGACATCGTATTGGCTACGTCCGGTGTGGTTCACATGCATGCCGTAAGTATGCAACGACACCGTAACGCGATCGGAGCGATTCATTACACTGTGGATATGGTCGGGCTCCAGGGCAACGACCTCGCCCTCTAAGAATACCTTCTCGGCGCGCTTCGAGAGCTCGGCATAGCCGTCGCGCGACCGGTCGTCGGTGCGGTCCCAAAAGGCGTTTTCCTCCGGGCCGTCGACACCCGCCACCACCGCCCAGGTACCGTGGTTGTGCGGCGGCGCACCGCGCCCCGGCAGCCAGCTCACGGCGAACACGGCCAGCGTATGGTCCGGCTCCTCGTGCAGTAGATGCACGCCGAAGCCCTGATCCGCATTGCACTGGTAATGCTCGGGCTTTAACCAGGTTTTTGCCAGCGCCAAGCGGCGTGCCAGAGGACGCACTTGGGCGATTATTTTCCGATCGTCCCGCGTGCGTGCGGTGATCGCGCGCAGCTCGGCGACGAACTCATCGAGGGTGTAGCTTTCGTCGCTCATAGCACTTTTCCGGGATTCATGATGTTGTCGGGGTCGAGCGCCGTCTTGATTTGCCGCATGACCGAGACGGCCTCTCCGTGCTCGGCCTTGAGAAATTCGATTTTACCGTATCCAACGCCGTGCTCCCCGGTGCACGTGCCGCCAGCAGCCAGCGCCCGAGCGACCATGCGGTCATTGACGGCACTCGCCTTTGCCATCTCTTCCGGATTCGCGGTGTCGACGAGAAAAACCAGATGAAAATTGCCGTCACCGGCATGGCTGACGATGGGCGCCAGAATTCCGGATGCATCGATGTCGTTGCGGGTCTCCAGCATGACCTCGGTCAGTCTGGAAATTGGCACGCAAACGTCCGTGGCCCAGCCCTTGCAACCCGGGCGCAAGGCCATCGCCGCGTAGTACGCGTCGTGACGCGCCTGCCACAGCTTGTTGCGATCTTCCTGGCGCACCGCCCACTGAAAATCCCCGCCGCCGAACTCGGCGGCGATCTCGCCCACCAGCTCCGCCTGCTCGCGCACGCCGCTGTCGCTGCCGTGAAACTCGAAGAACAGGGTCGGCTGTGCCGGATACGACAGATCCGAATAGCGGTTGATGGCGTCCATCTGGAACTCGTCCAGGAGCTCGATGCGCGCCACCGGAATACCCATCTGGATGGTCTGGGTCACGGTGTTGACGGCACCCTCGAGCGTGGGAAAGGAACATACCGCCGATGAGATTGCCTCTGGAATACCGTACAGGCGCAGCTGAACCTCCGTGATGATCCCGAGCGTTCCCTCCGAGCCGACGAAAAGTCTCGTCAGGTCGTAACCGGCAGCCGACTTGCGGGCGCGTCCACCGGTCCTGATCACCCTTCCATCGGCGAGAACCACCGTGAGTCCCAGCACGTTCTCGCGCATGGTGCCGTAGCGGACCGCGTTGGTGCCCGATGCGCGCGTCGCGGTCATACCGCCTAGCGATGCGTCAGCGCCGGGGTCGATTGGGAAGAACAGCCCCGAGTCACGCAGATGGCTATTGAGCTGCTTGCGGGTCACGCCCGGTTGCACGCGGCAATCCAGGTCCTCGGCATTGACCTCGAGGATCGCGTTCATCTGCGAAAGATCGATGCAGACGCCGCCGTGTAACGCCTGCACATGGCCTTCCAGCGACGTGCCCGTGCCGTACGCGATCACCGGAATCTTGTGGCGAGCGCACACGCCGACGATTGCGGCCACGTCCTCGGTGCTACCGGCGAACGCAACCGCGTCGGGGGCGGCCAGTTCGTGAAACGACTCGTCCCTGCCGTGCTGCTCGCGCACCGCGTCCGAGGTCGACAACCGCCCGCCAAGCAGCTCGCGGAGCTCGACAATCACCGGATCCAGATTTCGCGCAGGTGTGCTCACCGAATCTTCTCTGAAGTGAATCGCGCAAGGATACACTCCCGGGACGGGGCTGTTCCAGCGCCGTCGGTCGTGTGTAGGTCGCCGGGGATGGCGTCAGCGCGCCTGGCGGCGCCGACGGCGTTGTCTCGCGCCCGACTCGGCCGGGTTGGATGCCGATTTCGACTCCGGCAGCGCGACCGCCTTGGACAGGTTGGGGAATGCGGCGGTCTTGTGGGGTATTGCCATGGCTTCGACGAAGTGCTCCTGGAATCGCGGCTCGACGGCCGTCTCGATCTTCTCGATGTGCCGCACGACGTCCTCGATCTCGCTGCGGGCCTTCTTGTCGAGCAGGGTGATTCGCGCACCGGTTCCGGCGGCATTGCCCGCCGATGTCACGTGTTCGAGCTCACAGTCCGGAACCATACCGAGCACCATGGCGTATTTCACGTCGATATGACTGCCGAACGCGCCGGCAAGTCGCACACGATCCACTTTCTCGACCCGCATACGATCCATCAACAGACGCACGCCGGCGTACAGCGCAGCCTTGGCGAGCTGCACTGCACGCACGTCGTTCTGGGTGATGCGAAGACCGACTTGTCCGTCGTGCAAGATGTAGCTGAACGTGCGGCCGTCCGCGACGATGCGGGGACTGCGTGATGCGAGCGTTCCATCTATCGCACCATCGCTGTCGATGATGCCCGCCAAAAACATCTCCGCGAGCGCCTCGATGATGCCGGAGCCGCACACACCCGTTATGCCGGTGGCCTCGGTGGCCTCGGCAAATCCAGGCTCATCGGACCAAAGATCGCAACCGATGACTTTGAAGCGCGGCTCGAGCGTATCGGCATCGATGCGAACACGCTCCACGGCACCGGGCGCCGCCCGTTGCCCGCAGCTAATTTGCGCACCTTCAAATGCCGGTCCTGTGGGGCTCGAGCAGGCGAGCATGTGCTTTTTGTTGCCGAGCATGATCTCCGCGTTCGTGCCCACATCCACGACGAGGTTCAACTCGTCGCGCAGATAGGGCGCTTCGGAAAGGATTACGCCGGCGGCGTCGGCGCCGACGTGGCCGGCGATGCACGGCAGCACGTACACCCGAGCAGAGGGGTGCAGGTGAAGGCCGATTTCTCTGGCGCGAACGCGTACCGCCTCGTCGCTGGCAAGGGCGAACGGCGCGCCGCCGAGCTCGACTGGATTCACGCCAAGCAGAAGGTGATGCATGATGGGATTGCCGACCACGCACACGTCGAGGATGTTCTCGGCCGTCGTGCCGGCTTGAGCCGCGACATCCTCGACGAGATTCTGCAGCGCATCTCGCACTGCCGCGGTCAGCTCAACCTCGCCGCCGGGATTCATCATGATGTAGGAAACCCGACTCATGAGATCTTCACCGAAGCGGATTTGAGGATTCATGACGCCCGCGGAGGCCACCACCTCGCCGCTGGAGAGATCGCACAGATGCGCGGCTATCGTCGTGGAGCCGACATCCACGGCAAGACCGTATACACGGTCGTGAAAACCCGGCCATACGGAAATAATGTCGCGGTCTTCATAGACGGCCACCGTGACCTGCCAGTCGCCCTCGCGTAAGGCGCTCTGCAGCCCACCCAGCACCTGAAAATCGCACGACAGGTTTTCCAATCGCCACTCGAACTCCAACGCCTCCTTTAATCGCCGAAGGTCGCCCGCCGGGTCGTGCATGTCGGGTTCCTGGACTTCCACGTAGTACACGCGTACGGCTGCGTCGAGCTCGATGTCATGCACCTC
>JBFICP010000272.1:0-4611 GCA_041581935.1 Gammaproteobacteria bacterium | reverse complement strand
TCACAATCGCGTGGCTTCCTGGCTGTACGTAAAGCTGACATAAGGACGAAACAGTAATAGGTGGCGGAATCAAGGATCGCCACATCCGGCAGGGACGCTATTCACGCAAGCGTCAACGGGTCAGTCATGGGTAGCCAGGTCACAACATCGGTATTGCACGCGCCGCATCCGGGCGAGGTTCAGGAGCCGCCGCCGTGGGTGGATCTGGCCCAGCGCATGCAGAAGGCCGAGCGCCAGAGTCGCTGGCTCAAGTATACGCTGCTCATCATGGCCCCTTTGCTCGTCTACGTTTTCATCGGCCAGGAGCTTCCGCAGCAGCTGGTCCGACAGGAGCCCCTGGTGGCTGCCGATCGCATGCAGTTGTTCGACGAGGACGGGAATACGCGCTTGTACATGCGGGTCTACTCCGGCGTTCCGGTCGTGCAGCTCATCGACGAGAACGGAAAGCCGCGCCTGTCACTTGGCTTGCGTTACGACGACTCACCCTTTATCAGCCTCGCCGACGTCCAAGGCCAGACCCGGGCCACACTGCAGGTAGGCGAGAATGACCAGCCGGCGCTGAAGCTCTTCGACGAGACAGGTAAACCGTCTTTCAGCGCCAACTGAAGCGCCCTGCCCCGATATTCGGGCCGGAAATCCCGACTTTGCTCCCGTGGACTGGAACGCGCCGCTGCTGCCGTCACATCGGGGCGCGTGCGGGCAGTTCGTTTGCATAACGTTCTAAGGTGCACTGTTGTTGCGCTACAGCCCGGGTTTACGGGGCAATCAAAATCAGAACGAGAGGCAGTAGCGCATCTCGACGAATCGCTCTCGCAACTGGTTGACGGCCCCGCGCCAGTGGCCTTCCGGAGCCGAGCTCTCGCCGCGCAGGATCTCCGCCAGCAGTCCGGCGAGCTCGACGAAATCCGGCTCCCGCATGCCGTAGCGGGTCATCTCCTGGGTGCCCATGCGCACGCCGCTCGAGGCGGCGAAGCTCGGGTCGTCGTAGAAAGCCTGGGGATTGGTGATGATGTCGTTGCGCTCGAGGCGATCCGCGGCCCACTCGCCGCGTGCGCGTGCGACGCGCAGCAGCACCTGGTGGGTCTCGGTGAAGTCGACCTGCC
Source organism: Gammaproteobacteria bacterium (assembly GCA_041581935.1). GTDB lineage: Bacteria > Pseudomonadota > Gammaproteobacteria > HK1 > HK1 > JAABYT01. The sequence goes on along the minus strand of JBFICP010000272.1, from coordinate 3,508 downwards.
GATCGCCCTCGACAACGAGATCCTGGTCATCGAGCGCCCGCGCAAAGGCCTTGGCATTGGCAACGACCTGCCGCGGGTAATCGTCCTTGAATTCGAGCATCTCATAGGTGGCGCCTAGCAGCCCCAGCTGAGTGCCCAGATGGTGGTTGCTCACGTGCCCCGGGAAGGTGCGTGACTCGACGTGCCGCCAGAATCCCTCAAAGGCGGATCCCGGCTCGATGTTGCTCAAGATGACGCCGCGCTGGGGACCGAAGAATGTCTTGTGGGTAGAGCCCGTGATCACATCGGCGCCCTCCTCCAGCGGGGCCTGGAAATACTTGCCGAGCAGCCCTAGGACGTGGGCGCCGTCGTACATGATGAGCGGCCGCCTGGGATTGTCGGCGCCGAACTCGGCGTGCACGAATGCTGCAATTTCCCGAACCGGCTCGGTGTGAATAATGACGCTGCGGCCGAATACGATGAGCTCCGGTCGCACCTCGGCGATCAGCGCCTTGGTCGCTTCCACGTCGATGCGGTAGGGGTTGTCGGCGCAGAAGGGGAAGTGCGAGACCGCCGGGCGTCCCGTTTCCGGATCCAGCATGACGTAGTTTTTGAGCGCGCCGCCAATCTGCGCGCTCAGATGCCCGCCCTTGTTCAAATCGTGGACCAGCACCCGGCGCAAAAGCTCGGCGGGCTTACCGGCCCGGTAGCGGTTCTTGAACTGCTTGAGCGCGTCGTACACGGTGTCATTGGCCATCTGCCCGCTGATGACGCGGGTCTCCGCCTGGGAGCATGCGAAAAAGCTTCTCAGCGCCGCTTTGAGCTCTTCCTCCTTCTCCATGATAAAAGCCGTGCCCTTGTAGTAACGCACATCGGGGGCGTCGGCGCCGAGCGCTTTGAGGCGGTTGTGCTCGTTGTAGCGCGACGACGGGTCGGCGGTACATAGCGCGTCGACGAATTGCGACGTGCACTGCTCGGACGGGATCAGGTTGATGCAGCGTGTCCGGCGCCAAGCGGTATTGGTGCGCGCGTCTGCCGCCAGCGCGGCCGCTCTGTCGGGCACTTCGGTCGGCGTTACGCGCTCGCTCACGGGCACAGGGGTGAAACCCGTGTAGGTTCGCGCAAAGGGCGCCGCCGGCCATATGTGTCGCTCGACCAGCTCCGCCTCGCAGCGGTTGCCGCGATCATCGTGTACCTCCAGCAGCACGGGCCGATCGGTGCGGTAGCGCAAGTCCGAGTCGATGAGCGCTAGACCGATGGGGCGCAAGTCGTGCTCGTCGCTCGGCGTCGCGGTGATTCCTTGGCCGTAAAAATGTGTATAGGGAACGGTGGTGCCGGATGTGACCCAACCGACTTCCCGGCTGTCGTGAAAAACACGATGGCCCGCGCGCAATGGGCGCCGGCCCTGAAAAACGGCAATGGGCTGAACGATCCGGGGCAGCACGCGTTCACCAATCGGCACACGCAGCTCGCCGCGCTTTATCTCTACGAACTCCCGGCGCTGGCGTTCCAGCGCCTGCCGGCCGACGTAGTCGACCGCGTCAGCGGTGCGCACCGCGAAGCGCGCCAGATCGTTTGCAAAGATCGGGATCTCCCGGTGCTCGAGGTCTTCGCCGAGCTCGTGGCCGTACAACGGCAAGCCCGCTTCCAGTCGCAGCGAATCCCTGGCTCCCAACCCGACCGGAGTCGCACCGAGGCCGACCAATTTTTCCCAAAGAGCGAGCGTGTAGTCATGGGGCGGAAAAAGCTCGAAGCCTACAGACTCGCCGGTATAACCGGTTCGAGCAACGATTACGGGCTGGCCGTCGATGTTCACGGTACGCAGAGAGTTGCGCTTGCTTTCCGGCAGTTCGCGCTTCTCGGCGATCAGCTCGAGCAAGCCGGCCGAGCTCGGTCCCTGAAGCGAGATCATGCCGAGCTCTTCGCTGATGTTCTCAAAATCGACGTCGGCCTGATGATTGTGAGAAGACAACCAGTCCCAGTCCTTTTCACGGTTTGCAGCATTCACGACGAGCATGAAATCGTCGTCTGTGAGCCTGTAGAGGTAAGCGTCATCGACCGCGCCACCGGTTTCGGTGGCAATGAATGTGTACTGCGCCTGTCCGACCTCCAGGGCGCGCGCGCTGTTGGTGAGCACGTTCATGAGAAACGCCTCGGCGCCCTTCCCGCGCAGTCGGAATCGGCCCATGTGCGATACGTCGAACAATCCGCAGCTGCGTCGCGTCGCGAGATGCTCGCGAATGATGCCGGTCCTGTACTGAACGGGCATATCCCATCCGCCGAAAGGAACCATCTTCGCACCGTTGGCGGCATGCCAGTCGTGCAGAACCGTCTTTTTCAGCCGGGTGTTGTTATCGTTCGACATGATTTCCGATTGAATCCATTGCTCGTTGGCGCCGAATCGGCGCTCTCAGTATATCCGACTATGATATCGCCGATCGGTCCAGTTGCCGTCCGGATGTGGCGACAGTGAAAAAATCGCTCAGGTTCTGCGTTCTCGTGGGTTAAAAAACTGCGGCGGCGGTGACGGCGGCTTCATGGGCGGCTGGGGCGGACGAATGATGCGCACGTTCATGTCGCCAAGCTCTTCGTATGACTTCTTCGAGAACGGATCCGAGATAATTACCGAGGCCCCATCCTCGATTGCCTCGTCGACCAGCATCTGCAGTTTCTCGGCGAGCTGCTGCTGCCACGGGAGCACGTAGTATCGCGGCTCCAAAGAGTCGTCCAAGCGCAGCCACAGATAAATGGCATCGCCTTCGCGCACGCTGACACCGAGCAGAGTAGCCTCGTCTACGTGGCGCTTGAACCATTCGTGTTGCATCGGTTTGGGTTGACTCAAAAGTTCGGTGACACCCAGATAGGCGATTGGTATGAACAGCGCGGTCAGCACGACTGCCGAGGTGCGAATCGAGATTCGGCGCTGCGACCATATGGCGATCGTTGCGAGTAGCGCCGTCACGGCGAGCAGAGCGCAGAAGATGAGAAACAATTCAGTCACGAGCGCGCTGTTACGAGCCGACGTCTCAGGGTCGTAACGCTGCCTGGGACCAGCTCTCCGTCCTCGGTCAATCGAAACCTGAAGGCCGTCTCCTCCTGATTGCGGCGGTGCAGCTCAATGCTGGTCTCGAGAATTTGTCGAAGCGTATCGTACTTGGCCTTGACGCTGACCACCACGCGAACGGGCACCACGATCCCGGCCGGCACCTTTCCATACATGTGCACATTGACGGTGTATTCGCCGGCCAGTATCCCTCGGCTATACGATACCTCGTAATTCCGTCCACTGGCATCGCCTTCCATTCCGAGATCGTCACGAAGCAGATTGAAATACTGACTGCCTTGGTTCCAGAATCCCACCGGCACGTCGTTCGGTGCCTGCACCCAGAGATCGACGTCCACCGGAAGCTCATCGGGCCAGTGCATTTCGACGACCACGTTACCCGGCGGCGTATGCTCGTCCGTTTCTTCATGTGTCTCACTGATGTGTGGAAGAAGCATGATCACCATTGCGACGAATCCGATGAGC
>JBFICP010000271.1:0-4657 GCA_041581935.1 Gammaproteobacteria bacterium | reverse complement strand
TTTTCGATCGGACGTGATGACGACGTCGAAGTTGACTTTCTCGTACTTGCGCTGGTAAAGGATGAGCAACTGCTGCGCAAACGACGAGCTGTGCAGTCGACTTGCATCGAGATACTCGACCCACAGCTCAATATCCTCCGGGGCGCTTCGCATGACGGCCTCGACGCCCTGCATGATCGAGTCCGTCCAACCGTAACCACGGTGAGAGGAATGAAGAACCAGCACGTTTTTTGTCTGGTCCGATTCCGGACCCGGCGCATTGGCAGCGTTCACCGACTCACAGAACAAGACGGCGGCCACCGATGCGAGCAGCAATACCGAACGCAAAATGGCGCCGAAACGCGTACCGATGCCTTGCACTTGGGACATTGGATTCCACGTGAACGGGATACGGCAATTCCCTGCCGCTGGCCGGTCGGCCCCACCCTGTGTCCCGGGTGCGCGCAACCGATATATCGTCCAAAAAGTATAGCCAGTTCCATTCGCCTTCGGGCACGGCGGGCGTAATCCACGGCCTTTGTAACTTCCTGGTAATGCAGAGATGAAAGTAATGCGCGTAACTGCCGGATTCTCCGTTCAGCGTTACAAAGTAAAAAAGGAAGTGCAGTGTTATCCGGGGAATACAATTCTCCTACCGGCGTGTCGAAATTGCGGGCCGGATGAAAAGGAGGCGTGAGGCCGGCGCGTCGGCGTCCTGCTCCGGAGCTGCGAATCCGGGCCGCGAAACGTGGCTTCAGTCGAGCAGGGCGTCCTCGAAGGGAAATCGGGACAGCACCTCGGGACCGGCTTCAGTGACCAGCACCTGATCCTCGAGCTTCACGCCCTGCCGACCGCCGACCTCGCCGATGTAGCTTTCCAGCGAAAACACCATACCGGGCTGAATCTCCTGATCCGGATCCGACAAGCGTTCAATATCAGCACGATTCGGAACGAACGGGTACTCGTCCTTCAGCCCGACACCGTGGGCCAGACCGTAGCGATAGGCGGTGAACGCGTCGGGTATCGGCCATTCGTCCTCGACAACATCGCGAAGGGTACGTCCCGGACGAAACAGCGCTCGGTTATGCGCGAGCTGCTCGTAGGACGCCCGGTACAAACGTCGCTGCTCCCGTGTGGGCCGGCGAGCACCGCAAAGATAGGTTCGAGAGATGTCGGCGCAGTAACCGTGCGGTCCGATCATGTCGGTATCGAACGCGACCAGATCTCCAGCTTCGATGATCCGGTGGCTGCATTCCTGCATCCATGGATTCGTGCGCGGTCCAGAGCTGAGCAGACGCGTCTCGATCCACTCACCCCCGTGGGCAATATTGGTCTGGTGAAGCACCGACCAGAGCTCGTTCTCTGTTAGCCCAGGGCGAAGCACGTCGCGCATTCTCGCCATACCATGTTCGGCAACGGCGATGGCGTGTCGAATGCACGCAACCTCCTCGTCGGATTTGATCAATCGCGCACTCTCGAGCAATCCCTCGCCGTCGACGACTTTCAACTGGTGCGCGTTCAGCGCATCGACACCCGGCGGATCGACATGATCGATCGCGAGACGATGTTCACCGGGGCAGTGTTGGTCGACGAGCCCCGCGATCTCCCGTGCCCACTCGGCGGCACGCTCGGCTTTGCGGCTCCCGGCATAGAAGTGCGTCCAGCCGCCCACGGGACGCACCTCGCTCACCGATTCCAGCCGTTGCGCTTCGACCGGCCATTTTCCCCCACCGAACTCGAACACGACCGGCAACCCCTCGACGGGAACAAAGGCGCAGCGAACGTGATTGTGCAGCGTCCATACCGCCATATTCCGAGTGCCGGTTGCATAACGGATGTTGCATGGATCGAAAAGAACCGCCGCGCCGAGTCCGTAATCGACGAGTGCGCGCTGCACGCGATCGAGCCGATAAGCGCGCATTCGTCGCAGGCTCGCATCGTCGAGGGGATCGGGTAGTTCCCGTCGCCAGGCGGCCTCGGAGTCGGATTCGAGAGGCGTCTTGCGCATATCAGTCATCTGTCGTTGCTTTGCCGCCCGCCCGTGGGTTCGGTCTATCGCCGTTCAAGATCGATATCGATTCCGATGGGACAATGATCGGAGCCCGTCACGTGAGGCCATATGAAGGCATCACGCACGCGTTTCATCGTCGCCGGTGACACGAAGATGCAGTCGATTCTCCAGCCGACGTTTTTCTCACGCGCGCCTCCCCATTGGCGCCACCACGTGTAGTGACCCTCTTCGCCGGGGTGCAGCGCGCGAAATGCGTCGATCCATCCCGCTTCGACCCAGCGGTCCACCTCGGCGCGCTCCTCGGGCAGGAATCCGCTGTTTTTCACGTTGTCCTTCGGTCGGGCGAGATCGATCGCCTGGTGAGCCGTATTGAAGTCGCCCATCACCAGAACGGGGCCGCGCCGGCGCAGCTTCTGTGCGCGTTCGAACACGGCGCGATAAAAATCCAGCTTGTACGGAACACGGCTGTTATCGCGATCCTTGCCGCTGCCTTTCGGGAAATAGGCGTTGACCACGACTAGGCCGTCGAAATGGGCTATCTGCAGGCGTCCTTCGGCGTCGAAGCGGGTCTCGCCAAGCGACGTTTCGACCCGTTTCGCGGGCCTGCGCGCAAACAGCCCGACGCCACTATAGCCGGGTCGCTCGGCCGGTGCGAAGTACACATGCCACCCCGAGGGTGAGCGCACGTCCTCGGGTAGCTGCTCCGCAAAAGCGCGAACTTCCTGCACGGCTAAGATATCGGCTTCGGCGTCGGCGAGAAATTCCAAAAATCCTTTTTTCACGCAGGCGCGCAATCCGTTGACATTCCAGCTGATAATTCGCATCAATTCCCCCGCCAAGACCCCGAACTCGGGTACCGGAACGATTCCGACCCGATCGGCACGTTATTGCCCCCGATGCAGACGGGCGCCATTATGCCGAAGCCGGCAACGATGAGCATGGGGGAATCAGATGAGTCAGCATTCCGGAGCACGCTCGGCGCGTCCCGTGCCCGGGCCGACGGACCGGCGCGATGAGCGCCGCTACTGTGTCGAACCGTCGCCACGACGCGTACGGGTGATGCTCGGTGGCGAATTCGTGGCAGACAGCCTCCGAGTACGTCTGCTGTTCGAGACCGGAAGACTGCCGGTTTACTATTTTCCGAAGAGTGATGTGCGACTGGATTTGCTCTCGGAATCCGGCGCCGTAGACAGCGACGAGATCAAGGGACGGACGAAGCATTTCGATGTGCGCGTCGGCGAACGGGTGGCCAACGACGCGGCATGGAGCTGCGAGGGAAACGCGGATGCCGGCCCGGAGATCAGCGATCTGGTTGCCTTCGACTGGAACAAGATGGACGCATGGTTCGAAGAGGACGAGGAAGTGTTTGTCCACGCGAGGGATCCCTACCACCGGGTCGACGTGGTGGAAAGCTCCCGGCACGTGGTGGTGAGCATCGACGGGGTGACCGTCGCCGACACGCGCCGGCCGATGATGCTCTTCGAAACCGGACTGCCGACACGCTACTACGTGGCGAAGATGGACGTGCGCCTCGCGCTCCTCGTGCGCAGCGACACGCGCACTGCGTGTCCATACAAGGGAACGGCCGGGTACTTCAGCGTTCGCACCGATCGCCGTCTCGTCGAGGATATCGCCTGGTGCTACGAGACGCCGATCCCCGAGATCCCGAAGATCGCCGGCCGGATCTGCTTTTTCGACGAAAAAGTCGACGTCGAGCTGGACGGCGTGCTGCAGCAGCGACCACGCACCAAATGGTCGTAGCCTACCGTGAGGCCTTGACGAGATCGGCCCCTTTTTCCGCGATCATGATGGTGGGTGCATTGGTGTTGCCCGAGGTGAGGCGGGGCATGATCGAGGCATCGATGACTCTCCGGGCTTCGAGACCGTGGACGCGGAGCGCGTCGTCGACCACCGCCATGGAATCGGACCCCATTTTGCACGTGCCCACCGGATGGTAGAGCGTCGCCCCGGTTCGTGCCGCGTAGTCGAGCAGCTTGGCATCGCTTGCAATCTCCACACCCGGAGTCACCTCGCCGACGACATGATCCGATAACGGCGAAGCCGCCCTCAGATCGCGTGCCAATCGCATCCCGGCGATCAGCGTCGCGCAATCCTCGGGGGCGTGGAGAAAATTGGGCGCGATCGATGGCGGCGCGAACGGGTCCGGCGAGCGAATGTGCGACGACCCACGGCTCGCGGGCCGCAGCTGGCACGGACCGATGGTGAGCCCCGGAAAGGGGTCAAGGATGCGTTTTTTGGGATCACGGAAGCTCGCGTTGGCGATGTGGTACTGCACGTCCGGGGTCTCCAGCTCCGCACGCGTACGCACGAATCCGTAGACGATGCCGGCGGGCGCGGTCAGCGCACCGGTGCGGCCGATGACGAGCCTCGCCACTTCACCGAGAAGTGAAAGCCCGCGCAGGCGTTCGTTGAGCGTGCGGGCGCCGCGGATCCGGTACGTGAGCCGGACGATGTAATGATCGTGCAGGTTTTCGCCCACCCCGGGCAGATCGTGGATGACCTCGATGCCGTGCCCGCGCAGGCGATCCGGCTGACCGACCCCGGAAAGCTCGAGGAGCTGCGGCGACTGAATGGCGCCTGCCGCGAGCAGCACCTCGCGCCCGGCACGCGCGCGACGAATGGTGTCCCCCTGTCGATACTCGACTC
>JBFICP010000270.1:0-4671 GCA_041581935.1 Gammaproteobacteria bacterium | reverse complement strand
CGGGTCGTACCAGGAAGCGGCGCTTCCCGGCCCGGTGTGCGCGCTCACCCACGCGAGTATCTCGTCGCTGCGATGATCGACGATGAGCAGTCCGGCATTTTGAACGTTTCTGCCGGCCAGCGCGGTGAGCCGCTCATCGAGGATCGCCTTTGCCTTCTGCTGGAGCTCTGAATCGAGCGTCGTATGAATGCGCACGGGATTGGCTTTTCCTCTGGCGGCCAGCTCGCGATGGACGTGCTCGACGAAATGATGCGCCTGCACCGGAGGCTGTGGCGATGCGAGCGCGAGACGGCTGACAGCCACGCGTTCGAGCTCGTGTTTGGAAAGTAGTCCGTGCCGGTGCGCCCGCTGCGCGAGCGTGTGCACGGATCGCTTCAACGCCATCGCGTCGCGATACGGATCGAGTCGGGTTGGCGCACGCACCATGACCGCAAGCGCGAGCATTTCGTGTCGATCGAGCGTGGCGAGATCGCGATCGAAGTAATAACGCGCGGCCTGCACGACCCCGCGCCGATTCCCGGCATAGGGCACCTGGTTCAGGTAGAACTCGAGAATGTCCGCCTTGGAGAAGTTGCTCTCGAGGCGCCGGGCCTCCCAGCCTTCGAGCCAGCGCGACCATACGGTGCGCGGCCGCGGGTGCAACATGCGAACGACCTGCTCGGTGATGGTGCTCGCGCCCCGAACGACGCGCCGCTCGAGAGCGTTCTGCCATACGGCATGAACACGCGCGTGCCAATCGATACCCGTATGCGTGTGAAAACGCTTGTCCTCCGCGAGGACGAATGCCCGCTGCAGGAATACCGGCACCTCGTGAAGGGCACGACGGTCGTGAAGGTTCCAGTGGTTGGCGTAGGTGACCGTCAGCGGCCGGCCGCGCCGATCGAGCACCTGCGGCTTGACCGTGTGCGTTGCGCCGAGGAACACGTGCGGGACGGGACGCAGGCTGGCGAGGGTGATCGCCGATAGCAGCACGCCGGCAAGCCCAATGAACGAGAAAAGTCCTGCAAGCAATCGAGCGTTGAGCGTTCCGTGCGATGTCATCATTCGGCCGCCGGTGCTTCGCTCACGCTCAGCTGGGCCGGCACGTCCTTTCCGAAAACATCCGGGTCGTACATCTCCTCCGCGTGGCTTGGCATCACGCGAAACTCACCGGCGGCGATCGCCTGCGCCGTATAGGACAGGTGGTAATTTCCAGCCGGCAGATAGTCGGAGTAAAAGCGCACGGCATCGTGGCGAAGCTCCTGGTGATAAAAGCTCCAGCGCGACACCCCGTAGCTCGACCAGTCGCTGTAGCGAAACCACCAGGAGCCACCGGCAGCCTCGAAGTCACCCTCCTCGGCATCGACTTTCGAGGCGGTGGCGAGATCCCGGTTGACCGGCTCGAGACCCCCCGGTACCGGATCGTCGACGACGACGAAGTTACGTGCCGTCGGCAGGGAGACGAACAGGTCGACGCGCACGAGCTCGCCGCGCGCGATCCGCATCGGGCTTTTTAGTAACGTCCACTCGCCGTTGCGCTTGACGCTGTACTCGCGGCGAATCTCGATGCCCGCGTTGATCGGATCGGTTCGCGGCGTGCTCGGCGAGTAGCGCATGTGCACGGCGTAGTAGATGCGGCCATCACCCTCGCGCTCGAGCGTGACGGTGCCCCGGCGTCCGGGGTCGGCGGTTCGCATGGGTCGCCGGAAGGTGGCGGGCGCATCGCGGAAATCCGTGAACGTCTGCTGACCGATGGTGGTCTCGTCTACCCGGGCGGTGACCGTCATTTTCGGCTTCACGGTCTCGTAGACCCGCGCGAAATCGGTCATGGCGTTCATGCAGAACATGTTCTCCTGGGTGTTCTCCCAGTGATCCCGATTGCCGCGACTCTGGGTGACGGTGCGTGCGAGCTTTGCCGGCACGTCGCCGACGAGCGGCGCGCCGTCGGTCGTTTCACCCATGGCGGTGAGCGCCGAGAGCACCGCGCAATTGGCGCGTAGCGGAGAAGCGAGTATGCGCGCGTAGCCGTCGTCGATGGTTTCATTGAACACGAACTTACCGCCGCTCTGGCTTGCATGGGCGAGGATGCGCTCGGCGGCCTCGCGGCGCAGGCGCTCGGTGTCCGGCACGCTGAGCGCCGCCATGAGGTAATGCGCTTTGCCGAAGAGGCTCATGTCCTCGACGTGCGGTTGGTAGCGCTCGATGTCGCCGTGCCCTACCTTGCCGTGCTCGGCAAGCGCGGCAAGCGCAACGGCGCGCACCGTCGAAGCCATGCCGCGGCTGAAAAAGCTCGGCAAGACGTCCTTGCGAAGCAGCGTCTCCAGATAGGCGTGCAGGCGTTCTTCCACGGATTCCGGAACGTCCTCGCCGCTTCGCCGCAGCCAGTTGAAGGCGAGCGCGGTATAGGCGCTGAGATACGGACTCACGTATTCGTTTCTCGGCACGAAGTAGCACATGCCGCCGTTCGGTGCCTGGAAAGAGGCCGCTCTGTCGAGAATGCGTTGGGGAAGATCGTCGCTGCCCGGCCACTCGAGCGCTGCGTCCAGCCACGGCTCGAGGTTCCGGTAATGGGATGCCATCGTGCCTTGCGTCAACTGCTGCTCCCAGCAGATGTAGGGATAGTCGCGCAGGTATTTGAAGGCGCCCTCGAGGTTGCCGATGACGCTCGCCGATGCGACGACGTCGATGCCGCCGACATTGGTAAGAATGTCCGTGGGAAATGCGATGGATTCCTCGACCCGCGAGGCGGTGGTCGTGCCGTAGGTGGCGGCGGTCTGCGGTGCCTGGAGCGGCTTGACCGGCACCTCGTGCACGATGCCGTCCCTGTCGGTGTCGTCCCAGGCGCGCGCGGTGAAGCGCAACGTGCCGTCGTCGCCGGTCGCGACCGGAAGCCACACGCTCGCACGTTGCCAGGGCGCGAGTGCGAGCGACTGCGTGGACTCGGTCGGCTCGGCGCGGTCGCCGCTTTCGACGGGGCCCTCGACCTCGAGCCGCACGTCGAGGGTGCGCGCCGTGTCGGTGCGGTTGAAGACACTGAATCCGGCGCCGAAGCGATCGCCTTCGGTCACCTGATTGGGCATCAGCGGACGCACCTCCGTCGGTCGGTTGACCTTGAAGTTCGTATCGCCGAGGCCGACCCGCTCGCCGGGCGTGACGGCCATAGCGAGCACCCGCCAGCCGGTCAAGTTGTCGGGTGCGTCGAACTCGAAGCTAACACGGCCTTCGCCGTCGGCTTCGAGCGATGGATTCCAATAGGCGAGGAATTTGAAGATCGAGCGCACCTCGAACTCACCGCCGCCGCCACCGCCGGGGTTGGCGCCCTTTTTCTCGAACTTTTGCCGACCGACCAGGCGCATGAGCAGATTGAAGTTGCTCACTTCGAGGGTATCGAGGGCGTAGAACCCGGCGTAGGGATCGTAGTAGCGGCGCCCCTGGGCGAGCAGCGCGAACACCGACTCGTCGACGACGGCGACGGCAAACTCGATGGGCTCTCCGCTGGCACCGTGGCGCGGCGCGGCGGCGAGCGAAACGCGCACGGTATCGCGCGGGCGGTATCGATCCTGCTCGGTGCGCGCCTCGACAGCGAGCTCCTTGTGCGTATCGCGCACGTCGGTCTTGACGTAACCCATGCGAAAGGCGGGCTTGCCCAGATCGACACGCCCGTCCTGCATCGGCTGCTCGACCCGTGGCGAGACGATCAGCACCGACAGGTAGTAACCCGGCAGGTGATCCGGCTTGACCTCGAACTCGATGATAGGTGTGCTGGTTTCCAGCGTCTGCGTCCATTGCTCGATGACCCCGTAACGCTCGATGCTCACCAGAGCGAGCGCGCCCGGGAAAGGATTCTTGACGAGATAGCGGGCCGTTTCGCCGACCTTGTAGGTTTCCCTCTCGGGAAGGACCTGTAGCTCGTGGCCCGGTGGCTCGCTCCACAGCACGCGGCCTTTGCCGGCCACCCAGCGCCGAATCTGGGTCGTCTGCTGGCGCCCCTTGGTGTCGTCGATGTGCGCGGTGATGCGATAGCTGCCGGGCTCGGGCGGCGTGAACCGGCAGGTGAGCGGTCGTGACGTGGAGGTCTGCTCGCAGGCGTGCACCTTCACCCAGGTGTGGGTGTAACGGGTGAGGTAGGCGTTGCCGGCCCCCTTGACCCTGGCAGCGGTGGTGTGCTCGCGTTCAATCAGCGTTTTTACGAGCGTGCCGGTCTGCGGTGCTCCGGTCGCATCGACGACCAATGACTCAACTTCTGTCGCTTCGTCTTCCGAAAGCACCCACTGGCGCTGTCGCAAGCCGACGAAACGATCGCGACCAAAGTAGGTAGCGCCTGCAAAGCCCGCGACATACTTGCCGCGATCGTCGCGCACCGCGCTCTCGACGCGCAGGCGCCCGTAGAGCACCGGGGTATCGGCGAGTCGAAACTCCGAGGTGAGCTGTCCTTTGTCGTCGACCCGCGCTTCGATCTGGTGCAGCGTGCGACGCGCGCTGTTGCGACGATATCCACTTTCGAAAACGAAGCCGCGGGTCAGCGCCGATTGTGGGTTGAAGGGTGTGGCATTCAAGCTCACCGTGGTGCGCGCAGGCGCATCGGCAAAAGGCCCGCCGGCGTGCATGCTCGCCTGCGTATCCACCCGCAGCGCGTCGCCGGATTCGAAGCGCTCGCCGTTGATGTCGGCGCTAACTTTGAACGGCGACGGG
>JBFICP010000269.1:0-4675 GCA_041581935.1 Gammaproteobacteria bacterium | reverse complement strand
CCTCGCCCGAAGGGCGAGAGCATGCATCGGATTGAGTCGAGGCGATCTCTCTCCCCGCAGGGGAGAGAGAGGGGACAGGGGTGAGGGTGAAAACCAAGGAGCGGTGGTGAGCCCGCTCACCCTGACCGCGCTCGCCCGAAGGGCGAGAGCATGCATCGGATTGATTCGAAGCGCGCTCTCTCCCCGCAGGGGAGAGAGGGGACAGGGGTGAGGGTGAAAACTAAGGAGCGGTGGAGAGCCCACTCACCCTGACCGCCCTCGCCCGAAGGGCGAGAGCATGCATCGGATTGAGTCGAGGCGATCTCTCTCCCCGCAGGGGAGAGAGAGGGGACAGGGGTGAGGGTGAAAACTAAGGAGCGGTGGAGAGCCCACTCACCCTGACCGCGCTCGCCCGAAGGGCGAGAGCATGCGACTGATTGATTCGAAGCGCGCTCTCTCCCCGCAGGGGAGAGAGGGGACAGGGGGTGAGCGATTAGATAAGGAGCGCGCGGGGTCTCGCGGACCCCAACCCATCAGCCGCTCAGAATTTCCCCAGTACGCGCCTCAAGATCTCGCAAATCTGATCCACATGCTCTCTCTCAGAGATCAACGGAGGCGCCACGATGCCCGAATCTCCCGTCATCTTGATGTGCAGCCCCGCCTCGAAGAGCTTTTTCTGCACCTCCAGTCCGCGCGCGCCGGGCTGCTCGCCGGGAGCGACATCGAAGCCCGCGATCATCCCGTAGCCGCGGAGATCCGTGATCGAAGCGACGTCGGCGAGTGCAAACATTCCGTCGAGAAAATAGGGCGATAGCTCGGCGGCGCGCTCGAAGAGCCCTTCCCGCTCGTAAATCTCCATGGTGGCGATGCCCGCGGCACAGGCCGCCGGATGGCCCGAGTAGGTGTATCCGTGGAAGAACTCGATTCCGTCGCCCCGGGTTGCTTCGCAGATGGTATCGTAGACATGATCGTCGACGGCGACCGCGCCCATCGGTTGATTGCCGTTGGTCAACGCCTTGGCCATGGTCATGATGTCCGGCCGCACATTGAAGCTCTGTGCAGCGAACGCCTTGCCGGTACGTCCGAAACCGGTAATCACCTCGTCGAATATCAACAGGATGCCATGCTTGTCGCAGATCTCGCGCACGCGCTCGAGATAGCCGACCGGTGGCACCAGTGTTCCAGTCGAGCCGGCAATCGGCTCGATGAACACGGCAGCGACGGTATCCGGCCCGTACATGGTGGCAATTCGCTCCAGATCATCGGCCAGCTCCGCGCCGTGCTCGGGCTGGCCCTTGCTGAAGCGATTTTCCGGTAACCACGTATGGCGCATGTGGGCGACGCCGGCCATGCCGACGCCGAACGCCTCGCGATTCTTCACCAGACCGGAGAGGCTGGTTCCACCGATATTGACGCCATGGTAAGCGCGTTCCCGCGAAACCATGCGCATGCGCTGGCCTTCGCCGCGCGCGCGATGATAAGCGAGGCTCACCTTGATGGCCGTGTCGACCGACTCCGAGCCGGAGTTGGTGAAAAAAATCTTGTCGATACCTTCGGGCGTGAGCGCCGCGACCCGCCGGGCGAGCTCGAACTGCGCTGGGTGACCGGTTTGGAAAGGCGGGCCGTAGTCGAGCTCCATCAGCTGATTGGCGACCGCGTCGGCGATCTCGCGCCGGCCATGGCCGGCGGCGCAGCAGAACAATCCCGAGGATCCGTCGATCACCTGCTCGCCGTGGTGATTCCAGTAGTGCACGCCCTCGCCGCGCACGAAGATCCTCGGACGCGCCTTGAAGTCGCGATTGGAGGTGAACGGCATCCAATAGTATTCGAGTGTGTTGGTCGCGTATTTCATGGCTGACCCGTCAGCTTGTGCACGTTGATGGCAGACAATAGACTGCCGTTGCCACCGTCTGATAGGGCCAGTTGGGCCGATCGGATGAGACCAGCCCATGCGCGAACACCTCTTTCACCTGTCTTCGGAAAGCGGCGCGAGCCTTCAGAGCCAGCTGCGCGAAATGATGGTGCGCGCCATACTCGGCGGCCACATCCTTCCCGGCAGCGCCGTTCCGTCGTGCCGACAGCTCGCCAAGCAGCTGGGTGTCGCGCGCAATACCGTGGTGCTCGCCTACCAGCACCTGGTGGACGAAGGTTACCTCGTGGCCCGCGAGCGCAGCGGCTACTACGTGAGCGACGATATTCTTGTCGGACGCGTCTCGAGCGAGCACGCCGAACCCCATAGCGGCGACATGTTCGGCCCCGACTGGGGCGCGCGCTTTCGCACCACGCCCAGCCGCTGGCGGCAAATCGTCAA
Source organism: Gammaproteobacteria bacterium (assembly GCA_041581935.1). GTDB lineage: Bacteria > Pseudomonadota > Gammaproteobacteria > HK1 > HK1 > JAABYT01. The sequence goes on along the minus strand of JBFICP010000269.1, from coordinate 2,385 downwards.
GCCGAGAGACTGGCTCAAGTATCCCTACCCGTTCATCTACGGTCAGTGCGATCTGGCGCTTTTCCCGGTCGCGGACTGGCGGGAATGCTCGCGCCGGGCGCTCAGCGTTGGCGCCATTCGCGGCTGGGCGCGAGACAGCGTTGACAGCGACGACCCGCAGCTGCTCGAGCAGATACACACGCGATTGCTGCCCCGCAGGGGCGTGTGGGCCTCCAGCGACGAGATTCTGATCACCGTCGGCGCTCAGCACGCGCTGTATCTGCTGGCCAACCTGTTCTTCGACGAGGACACCGTGGTCGGAATCGAGGACCCGGGGTATGTGGACGCGCGCAGCATATTCAGGATGACAACGACGCGACTGATCGGTTTGCCCGTGGATGAATCAGGACCGGTGCTCGATGAGAAGCTCGAACATTGCGATTACGTCTACGTGACACCCAGCCATCAGTCACCGACCACCGTGACCATGCCGCTCACGCGTCGCAACGAGCTGCTGGCACGGTCGGTGGATGCAGACTTCGTCATCATCGAGGACGACTACGAAAGTGAGTTCAACTATGTCGGACAACCGACGCCGGCGTTGAAGAGTCTCGATCACAGCGACCGCGTGGTGTACGTGGGAAGCCTTTCGAAGACGTTGGCACCGGGTCTGAGGCTCGGCTACATGGTCGGACCGAAGCCGCTCATCGACGAGGCCCGGGCGCTGCGCCGCCTGATGCTGCGACACCCACCCGCGAACAACGAACGCGCGGTGGCCCTGTTTCTTTCGCTCGGCCATCACGACTCGCTGGTGCGGCGCTTGAGCCACGCGTACAAGGAGCGCTGGCAGGTCATGGGCGACGCCCTCGCTCGCCACCTCCCCGAGTCCGCGCGCATGCCCACCTTCGGCGGCACGTCCTACTGGGTCAAGGGCCCGGATCGCCTCGATGTGCGCGTTCTGGTGGAGCGCGCCGCCGCCGAAGGCATCCTCATCGAGCCTGGGGACGTATTCTTTCTACGCGACGACCCGCCGCGCAATTTCTTCCGACTCGGTTTCTCTTCGATTCCCGTGGATCGCATCGAGCCCGGAATCGAGGCACTCGCCGCCATCGTTCACGACCTGGCCTAGGCAACGGCAATCGTCTGGCCCTATGCCAGGTCTCGCCTTGGGTCTAGGTTATGATGCTTGCACTGCGTTTGCGGCCTTGCCATGGTCGGCAGAGTGGCCGGCCGACTCGTTGACCAGGTATTGATCAGGAGCTGTCGTGATGTTGATTGGTGTACCCAAGGAAATCAAAAACCATGAATACCGTGTCGGCATGACGCCGCAGAGCGTTCAGGAATTGACTCACCACGGTCACCAGGCGCTTGTAGAGACCAACGCGGGTGGCGGAATCGGCGCCAGCGACGAAGATTACCAGCGCGCCGGCGCATCCATCGCCGCCACCGCGGCGGAAGTGTTCGACAAAGCAGAAATGATCGTCAAGGTTAAGGAGCCTCAGGCCAACGAGCGCGCCATGCTCAAGGAAGGGCAGATACTGTTCACCTACCTGCATCTCGCGCCCGATCCCGATCAGACCCGGGATCTGGTCGAAAGCGGGGCGGTTTGCATCGCCTACGAGACGGTCACCTCACCGCTCGGCGGCCTGCCTCTGCTCGCGCCCATGTCCGAGGTGGCCGGGCGCCTCGCGGTGCAGGCCGGCGCTCACTGCCTGGAAAAGGTTCAGGGCGGCGCGGGGGTTCTGCTCGGCGGCGTGCCCGGCGTGGATCCGGCCAAAGTGGTCATCATCGGCGGTGGCGTGGTCGGTACGCATGCGGCGCACATCGCCATGGGCATGGGCGCCAACACCTGGGTAATCGATCGCTCGACGGATGTGCTGAAGGCGCTATGGCGTCAATTCGGCCGCCCGCTGGATACCGTGTACTCCACCCGCTTCGCCATCGAGGAGCACGTGGTGGAGGCGGATCTGGTCATCGGCGGCGTGCTCATTCCCGGAGCGGCGGCTCCGAAGCTCGTCACGGCGGAAATGATCAAGGCCATGAAGCCGGGCTCGGTGGTGGTCGACGTCGCCATCGATCAGGGCGGTTGCATTGAGACTTCCCATGCGACGACCCACGCGGACCCCACGTATATCGTCGACGATGTGGTGCACTACTGCGTCGCGAACATGCCCGGTGCGGTTCCGAGAACGTCCACGTACGCGCTCAACAACGTGACGCTGCCGTTTGTGATCACGCTCGCGAACAAGGGCTACAAGAAAGCGCTCGAGGACGACGCGCATCTGCGCAATGGATTGAACGTTCACAAGGGACACATAACGCAGAAGGAAGTTGCGCATGATTTGGGCTATGCGTTCAGGGATCCGCTCGAGGCGATTTATGACTGAGTGACGGGCTTATTGAGAT
>JBFICP010000268.1:0-4691 GCA_041581935.1 Gammaproteobacteria bacterium | reverse complement strand
CTTCTCATCGTTTCTTGCCGACAACCCCAAGGGCAGCATCGTCGTCGGCGAGGTGAGTGAGGTCGACGCGCGTGGCGCGGTCGTGACCCTGGGCGATGGCGTCGAGGGTCACATTCGTGCATCCGAGCTCGGACGCGAAAGGGTCGATGATGCGCGCACCGTGCTTAAAGTGGGCGACAGTCTCGAAGCCAAGTTTGTCGGTGTGGATCGCAAGAAGCGCACGATTTCACTCTCCGTCAAAGCCAAGGACAGTGACGAGGAGGCGGCGGCGATGGAAGAGTATTCGGCAAATGTGTCGGACGTCGGTGCAACGCTCGGTGACATCATGAAGGCTCAGATGGAATCGAGCGACGACGAAAAAGAGGAAAGCACGCAGAAGAGCGACGAATAATATCAACAAAAACGGGCCGTTCAGGGGATCAGCAAGCAACTGAATGGGGATAACAAGAACCGTAACTATGCGGCGCCGCGCGTTCCTTTCGTGGCCGAGGCTTTGGCCTCATGGGAAAATCCGTCAGGTACGGACCCGCCGACTCAGTCAGGCGGATTCGAGACGGGGCCGCCCCCCGGGGGGATTTAGCGTGGTACAGGTACCATGACTAAATCGGAACTCATTGAGCGCATCGCACAGAAGCAGTCGCAGCTGGCGTATCGTGACGTGGAGCTCGCCGTGAAGACGGTGCTCGAGCACATGGCCGATCGGTTGGCGGCTGGAGAGCGCATCGAGATTCGCGGCTTCGGCAGCTTCTCGCTGCATTTTCGTCCCGGGCGTGTCGGGCGCAACCCCAAGACCGGCGCGCCGGTTTCACTGCCCGCAAAGTACGTTCCGCACTTCAAGCCCGGCAAGGAGCTGCGCGAGCGCGTCGACGGGCGCGGCAAAGCGACCAAGAACCGCGCCACGGCGGACAAGGCGGACAACCCCGAAAACGTCGGCTGAGCACATTGTCAGAGCCCACCGGCGCCGCGTGAACGCATTCGAGCGTTTCGCATATACTCTCGGCTGCTCGAAACCCTTCCAGACTCTTTTCGAGGACGGCATTGGCGCCTTTTGACTTCCTGTGGTTACTGCTTCCGCTGGCGGCCGGGACGGGGTGGCTCGCCGGTCGCTACGGCAAACACCGCCGGGATTCTGCGGCCGCAGCGGACGATCTGCGCTCGAACTACTTCAAAGGCATCAACTATCTCCTCAACGAGCAGCCTGACAAGGCCATCGAGGTGTTCATCAAGGTACTGGAAGTCGACAGCGAGACGGTCGAGACGCATCTGGCGCTCGGCAACCTCTACCGCCGCCGTGGCGAAGTCGACCGGGCAATCCGCATTCATCAGAATCTCATCGCGCGGCCGAATCTGGAGAGCGGCCAGCGAAGTGAAGCGTTGCTCGAGCTCGGGCACGACTATCTGAGCGCCGGTCTTCTCGACCGGGCAGAGAACCTGCTTCAGGAGCTCGCCGACAGCGGAGACTACCGGGTACAGGCGCTCAGGCAACTCATCGATATATACGAGCAAGAAAAGGACTGGAACAAAGCCATCGATTCGGCGCGTCTGCTCGAGAAGGCGACGGGCAATCATCTTGGGCCGGTTATCGCGCATTACCAGTGCGAGCTTGCCGAACGGATTCGGCAATCCGGCGACACCGACGGGGCGCTTGCACTGCTCAACAAGGCGCTGGCCACGCACGACGGTTGTGTTCGAGCCAGTATTCTCGAAGGCGATATCCTCACCGATCGCGATCAACATGAAGATGCCATTCGTGCCTACCAACGCGTCGAAGAGCAGGATGCCGACTATGTGCCCGAGACCATCGATCGCATCAAGTACTGCTTTCGATCCCTCCATCGACCCGATGAGATGAATGCATACCTCAACGGACTGATGGAGCGCTACGGTTGGATTACACCGATGCTGGCACTCGCCGATTTGAAGCAGGACCGCGAGGGCGTCGAGGGCGCTATCGCGTTCATCTCCGAGCAGCTGCGCCGGCGTACTTCGGTACGCGGCCTCGATCGCCTGCTCGAGCTCGAGCTCGAAAGCAGCGACTGCAACCAGCGCGCTTACGTCTCCATACTGAAAGATCTCACCGGTGAGCTGCTCTCCGACCGTCCCATATACAAGTGCCTGCACTGTGGCTTCCCGGCCCGGCTGCTGCACTGGCAGTGTCCGAGCTGCAAGCACTGGAACACCATCAAGCCCATTCAGGGTGTCGAGGGTGAGTGACCTCGGTCCGCGTATCATCGTCGCCCTCGACTATGCGCAAGCCGGCCCGGCCGTTGCCCTTGCCGGGCGGCTCGATCCCGGGCGCTGCCGGCTCAAGGTCGGTAAGCAGCTGTTCACCGCCGAAGGCCCGACGGTCGTTGCCGAGCTCCAGGAGCGAGGCTTCGACGTTTTTCTAGACCTCAAGTTTCACGACATTCCCAATACCGTCGCAGGCGCGTGCCGCGCGGCCGCCGATCTCGGCGTGTGGATGATCAACGTGCACGCGAGCGGCGGGCGCCGCATGCTCGATGCGGCCCGCGAGGCCGTGAATGCGGCGGCGCATCGGCCGTTGCTGATCGCGGTCACCGTGCTGACAAGCCTCGATGCCGGGGATTTGCGCGATACGGGTATTGCCGGCACGGCCGCCGAGCAGGTGACGCGGCTCGCGGTCCTCGCCCACAGCTGCGATCTGGACGGAGTCGTGTGCTCAGCGAACGAGCTGTCGCTCCTCGCCACCGCGGTGCCCGCCGGATTCCTCAAAGTCACCCCCGGCGTGCGTCCGGCGGGCGGGGAGCAGCGCGACCAGAAGCGCGTCGCGACACCGGCCCGTGCTATCGCTGACGGCGCACACTATCTGGTCGTCGGCCGTCCTGTTACCGGTGCGCCCGATCCGGTGGCGGCACTCGACGCCATGGCGCGCGAGATCGGCACGGATCTTTAGAAGCCGGCTTGCTCACGATGGCTGCCGACGGGCCACGGCAGACGAGAATGTCGGAATTGTTTACACCTTTGCGCTCGATGACGCATGCCTGCCCGCGCAACTTGTTGATTACTAGCTATTTGAGCGTCTAGCGAAGCTGTGCGGTCCTTCGATCCGTGAATCGAAAGACCGCGCAGAGCCTCTCGAGCGCGCCGATCAAGTCACCGGCGCCAGCTTGATTTCCACCCTTCGGTTGAGCGCTCGACCGTCCGGCGTGTCGTTGGAGGCGACGGGATCGAGCTCTCCCTTGCCGATCGTGACGATGCGCTGTGGCAGAACCTTGCGACTCTCCAGGTATCTGGCGACGCTGGCGGCGCGCTGTTCGGACAGTTGCTGATTGTATTGCGCCGATCCGGTGCTGTCGGTGTGTCCGATGACGTCGACATAGGTCTTTTCGTACTCGTTGAGCACGGTGCCCACCGAGTCGAGTACCGAGTAGAAGTTTGCCGAAATGTCGCTGGAGTTGGTCGCGAAGGTCACGTTGCCCGGCATGTTCAGAATGATGTTATCGCCGGAGCGCGTGACGCTGACGCCCGTGCCGCGCAGCTTCTCACGCAGCTTTGCCTCCTGCTGGTCCATGTAGTAGCCAACGGCGCCACCGGCCAGCGCGCCGACCCCGGCGCCGATCAGCGCACCCTTGCGCCCGCCGGCGATACCGCCGACGACGGCGCCACCGACCGCTCCGATGCCGACTCCGGCAACCGTCTTCCTGACTTTCTTTTCACCGGTATAAGGATCTTCGGTCTGCAGGGTTTCGCAGGCCGACAGCAGGCTGCAAGCAACAATGGCGGCGACTACCGCCGGTGTCGACGCGACACGGCGCAATCCGGTCGTGGGCGTCACCTCGCCGCGGTCGAGGTTGGCGTGTGTGGAGGTTTCGGCAGTCTCGTACATGTCCTTTGGCTCCTGTTGAAATTCGAAAACAAAAAGTAATCCTCGCGAGTCGTCGCAGCCCTTGCTCGGGAGCGGCGCGGTTCGCCGATGACAGATAGTGAGCGTTGCTTAATCGAATCTACCCACTACGATGAGTGCAATGCTTTGATCAAAACCTTCGAGCCGCGCTCGTAGTTGTAGAGTCCCTGTCGCGCAACCGGCAGATCGCTGATGTCGGCGTCCGCGAAGCCGCGTTCCTTGAACCAGTGGGTGGCCTGGGTGGTGAGCACGAACAGACGGTCGATACCACCGGCGCGCGCCTCCTTCTCGACCTCGGAAAGCAGAAAGTCGCCGCGACCGCGCATGCGATAGGCATCGTCGACGGCCAGGCAGGCGAGCTCGGCGACCCCGTCTTCGACGAACGGGTGTACCGCGGCACAGGCGATGATCGCACCGTCACGCTCCAGCACCAGAAAGTCGGAGATGGCGGTTTCGATCTTGTCCCGTGAGCGGCGCACCAGCGCGCCGTGCTCTTCGAGCGGTGCGATGAGCTCGAGGATGCCGCCGATATCCTCGATGGTGGCGCGTCGAGTCGAATCATAGGGTTGCGCTGTAACCATCGTTCCGACACCGTCGCGGGTGAAAAGCTCGAGGAGCAGCACGCCGTCCACGTGGTAGTCGAGTAGGTGCGCGCGCGCGACGCCGTTGTGGCACGCACGCACCGCGTGGATGAGAAAATCGTGCCTCGTGTCGCCGGGCGTGGTGCCGCCATCGCCCGGCTCGCGCGGCATCGCGACCAGCGCCTGGCGCGCTTGGGCGAGCGTGAGCTGCCGGTTGAGCGTGCCGGAAGCGTCCTCGAGCACCT
>JBFICP010000267.1:0-4700 GCA_041581935.1 Gammaproteobacteria bacterium | reverse complement strand
GACAAGGTAACTCTCGCCGAGCTCGGTGAGCACTATGGTATAAGCAAAGAGCGGGTGCGCCAGATCGAAGCGAAGGCTTTTGCGCGATTGAGATCCGTCGTCGAGTACCCCGGTGACCGGAGGTGCGAGCGAAGCGGGCTTGTTGCGGAAGCCCCGAAATCACGGAACGCGCGAAAATTACACATACGGGCGTCTGCGATGGCCCCGGCGGGGGGGTGGGGGCGAGTGCCTCTTGACCATGCCCGCAGTCGTCCCGACTTACGGTCGCAGACGCGGTCGAGAACAATACCCTTTCGAGATTGACGAAGGTCATTTCCCGGGTGGCTGGCGTCAAGCATACTCAAAAATTCTAGATGTGTCGGGCCGGCCGTCGCCGAAAGGTGCCGGTCGGTCATCGGTCTCTTTAAGCAACACTCACAGGAGGTGCACAATGAGCAAGTCGGAACAATCAAAGAGCGCGCCCTTCGGGGCAGGGTTCTCGCCGGAGGCGATCATCGCGTTCAACGCCAGCGTCATCGAAGCGTATGCGCGTGCCTGGCGAGCGTACCTTCAAGCGTCGACCCGGTTCGGACAGGAATTCACGTCGTTCGTAACCGAGCGGATGCGCAAGGACACCGAGCTGGGGCAAGACCTGTCCAAGTGTCGAACATGGACCGAAGCGGCGGATGTCCAGAGCCGTTGGATGCACAGCACCGCCGACGACTATGCGCACGAGACGGAGAAGGTGATGGAGATCGTCTCGGCTGCGGCTCAAGAAAACGGCTCCGGAGAGGAGTCCCGCACGCACACCAAGCCCAGGCGCGAAACAGCAACGTCGCGTTCCGCCAGTACCGCCCAGACGGGATAGCCGTGGCGCGTGAGTAGTCGTCGCGCACGAGAGACACGGCCGCGCCGCTCGAGGGGCGGTGCGGCGCGGCCGCAAGGATCGGTTAGGCAAAAAAAACCGGCCTTGGCGCAAGGCGATCAAGGCGCGCGAGAGCCCGGTATCGCGCCATCGGGCGCCGCTTGCACGCCGGTAGATGCCGCGAAGACGGCCGCCGGGCATCGTCAGGATCTGTTCGACGGCTCCCAAGGCCTCGAAGAGCTCGACCGAAGCGTTCGTGCCGGCCTTGCAAGAGTGACCATGGGGATTTCTCCGGCGGTGCTCGCCATCGCCTACCTCGACTGGCTCGTCCATCTGGCGATCTCCCCTGGCAAGCAAGCGGCACTCGGCGAGAAGGCCTTGCGAAAGGCGATTCGGCTGTCGGCGCATGTCGGGCGCTGCATGAACGGACCAATTGGCCATCCCTGTATCGAGCCCCTGCCTCAGGACCGGCGATTCGCCGGAGATGCTTGGCAGTCCTGGCCCTTCAACCTCGTATACCAATCGTTCTTGCTCACTCAGCAATGGTGGTACAACGCGACGACCGGTGTTCCGGGCGTTTCCAGGCAGACAGAGGCCATGGTCGAATTCGGCGCGCGTCAGCTGCTCGACATGTGGTCGCCGTCCAACTTCCTTGCCACCAATCCCGAGGTCCTGCAGGCAACGGCGCGCGAAGGGGGCGCGAATCTCGTCAGGGGATGGATGAACTTCATGGAGGACTGGGAATGGACAATCGGTGGTCACCGCCCGAAAGGCGTGGAGACGTATCGGGTCGGCCGTGACGTCGCAATCACCGCGGGAAAAGTTGTGCACCGTAACCGGCTCATGGAACTGATCCAATACTCGCCGACTACGCAGTCAGTGCACCCGGAGCCGGTGCTCATCGTCCCTGCATGGATCATGAAGTACTACATTCTCGATCTTTCCCCCCACAATTCGCTAATCAAGTACCTGGTCGACCAAGGTCATACGGTCTTCGTCATTTCCTGGCGGAATCCGACCGCTGCCGATCGTGACATCGGTTTCGACGACTATCGCCGTCTCGGAGTGATGGCGGCACTCGACGCCGTCTCCACCATCATTCCGCGCCGAAAGATTCACGCGGTGGGCTATTGCATCGGCGGCACCCTGCTCGCAATCGCGGCTTCGGCGATGGCGCGCGACGACGACCAACGTCTTGCAAGCGCGACACTCTTCGCAGCACAAGTCGACTTCGAAGAGGCCGGTGAGCTCATGCTCTTCGTCAACGAGAGCCAAGTTACTTACCTCGAAGACATGATGTGGGATCAGGGCGTGCTCGACACCAGGCAAATGGCCGGCGCATTTCAGCTTCTGCGTTCGAACGATCTGATCTGGTCGAGGATGGTGCGCAGCTACTTGCTGGGCAATCGCGAGCCGATGAGCGATCTGATGGCATGGAACGCCGATCAGACGCGAATGCCTTACCGAATGCATTCTGAATACCTTCGCCGGATTTTTCTGCACAATCAGCTTGCCGAGGGGCGATACACGGTCGATGGGCGTCCCGTGTCGTTGACCGATATTCGCATTCCTCTGTTTGCCGTTGGCACCGAGAAAGACCATGTCGCACCGTGGCGCTCGGTCTACAAGATTCACCTCCTTTCGGATGCCAAGGAGGTGACCTTCGTTCTCACCAGTGGCGGGCACAATGCAGGTATCGTGAGCGAGCCGGGGCATCCGAGGCGTCGGTTTCGAATCCGCACGCGCCGGGAGGACGAGCTTTACGTGGATGCCGATACATGGTGCGAACAGACACCGGTCGAGGAAGGATCCTGGTGGCCGGCGTGGCAGAGATGGCTTGCAGAGCGTTCCGGTCAGCCGGAGGCGCCGCCGATCATGGGCGCGCCCCAAGCCGGTTACCCGCCCCTGGCCGACGCTCCGGGCACCTATGTCCTGGAGAGCTGATCGGAGGCGGAGCTACCAGCGCATGTTGATGTTCTTGATGCGCGTATAGCTCAAGAGCTCCTCGAAGCACTCCTCGCGGCCGATGCCGCTGTGCTTCCAGCCGCCATAAGGCGCGCCGAGATAGCGGCCGTTGGAATTGATCCAGACGTAGCCCGCCTCCATGCGCTCGGCGGTTTCCATGGCCTCGCCCAAATCGTTGGTGATGATGGCCGCGGTGAGTCCGTAGACGAGACCGTTGGCTTTCGCCAGCATGTCCTCGTAGCTCGACCAGGTGAATACCGACATCACCGGTCCGAAAATTTCCTCGCGGGCAATGCGCATGCTCTCGTCGACGCCGTCGAAGACGGTCGGCGATACGAAGAACCCCTTGCCGAGCGCCGGGTCGTCGGGCCGCCCGCCGCCGGTCGCGAGTCTCGCGCCTTCCTGCTTGCCCGATTCGATGTAGCCCATGACGCGCTCGAACTGGCGGTCCGACACGATGGGACCGACCTCGTTTCCTTTCACCCAAGGAAATCCCACCGGCAGCGCTTCCGCCTCGGAGACCAGCGCATCCAGCACGTCGCGGTGCAGGGACTCGTGGACGAATACGCGAGAGGTGGAGCTGCACGACTGGCCCTGGCGGTTCATGTTCATGCCCTTGACCGCCGCTTTGGCGGCCTTCGCCGGATCGGCATCGGGGAAGATCACGATCGGATTCTTGCCCCCGAGCTCGAGCGTGACCTCTTTCAACCCTTCGGCAGCTTCGCGTGCGATGATTCGTCCTGTCTCCACGGAGCCCACGAAACCGATGCGCTCGATGAGCGGGTGGCGAACCATGGCCGAGCCGGTCTCGCCGCTGCCGGTGACAACGTTAACCACGCCCGGTGGCATGATGCCATCGCACAGCTCCGCAAAGCGCAGGCTGGAGAGCGGTGCCTGCTCGGGTCCCTTCACGACGACGGTGTTGCCGGCGGCAAGCGCCGCGGCGGCCTTCTCCGCACAGAAGCGGAATGGGTGGTTGAAGGGGTTGATCTTGGCAACAACGCCGTAGGGTTGGCGGCGGGTGAAGTTCATATGGCGCGGGCCTTGCGACGAGGTCTCGCCCTTCACCTCGGTCACCAGCCCGGCGAAGAAGCGCAACGTATCCACGGTCCAGTCGACATCGCCGATCATGCCGGCGAGTGCGTTTCCGGCGTTCACGCAGTCCATCAGTCCGAGCTCCTCGCGATGCTCGTGCAATCGGTCGGCGAGACGCTCGAGATAGCCCGCGCGTTCGCGCATGGGCATGCGGCCCCAATCGGATTCGAAGGCATGGCGTCCGGCTCGCACCGCGCGATCCACGTCGGTCTCCGTTGCCATCGGCACCTCGCCGAGGCGCTCGCCCGTGGACGGGTTGATGGTTTCCAGTCGTCCGCCTTCACTGGCGTCCTGCCACTCGCCGCCGATGTACAGCCCACGCGGGGTGAACTCGAGATCCGGTCCAATCATGACTTCTCTCCGATTATTGTGTGTTCAAGGCACGATTGCCGCGCGCAACACGCTGTGGTTGGCTGCCTTGGCAAACGCCTCGCCGAGCTCATCCAGGCCGAAGCGCGAATCCACTATCTCTTTGAACGGAAAGTGATCCCGATTGGCCATGACGAAGTCGAGTGCCTGGATGAGGTGACGAGGGTGGTAGTTGTGGATGCCTTTGAGTGTGATCCATTTGCGAATGAGGTCATTGCCATCGAGCGTGAAACAGGATCCTGGATTGACCACGCCGGCGAGCACGTAGCGGCCGCCGGTGCGAAGCATGCGTATGCCGGCAGGCACGACGGAGGCGACGCCGCATACCTCCAGGACCACATCGGGGCCATCGGGCGGCGACGATTCGCGCACGATTCGAACCAGTTCGTCTTCACTGGTCGCGCCCGCATCCAGCACCAGATCCGCG
>JBFICP010000266.1:0-4721 GCA_041581935.1 Gammaproteobacteria bacterium | reverse complement strand
GGTCGGTCAGCTGAGGACCTCGGCCGGTATCACCGAGCTGCTTGGCCACTCGGTGGCGCTTTACCGGAGCATCGAGGAAGAGACGGGGCTTGCAACCGGGTGGAAGATGAACGGTGGGCTGCGGCTCGCATGCAATGCCGCGCGCATGACGGAACTTGCGCGACAGGCCACCACCGCCCACAGCTTCGGGCTCGAGATGCATCTGCTGACACCGTCGGAGGCCCGCGAGCTGTGGCCGTTGATGAGCATCGACGACGTCGTCGGGGCGGCTTTTCTGCCCACCGATGGCCAGGTGAACCCCTCCGACATCAGCCTGGCGCTGGCCAGGGGGGCGCGCATGCACGGCGCGAGGCTGATCGAGGAATGCGCCGCAACCGGTGTCGAGGTGCGCGATGGCCGCGTCGCAGCGGTGCACGCCGCCGGGCGCCGGGTCGCCTGCGAAATCGTCGTTAACTGCTGCGGGCAGTGGGCGCGCGATTTCGGTCGTCTCGCCGGTGTCAACGTGCCGCTGGTATCGATTCAGCATCAGTACGTGATCACCGCGCCCATCGACGGGGTCGGCAGCGATCTCCCGACATTGCGTGATCCCGATCGTCTGACCTACTACAAGGAAGAGGTCGGTGGTCTGGTCATGGGCGGTTACGAGCCCGATCCGCTGGCCTGGGCCGTCGACGGCATTCCCGATGGTTTTCACTTCACGCTGCTCGATTCGGATTGGAATCATTTCGAGCAGCTCATGGCGCAGGCCCTGCCGCGGGTACCGGCGCTCGCAGACGCCGGTGTCAAGCAGCTGCTGAACGGTCCCGAAAGCTTTACGCCCGATGGTAATTTCATCCTCGGCGAAGCGCCGGAAGTGGCGGGCTACTTCGTCGGTGCCGGCTTCAATGCCTTCGGAATCGCATCGGGCGGCGGTGCCGGCAAAGCCCTGGCCGAATGGATAGTCGGCGGCGAGCCGCCCTACGATCTGTGGCCGGTGGACATACGCCGATTCGGCCGTCCCCACGAGGAGGTCGAGTGGGTACGCGCGCGCACCCACGAGATGTACGGCAAGCACTACACCATCGCCTGGCCCCACGAGGAGAGAGAAAGCGCCCGGCCGTACAGGCGTTCGCCGCTCTACGACGATCTGCGCGCGGCGGGCGCGTGTTTCGGTGAGAAGCTCGGCTGGGAGCGGCCCAACTGGTTTGCACCTGCAGGCGTCGAGCCACGTGACGAGTACGGTTTCGGTCGCCAGAACTGGTTCGCCCACGTGGGTGACGAGCACCGTGCGGTACGCGAGCGGGTCGGTGTCTTCGATCAGACCTCATTCGCTAAATTCGAGCTGAGGGGACGTGATGCCGAGCAGGCGCTCGACTGGATTTGCGCCAACGACGTGTCGCGGCCGCCTGGCGCGGTGGTCTATACCCAGCTTCTCAATTCCCGGGGTGGCATCGAATGCGATCTCACGGTGGCACGCTTGGGCGAGGATCGCTATTACATGGTTACCGGAACAGGATTCGCGAGCCACGACTTTCACTGGATCAAATCTCACCTCGGGCCGGGACTGGCCGCCGCGCTCACCGATGTAACGAACGAATATGCGGTCATCTCCGTTTTCGGTCCGCAATCGCGCGATGTGCTGTCCGCGATATCACCGGATAGATTCGACAATGTGGCATTTCCATTTGCCAGCGTCCGGCGGGTCAGGATTGCGGACGCGCGGGTCACTGCGCTTCGCATCACCTATGTCGGCGAGCTGGGATGGGAGCTGCATACACCGATTGCCGCTGCCCGGGACGTTTATCGTGCCGTAATGGCTGCCGGGCAAGCCTACGGCGTTGCTCCGTGTGGATACCGGGCGATAGAGAGTCTGCGGCTGGAGAAAGGGTACCGTGCCTGGAGCTCGGACCTGACTCCCGATCATACGCCGCTGCACGCGGGCCTCGGGTTTGCCGTGAAGTTCGATACCAATACTGCTTTTCTCGGCCGGGAAGCGCTCATGGAGCAGCGAAGAACGCGCCTCACGCGCCGTCTGGCGTGCTTCACGACCGACGCCGAGGTGATCTTGCTTGGCAGGGAAACCATCTTTCGAAATGGTGAGCGCGTCGGCTGGCTTACCAGCGGCGGTTACGGTTACACCGTCGATAAGAGCATCGGCTACGGCTATGTCCGCAACAGTGCGGGCGTCGATCGGCAGTACCTGCGTTCCGGGGATTACGAGCTAGAGGTCGCCAATGCTCGTGTACCAGCGACCATACATTTCGGCCCTCTCTACGACCCGCGCAATGAGCGAATTCGCTGCTGAAAACAGTCACGGGTAATTATTCGAATGATTTGCACGGCTGTTTCTCGTTCAACGACAGGCATTCGCGCCTTCATTTCGGGCGTCTGGGCGTCGAATTGCTCACGGATTCCCGCGTGACTTTTCGGTCGCTATAGTTTGTTGACCGGTAGGTGCGATTACGGAGATCGGCAAAATGACAGTGGGTATCGGCGGGTCGACGGTGGAGACCGAGTTGCGGCGTATGACATCGATGCGCGATGGCGTCGTGCCCATCTCCGTCGACGAGCGACGGCGCCGCGTGGAGAAAGCCCAACATCTCATGCGGGCCGAAGGCATTCAAGCGCTCTACCTGGACGCATCAACCAGTCTTTACTATTTCACCGGGTTGCGGCTCGGTGCCAGCGAGAGGCTGCACGGGGCCGTGATTCCGGACAAGGGCGAGATCGCTTATATCTGTCCGGCTTTCGAGGAAGAGAAGACACGCTCGATGCTCTGCATCGGCAATGACGTACGTACCTGGGAGGAGCACGAGGACCCGACGGCGCTGGTTGTCGACGCGGTACGCAGCTACGGGCACGCGCATGGCACCATTGCCATCGACGAGGCCACGCCGTTCTTCACTTTCGATGGCCTGCGCCGCGCGGGCAATGCATTCGAGTACGTAAACGGCAGCCTCATCACGGCTCGTTGCCGCATGATCAAATCGCCTGCGGAGATTGCGCTGATGCAGTGTGCCAAGGACATCACGCTGGAGGTTCACAAGGCGACCGCACGCGTGCTCACCGAGGGAATCACTACCACGCAAGTCGCCGATTTCATCGCCGAGGCCCATGGGCGACTCGGTGTCGACGGCCCATTGAGCTTCTGTATCGTGCTCTTCGGAGAGCCCACGGCCTATCCGCACGGCGTTCCCTACCCGCAGACGCTCAAACAGGGCGACATGGTGCTCATAGACACCGGCGCAACCGTCGAGGGTTATCACTCCGATATCACTCGGTCCTACGTTTTCGGCGAACCCGACGCCCGCCAGCGAGAGATCTGGAACCTGGAGAAGCAGGCGCAGTCAGCGGCGTTCGCGGCAGCTCGACCGGGCGCCACCTGCGAATCCGTCGACGCGGCCGCCCGCGCCGTCATCGAAGCGGCCGGCTTTGGTCCCGGTTACGCGCTCCCGGGGCTGCCTCACCGCACCGGCCACGGCATCGGTCTCGACGTGCACGAGTGGACTTATCTGGTAAAGGGCAACCGCACGCCTCTCGAAGCGGGCATGTGCTTTTCCAACGAGCCCATGATCTGCATCTACGGCGAGTTCGGCGTGCGCCTGGAGGATCATTTTCACATGACCGACGACGGTCCGTGTTGGTTCACGCAACCGTGTGCGTCGGTCGACGATCCGTTCGGCTACGACGCCGGGTGAGTTCGCCGCTACGCGGAACGGTTGCGAAGAGTCGGTTTGTCAGCGATACCCAGGGGATCGTCGGGATCGACGCCCTGCATGAACGGTAGTCGGCGGTCCCGGTTGGTGAGCTGGTAGACGAGCCCGAGCCAGTTGTTGTAGAGCGCCTTGCCGGTATCGGTCCAGGTATTGTCGAGCAGGGCGATGATTTCTTCTTCCGGAAACTCGGGAATGGCCTTGCCATGCTTATCGGCGGCAATCAGGTCACGCTTGTAGATGTCGAGAAGCGACTGGGCGGCATCGCTGAAATAGTGATCGGGAAAGGGCGGGTAGTCTTCCCGATCGCGGCGCAGATAACGGCTGATCTCCCGTTTGTACTCTTTCATGAGACTGAAGATGTCGTATTCGGGATGGCCCTGAAAATAGACGAAGCGCAATCCGTCCGTGCTCACCGCCAGGAGTACACCGGGTTCGTCACCGAAAACCAGCACCCGAAGCCCGGACTCCTCCATCTGCTCACGGGGTACGTCGTTGAAGCGCGAATGGCAGGCATCGAATCGTGTATTGACGTTCGACACAATCGGATGTTGGCTGTTGACGACGCGATGTGAGTAGACACCCCATTGCTTCTCCAAGAGGTGTGTTCTGAGTATGCCGTGGTAGTGCATGAATGCGCCGTGGCTCGCGAGACAAGAGCACAAGGTCGACGTTACGTTTTCGCGTGCCCAATCCATGACCTCGGTCATCGGGGCCCAGAAGCGCTCCCTGGTGATATCAGCCTCGGTAACGTTTGCGCCGGTGATAATCAGCGCATCGAGCCCATCGCGCTGGAGTTCACGAAAGTTCTCATAGTAACGATCGACATGCTCCCGGGCGTCGCCTTCACGGTCCACACCTTCGATAGTGAAGGGGTGGACGTAGAACTGAGCGATCCGGTTACAAGAGCCTATGAGGCGCATGAACTGGCGCTCGGTTGCCTGCAACGCCGCATCGGGCATCATGTTGAGCAGGCCGATGTGCAGCTCTCGAACATCCTGCTTGGTGGCTCTTCCGGCATCCAGCACT
>JBFICP010000265.1:0-4753 GCA_041581935.1 Gammaproteobacteria bacterium | reverse complement strand
GGCTCTCGATATCCCCTCGCGCCACTTCGCGACCGCTTCGTGACAAAGCACCGAAAAGGGGCTTGAGCTGCGTCGTTCGGTTGAGATTGGCGGCGTAGTGTGGTCGAAGCGTCACCGCCGTCACCGAGACCAGTAGCGCGCAAACCACGGCAACGCCAAGAACCGTCAGGAGCGCTTGGACGGGGTTCTCACGGATGGCGGTGTCAGCCATAGCCTCTTGCCCGTTGCCTCACGTTGAACCAGATGACGACGTGATCGATGAGCGGCGCCAGCATAGAGCCCATCAGAAGCGCCAAAATGACGCCGTCAGGGTGGGCCGGATTGGCAACCCGGAGCGCCACCACCAGCGCGCCGACGATGAGTCCCTGCAGCCATCGCCCGGTATTGGTCGAAGCGGCGCTGGCAGGATCCGTTGCCAGGAACACGGCGCCGAAAGCGAAGCTGCCGAGGACCAGGTGCCAGTGCCACGGCAAGTTTGCGACCCCCTGGCCGCTGCCGAAAATGTTACACAGCGTGCCCGCCAGCACGAGTCCGAGCACTTGACCGAGAACCAGTCGCCAGGAAGCGATACGCGTCACGATCAGCACGGCCCCGCCAAGGGCGATGGCGAGCAGCGACGTCGTGCCCATCATGCCCTGGACGTTACCGAAAAATGCGCCCCACCAGTCGATGCCGGCCGCGGCGAGTCCGTCGGCACCGCCGAGGTGGTAGATCGAGATCGCTCGCGTGCCACTATAACCGGCGACACCAGTCCACAGCGCATGACCGGTCAGGGCCGTCGGGAAACTGATCATCAGCACGGCCGCGCCGACCACGGCCGGGTTGAGAAAGGTCTTTCCCTCGCCTCCGAAAATGCCCTTGCCGAACACGATGGCAAAGGACATGCCGATGGCCAGGTGAACGAGCGAGACACTCGGCGGCATCAGCAACGTCATGAGCACGGCGATGACGAGCAGACCGCTCTCCTTCCGGCGGCGGCGATAGGTGGCGAAAACCTGTTCCCAGACCCCGCCCACGAGCAGCGCCACGGCCAGCACGGGCAGCACGTGCAGCAGGCCGGCGGCGATCACGTCGAGCAGGCCGGGCTGCGAATAGTCGAGACCCAGGCTGCCCGCCAGTCGATCGCGCCAATCGCCTGCGTTCATGGCGCCGGCGGTGTCGAGTGCCGAGAGATATTGGTGACCGGTGTTTACGATCGCGACGATCAGCACGGGCGCCAGCGCGACCAGGCGGATTGTCTGGATTCGCGCCAGGCTCGTGGGCGCGCGCGCGTGCGGCGCCGTTGCGGTGCGCGAACGCGCGTTCACGCCGTCTCCCGGCACAGCTGTTCGAGCACCTGCCTCAACAGTAATCCGTAATCGGTCTTCGACGGGCACACATAGGAGAGCAGCGTCAGGTCTTCCTCCACCAGCTCGAGCGCTCCGAGGTCACGGGCGCGGTCGACATCGCCGACCAGCAGGGCGCGTAGCAGCGGAACGGGGAGAATGCCCGGCAATGCCACCCGCTCGAAGTCTCCGGTGGGAATGAGGGGCCCGGGCTCGCCGCCGAGCGTGGTATCGCGCACGGTCGTACCCGTGCGTGACACGAAACGCTCGTTCACTTCCGGTATCGCGGTAATCTGACGGTGGTGGCGCCCGAGATAGGCTTCGGTGCCGAAAGCAATGTGTCCGGACAGGACCGATCCCGATATGATCCGCGCGCCATCGACTTCGAGCTCACCGGCGACAACCTCGTCGATGGCCGCACCCACCGGGATGGTAATCAGACGCGGACTGGCGACCGCCGGCCCCGCGAGCGAAACGACGCGTTGCTGCCACAATCGACCCGTCGCCATCAACGCGCCCAACGCGATCACGTCCTGATAACCGATATGCCACGCCTCGGCGCCATCGAATCCGATCGGACACAATCGATGAATGTGGGTTCCGGGAAGCCCGGCCGGGTGCGGTCCGTCGAACTCGACAACCTGTATACGACTCGATTGGCCTACCGGAATGCCCGCATCCGGCGCCTGACACAGGTACATCGGTGATTCGGTGATCGCCGACAACGCATCCAATCCGAGCTCGAACTCCGAAGCGTGTGCCGCGACGATGGGTGCCGGATCCGGCGCCAGCGGCTCGCTTTCGATTGCCGTCACGAGCAATGCCTTGGGCTCGCCGCCGGGATCGGGAATGTGTCCGAACGGCCGCATCCTTAGCGATGGCCACAGTCCCGATTCCAGCATCAGGCGCCGAATTCGATCCCTGCCCGGAGACTCGGGCACGTCGAAATGAACCGCGTCATCGGCGTCACTGCCGATGATTGTCACCGAGATCAGTGCCCGCCGGGCGCCGCGGTTGATGCTGCCGAAGGTTCCGGCGATTGGCGAGGTAAAGACGATGTCCGGGCGGTGCCGATCGCGCAGCAACGCTTCACCGGCCTCGACAGGGCGCCCCTGTTCGACCAACAGCTCGAACTTAACGCCCGGGAAGTCACGGCCGAGAATCGCCGCACTGGCCACGGGCTTTTCATGCCATCCGTCGCCCACGGGCGCACCCTCGATGAATAAATCCAGGCCTGATTTGACGTCGATGCGCATAACCGGACGAAATTCTCACATCGGACACACGTGCCCGGGATGATGAGGATCAAGCGGCTTCGAGTATCTACCGGATGTCGAGGCGCCAAATCGAGAGCCGCGGACATGAGGCCCAAGTCATCAGTGTGCCATCATCTCGCCCCGAGCAGTGGGGCCCGAGTGCACAACCCGTCGCCAGGGGTGTATTTTGGGCCACGTTGCCGGCGCTGAAACCGTCTTTGAGCGTTCACTCCGAGCCGAGCACAAAGCTTGAACGAGAGCATTCGCGGGAGTTTATCCTTCAATGAAGACCAAGATCTTGCGCCTGGCGAAATCCCGGGGTTCGAGTCGATTCACCAGATTCGTCAAGGACGTGCTCGCGCATACGCCGATCGTGGGAATGATCCTCCTGTTGGTCGTGTCATGGCTGGCGTTCTCGGCGGCTTTCTATTATGCCGAAAGCAGTGCCGAGCACACGACGATAATGTCGTACGGAGACGCACTGTACTGGGGTATCGCCGCGTTCTCCACCGCCGGCATTGCCGATTCTCCACAATCGGACACGGCTCAATTTGTCGGCGGTGCCTGGATAATTCTGGGCTCCATTTTGTTTTTCGGCACCATTGTGGCGACAGTTACCGCCTATTTCATGCGCCCGATACAGCGGCCCGGGAAGCAAATCATCGATACCATCGAGTACAACCTCGAGCAATTGGACGAGCTGACGGTCGACGAGCTCGATTTGCTCAAAGAGACTATCGACACGCTCATAGAGCACGTCGAGCAGATCAAGGAAAGGCAGGCGCCGAAACAATGAGCGAAAGCCCCGTCGATAGGCTTTCGTGACCCGTTAATGGTCTCCACGTCCCCTGGCCGTACCCGGCGACGCCCGTCCATCCGACGTTGAACGAGCCGCGCCATGTCCCCGGTTAGCCGCGCCGGGCATCCGCTGCGGACGCCACGCCGCGACATCGAGAGGGTGAAATTCCGCGATTCGGACCCCATATAACCCCCTACGGCGGTAGCGGGAATCAGCCCGCGGGCCCGAGGAGCAGGTGAAAGGGTGATGATCAGACGGCGTCCGACGACCTGGATGTGGGCGGAAGCCTGTCGCATGCTGGCGCACACTGAACGGCTGCGCGAGCGATTCTTCGAGCTCGATACCGAGGCGGCGGACAGCACTCCGGGCTGGCAAGCCCCCGTGGACGTCTTCGAGGACGATCGCGAGCTGATCGTGTGGATCGCGCTCCCGGGGGTGGCCCCCGAAAGCGTCGAGATAACCCTGCGCGGCAGGTCGCTTCGCATCACGGGATTTCGCGGGCTTCGAATCGAACCGCGCACGGCAACCATACGGCGTTTGGAGATCCCCCATGGACGTCTCGAGCGGCGTATCCATTTACCGGCGACGGGATACGTGCTCGAGGCACGCGATGCGCTGCACGGGTGCATGCGCCTGCACCTGCGAAGGCCCTGAAGAGCCGACGAGAAGGAAATGAACGTAGAACACGAATCTATCGAACCGCAGTCCGACAAGGTGGAGCGCGCCGCCGGCGAGGCGGCCGGTGCGAAGAGCCCGTCGAGGACGCTGCCTGAGGACGTGCTCATACTCATGCCGATGCGAAACACGGTTCTGTTCCCCGGCATCGTGATGCCGATCACGCTCGGGCGCGAGCAATCCATTGCCGCCGCCCAGGAGGCGGTGCGAAGCGAGCGCGCCGTTGGCCTGCTTCTGCAGCGCGACGAGTCTGTCGACGTTCCGGGTCCCGACGACCTTTACACCACCGGCACGGTCGCGAGCGTGTTGCGCTACGTGACCGCGGCGGACGGCGCCCATCACCTCATCTGCAGAGGTGAGCGTCGGTTTCGTATTCTCGACTACCTCCACGGCTTCCCGTTTCTGGTCGCGCGCATCGACTACCTCGACGAACCGACCACCGTGAGCAAGGAGGTGGAGGCGCGCGCGCTTTTGCTGCGCAAGAAGGCCATGGAGACCATCGAGCTGTTGCCACAGGCCCCGGCCGAGCTTGCACTCGCCATCGAGCGGACCACCGAGCCGGGCGCACTTGCCAATATGGTCGCGAGCTTTATCGACATCGACGCTGCCGAAAAGCAGGCTCTTCTCGAGACCCTCGATCTGCACGAGCGTCTCGACAAGGTCATCGGTGTCTTGAGCGATCGTCTCGACGTATTACG
>JBFICP010000264.1:0-4753 GCA_041581935.1 Gammaproteobacteria bacterium | reverse complement strand
TCACGGGGATCGAAATAGAGAAAGAACGGAACCATGTCGAAGTCGTTCGGCTGCGCAATTCGATCCGTTGCGGCCGGCGCGGCGTAAAAACCATGGCAGGTAAGCATGCAGTTCATCGCTTCGGCGATGGTCTGCTGCTGCGGACGTGAAAGTCCGGCGATGTGCGTCCGCAGAGCCGGATCGCTTATCCAGGAAAGCGGATCATACATATAGCGAAAACAGGGTGGATCACTGTGAAAGGAGGTGAACTCGATCAGCTCGAGATCGGCACCGGCAAGAAACTCGTAGATCTCCTGCACATTGTACGCGCAGTCCTGCTCGTGCAGGAGCACGTCGTTCAAGTCGCTCTCGTCGTCGAGTAGTTGCCTGCGAGTGCTTTCCGGGTCACCACCCCTCAGCAGCCAGTTCGTGTCCGGCAGGCTCTCCACCACCGCACGTGCGTGACGTGTCTTCACGGCCGGATCGTCGATACCCGCGTTGACCAGCCGCATCAGTTCCTGTCCGGCATAGACAGGCAGTCGCCCGGATCGGCCGTAGAGCATGAGGCTCATCGCGCCATCCGGTGCAAGCACCG
Source organism: Gammaproteobacteria bacterium (assembly GCA_041581935.1). Taxonomy (GTDB): domain Bacteria; phylum Pseudomonadota; class Gammaproteobacteria; order HK1; family HK1; genus JAABYT01. Next base: position 4,179 of record JBFICP010000264.1, on the reverse strand, counting down.
TGCGCAATGCCGCGAGACCACGCTCCGGCTCGGGAAGATGATGCAGCACTCCGGTGCAGCTGATTAAGTCGAACGGTTGGCGATTCAAGGACGCGATGTCGAGTATCGAGCAATGATGCCATTCGATATTATCGAGCTCTCGCACGCGTGCTCGTTCTTGCGCGATCTTCATGCTGGTACGACTGATATCGATATACGTGACGCTTGCGTCGTAGTCCCGCAGCTGCTCGGCGAGGAAAATCGTATGATCACCGGTGCCGCCGCCCGCGACGAGGACGCGGAAGCCGTGGTCGAAATTCCGTCGTCCGCCGAAACAGAAATGGTTTAATTTTCCCAGGCATTCTTGCTCGGCGATCACGAGACGTCTGGACTCGTCGCGGGCGTCACGCAGCGGAAACGGATACGCCTCGTATTGCGCACGTACGTTGGACGCGTAATTAGATGATGTGTCGTCTTGCCGAGCCATCAAGGATGATCGATCCAAGTCACCGCCAGCCTACGCGCAGGAATCATAGGAGAATTCCCACGGGGGCACCAGAGCTTGCCCGACACGCCGCACGGATGGCGTTTACAATGTATCGACGGGTTTTGCGCGGAGTCGCATTGCAGTACGATGGGCCGTGGAAGGGCTCCAAGGGGCGAGGCATTCATGGACGGTTTATGTCACCGAATCGTAAAAGCATTCGACGATCACGACTTTGACGAATTGCAGGAGGCATGCTCCGCGGGGTGCGCGTTCGACCGCGGTGACGGCAATTCATTGACCCGAACGACGGTATTCGAAACTCTCTCGAGCTTTTTCGACCGTTGTCCGGACGCGCGACTCTCCGCGGTCCGACTGCGCGGCTTCGCATCGCGACATATGCTCGTCGAAGGGATCGTCGAGGGTAATCTCGACTCCGAGGACTCGCGCGAACGTCGCTCCATCCGGTTTACCGCTGGCGTGCTTCTGCACGTCGATGACGAACGCCGAATCGATCGGGTTGCGCTCCACCTCGACACCGCGGCGGCACTGGCCCAGATTTCGGGCACCGGCCCGGTTGTGCCCAGTCGCGCGTCCACCGAGGCGCTCGCCGAACGCTACAGTCAGGCGTGGCGCTCACAGGATCCGGAAGGCGTCGCAGCCTGCTTCGAGCTCGATGGCATTCAGTCGATCAACGGCGGCACGCCCGCCGTCGGTCGCGAGGCGCTCGCGCGCGCCGCGGCCTCCTATATGGCCGCTTTCCCCGACCTGGAGATTCGGTTGGAATCGATACTGGCCTCCGGAAATCGTGCCGCATTCAACTGGACACTGCTCGGCACTCCCGTGGGTCCCGACGGACCGGGCGGATCGGTCAGAATCGGCGGCATGGAAGTGTGGGATCTGGGCGCCAACGGCTTGATCGCGTCATCGCGTGGGTACTACGACACGCAAGCATACGCCCGCCAGCTTACGATCCATTAAAACCTTTACCTGCCAAGGAGGAGAGCATGTCTGACTCAACCATTCATTCGGAAACAATCCGGCTGAGTGCCGAGGGCACCGATTTGCAATCGTACCTCGCCTACGACGACGCGAATGATGCCCGCCGGCCGGGGGTCATGGTGATTCACGAGTGGTGGGGGCTCAATGACTATATTCGCAGGCGCGTCGACCAGCTGGCGAAGCTCGGCTATGCGGCGCTGGCCGTCGACATGTACGGCAACGGCGAGGTGGCGGACAACCCCGACGATGCCGGCCGACTCATGAATGGCGTGCTCTCCGACATCACCAAGGCTGAGTCCCGTATGGGGGCAGCGCTCGAGTACCTGCAAAGTCACGATCGCGTGGATGCGCAGCGCATTGCGGCCATCGGTTACTGCTTCGGCGGCGCGATGGTGCTGCACGCCGCGCGAACCGGTATGCCTCTTTCCGGGGTTGTCAGCTTTCACGGCGCGCTCGGCTCGGCGCACAAGCCGGCTCCCGGTGAAGTGCGCGCGAAAGTCATGGTATGCCACGGTGCCGATGATTCCCTGGTGCCGGAGGCCGACGTCGCGGCGCTCAAAGACGAGATGAAGGCGGCCGGCGCCGATTTGCGATTCATTGCTTATCCGGGCGCGCTGCACGGATTCACGAATCCGGATGCGGACGCCAACGGCAAAAAGTATGGCTTGCCGCTCGCCTACGACAAGGACACCGACGCGAAGTCGTGGAAGCAGATGCAGGCGTTCTTCAAGGAAGTATTCGCTTGACCAGGATACCGTCGGTTGAACCCGCGTGCAGTGCAAGAACGCATCGCCGGACTCGATTGGCAAAGCCTCGAGGCGGATCTGGACGCGCGGGGATACGCATTGACGCCGTACCTGCTCTCGGAGATCCAATGCGCCGAGCTCGCCGCTTTCTATGACCGCGAGGATTACTTTCGAAAGACCGTGAACATGGCCCGGCACAGCTTCGGGCTGGGCGAGTACCGCTACTTCGCCGAGCCGGTGCCCGAGCCGGTCGCGTCGCTCAGGGAAGGTTTCTATTCACCGCTCGCGGCGATCGCGAATCGCTGGGCGGATCGGTTGCGCCTCGAGGCGCGCTATCCCGATAGCCTCAGCGAGTATCGCGCCGTCTGCAAAACCAGGGGACAGGTTCATCCCACCCCGCTGATGCTCGATTACGCCGCGGAGGGTTACAACTGTCTTCACCAGGACGTTTATGGCGAGCTTGCTTTTCCGCTCCAGGTGACGGGAATGCTGAGTCGTCCGGGTAGCGATTTTGAGGGTGGAGAGTTTCTGCTCGTCGAGCAGCGCCCGCGACGGCAATCCCGCGGCGAGGCGGTGGTGCTCGAGCAGGGCCAGTTCATCGTGTTTCCAAATCAGCTTCGACCGGTCGCGGGCGCCCGCGGTTATTACCGCGTCCAGGTTCGCCACGGTGTGAGCCGGATCCGATCGGGACACCGTCGCACCGTGGGCCTCATCTTCCACGACGCGAAGTAATCGAAGCTGAGTATCATCACCGGGGATCGAACATGAAGACCGCAATCGTAACCGGCGCCAGCCGCGGAATCGGCCGCGCTATCGCGGCGAGGCTGAGCGCCGAGGGGTGGTCCGTCGTCAACTTCGATCTAGCGCCTCCGCAGGCCGGGGCCGAAATCGGCGATCGCTGGGTCGAGGTCGATCTCGGCAACGTTGAGGCGACCAGGCGGGCACTCGACGCGTTGCTCGCCGAGGGTCCTGTGAGCGTGCTCGTCAACAATGCCGCCATCGGCCGCATGTCCGCGCTCGAGGACACCGGCGTTGAAGATTTCGAGGCCTCGGTGGCGATCAACATGCGCGCGCCGATGTTGTGTGCCCAGGCGGTCGCAGCCGGTATGAAACAACAGGGATTCGGGCGCATCGTGAATATTGCCAGCCGCGCCCATCTCGGAAAGACATTGCGAACCAGCTATGCGGCGACCAAGGGTGCCCTGGTTTCGATGACCAAGGTCTGGGCGCTCGAGCTCGCGCCGTATGGTATCAGCGTCAACGCGATAGCCCCCGGGCCGATTCGCACTGAGCTCTTCGAGCGCGCCAATCCGCCCGACAATCCGCGCACGCGTCAAATCGTCGATGCGATTCCGGTCGGGCGGCTCGGCGAGCCCGATGACGTAGCCAACGCCGTGGCATTTTTCGTCGACGAGCGTTCGGGCTTTGTCACCGGCCAGGTACTTTACGTGTGCGGAGGGGTCACGCTCGCGCGTGGCGGCAGCTGAACCCGCTCACAGCCCGCTTCGAACCCTGGGCATGACGTCCTCGGCGAATCGTTGCATGGCGTCCATCGCGACACGGGTTTCCATGCCGGGCCAGTGGGTGCTGATGATGAGATGATTGACCCCGGTGGGTCGCACGATGTCGAGAATGGCAGCGGCGACCTCGTCGGGGGATCCGATGAGAAAACGATTTTTGATCAGCTCGTCGAGATCCACGTTGAGATCGTCGCCCTCGGGCATGGGCTGATCCTGCCCCCATTGAACATAGGCCTGGTACTTGCGCTCCAGGGCGGCACCGCAAAGACGCAACGCTTCGCGACGGTTGCCCGCGACGAATACTTCCCGGCGCATGGGCAGCTCACCCGGCTCCGGCTTGCCGCAGGCTTCGAGCTCGCGCCGGTAGACATCGAGCTGGCGGAGCACCGTATCGACGCGGTTGTGCGGCGGGATGTACCAGCAGTCGGCGAGTCGCGCCGCGCGGCGG
>JBFICP010000263.1:0-4767 GCA_041581935.1 Gammaproteobacteria bacterium | reverse complement strand
GTACGATCGGACGCGCAGCGACAGGCACAGCTGATTGGCGAAAGGGTCGCGCATGATCCGCTTCACCGGGGTCTTTCCCTATTATCCGCCATGCAGGCGGGACAACTCTGACACCCGGACCGAGCGTGGGTTACGAAAAAGTTCTCGTCACCGGTGGCAGCGGCCTGCTCGGCCGATTCGTCGTCGACGAGCTCGTCGATCACTGCACTGTCACTGTGCTCGACATCAAGCCGCCCGCCCGCGAGGTTGCCTACCGTCAGGTGGACGTGCTCGATCTCGCCGCCGTTTCGACGTCAATTGCCGGACACGACGCCATCATTCACCTGGCAGGCATCGATGACGGCAACGATTTTCCCGACGAGCACTACTTCAGAACCAACGTACAGGGTGCCTGGAATCTGCTGCATGCCGCCGAGGCCGCCGGGGTGCGCAAGGTAGTGGTGGCGAGCAGCACCGCCACCTACGGCGTCGGCCGCGATCGCATGCCGGACTACGTGCCCATCGACGAGGATCACCCGCTGCGACCGCTCGCCACCTACAGCCTCACCAAGCAGGTAATGGAGGTCGTGTGCCGGAGCTTCGCGAGACGCGGCGCGCTCGCCATCGTGTGTCTCAGGCCGACCCTCATCGTCCGGCCAGAGCGCGAGGCCGCGATCCTGGCGCAGCTGCGTCTCGATGACCCGGACTCCGATCCACCCGACGCGCCACGATCCGACGCCGGCGATGTACCCTACGGCGCCTTGTCGGTGCTGCGCGGCTATGTCCGCTCGGAGGACACGGCGCGCTGCTTTCACCTGGCCCTGGACTACACCGGCCGGCGCTTCGACGTATTCAACGTTGCCGCCGACGACGGCATCGGCCACGAGCCTCTGCTGCCACGCCTCGCGCACGCCTACGCAAGCCTTCCCGAGGTTCGCGATCCCACACGCTTCGATGCCGACCCCTGCGCGAGCGTCTTCGACAGCAGCCGCGCCCGCGAGCGGCTCGGCTGGGCGCCACGGGGCGATTGGAACAGCATTGCAGACAAGCACCGAGCCAGGAATCAGAAGGAAGCCGCAACATGACGCGCATGACGGGTGGCCAGGCCATCGTACGCTCACTGAAGCTCCATGGAGTCGACACGCTCTTCGCCCTGCCGGGCGTGCAGCTCGATCACTTTTTCAACGCGCTCTACGACGAGGGCAACAGCATCCGCGCCATACAGCCACGCCACGAGCAGGGCGCCGCTTACATGGCATTTGGCTATGCGCTCTCGAGCGGCAAGGTGGGCACCTACGCGGTCGTTCCCGGGCCGGGATTGCTCAACACCACCGCGGCGCTCGCAACGGCCTACGGTTGCTATGCGCCGGTGCTCGCGATCACCGGGCAGCTTCCCGCCGCCGCCATCGGCAAGGGCTACGGGCTGCTGCACGAGATTCCAGACCAGCAGGCGCTCATCGCCGGCCTGACGAAATGGAGCTGTCGCATCGAGCATCCGAGCGATGTTCCCGACCGCATGCGCGAGGCGTTCAAGCAGCTTTGCAGCGGCGTCATCCGGCCCGTGGAGATCGAGATGGCCATGGACACACTGGGGATCGCCGCCGAGGTCGAGCTCCTCGATGCGGTCAACGGCCATACGTCGCCGGCACCCGACGGTGAGGCCCTCGAGGCCGCGGCCAGGCTGCTCGGCAAAGCGCAGAATCCCCTCATCGTGTGCGGCGGTGGCGCGGTCGACGCTTGTGACGAGCTTTTGGCGATCGCCGAGATGCTCCAGGCGCCGGTGATCGCGCACCGCATGGGCCGCGGGGTCGTGAGCGATCGCCACTATCTGTCCCACACCCTGCCGGCAGGCTACAAGCTGTGGCCGAATGTGGACGTGGCGCTCGTGGTGGGCTCCCGGGGCCAGCAGCAGCTCCAGGTGTGGGGAACCGACGACGCCCTCGAAGTGGTGCGCATCGACATCGACCCGGCCCAGATGGTGCGCTTCGGCCGGCCGGCGGTGGGTATCGTGGCCGATGCCCGACGCGCCCTTGCCGCCCTGAAGCCGATGCTCGCCAGACACAACGCCAAGCGCGCCTCGCGCGAGGCGGAGATGACCGCGCTCAAGTCGTCGGTCTTTGCCGAAATGCGTGAAAAGCTCACGCCCCAGGCCCGATTTATCGAGGCGCTGCGCGACGCGTTGCCCGAGGACGGCATACTCGTCGACGAGCTGACCCAGATCGGCTATGTGGCACGCGCGCTGTTTCCGGTGTACCGGCCGCGGACCTTTCTCTCCTCGGGCTACCAGGGCACGCTCGGCGCCGGCTTCCCGGCGGCGCTCGGTGCCAAGGTCGCGAACCCGGAAAAGCCGGTGCTCTCGATCAACGGCGACGGCGGCTTCATGTTCAACGTTCAGGAGCTCGCGACCGCGGTTCAGCACGGCATCGACGTCGTGACCGTGGTCTTCAACGACAACGCCTACGGTAACGTCAAGCGCATGCAGGAGGACGATTACGACGGCCGCGTCATCGCCTCTGAGCTGCGTAATCCCGACTTCATGCGTCTCGCGGAAAGCTTCGGCGTCGCCGCGGCACGCGCAGAGACGCCTGAAAGGCTTCGCAGCGAGGTCGAGAATGCCTTCGGCCGCAGCGGCGCCACCCTGATCGAAGTGCCCATCGGTAAACTACCCGATCCCTGGGGTGTCAGCCTGCCGAGGGCAAAAGCACGCGGGTGAAGGACACCGCCCGGGGGCGCTATCTGCTCGGCATCTGGTGGATGCTCGCGACCGGACTGTTGTTCGTGGGCGTAACCGGCGTCGTCCGCCACCTCGGCACGGACATGAATCCGATGCAGGCGGCATTCATCCGTTACGCCTTCGGCGTCGTTCTCATCGCGCCGGTGCTGCTGCGCCTCTATGCGGCCGGAGCGCGACCATCGCGCCTGGGGCTTCACACCTTGCGCGGCATTGCTCACGGCATCGCCGTCATGCTGTGGTTCTTCGCCATGGCGCGCATTCCCATCGCGCAGGTGACGGCGATCGGATTCACGACCCCCATATTCACCACCATCGGCGCCGCCCTGTACCTCGGCGAGCGGCTTCATGCACGGCGTATCGCTGCGGTCCTCGCGAGCTTCCTGGGCACGCTGATCATTCTGCGTCCCGGCGCTCTCAGCATCGAGCTCGGCGCGCTCGCCCAGCTCGCCGCCGCGCCGCTCTTCGCCTGCTCGTTTCTGATTGCCAAGAAGCTCACGGAGACCGAGTCGAGCGCTACCATCGTTGCCTACATGTCGGTATTCGTGACCCTCGCGCTGCTGCCACCGGCGCTCGCGGTATGGCGCACGCCGACATTCACCGAGCTCGGCTGGTTGTTCATCACCGCGGTATTCGCCACCGCGGGACATTACACCTTCACCCGCGCCATGCAGAGCGTGGAGCTCACCGTGCTGCAACCCTTTTCCTTTTTGCAGCTGGTGTGGGCGACGCTTCTCGGTTACTACGCCTTCTCTGAGATTCCGGACATCTGGACGCTTTCCGGTGGCGCCATCATCATCGCCAGCGTCACCTATATCGCCCACCGCGAGGCCGTCGCGACTCGAGGCCGGGACTGATGGCACGGCGTCGTGTCGGGACATTCGCCGGCGAATCCCATTCGAGGCTCACTTCCGGAGCTGACATGGACAAACGCCCTCGCATCGACCATGTTGAATTGACGCCGGAGTCGCTCGACCATGCCCAGAACTGCATCACTGACCGGAATTGCCCTCATGGTGGCGCTGCTCGCGCTCTCCGCCTGCACGCGCGTGGTGACCATCCGTGCCCCGCTGGACGGTCCGGCGCCGGGATCCGGCCCGGAGGCGCTCGAGCCGGGCGAGGCCTGGTGGAGCATCGCGTTCATCGTGCACTGGGACCGCGAGCAGGCGCCGGAGTGGTATCTGGACACGCTGCTGGCCGATCAGGTCTGCGCCCCGGCCCTCGCCGACCTCGGCTCGCGGATTCGCTTATGGCGATTCCACCGGCGTGCCGGCTACGACCGGATTGGGCACCGATTCAAGCTGCTGGTCTTCACCGATGCCGAGACGGCCGAGACTCTGCACAGCCGGATTCGCGACGACTCGGTGCTTCAATGGCTCGAATCGGAGCAGCTGATCGTGTCGGTGTCCATGACGAGCGCGGAAGAAACCGATTTTCCGCCCATCGCCGGCACCAGCGACCAATCGTGGCCGCCCGAGATCCAGGCGAGCTGGCCGTGGTTCATCATGGGCGTCAGTCAAACCTGGCTCAGCCTCATCCAACAGGTGCAATTGGAACAACCGGCCGAGGAGCTTTCCACTGAGGCCGTGCTCGACCACTACCGCAGCGTGAACGACCACGTCGACACACTGTGGCGCAATCACGGCCAGCATGTTTATCTACACCACTTGAACGCGCTGTTCGGCTATCGGCCGCTGATCATTCGAGAGACCAACCTGAAGCAGTTCTGATCGGCGGCGAAATATCTCGGCAGGGGTCTTTTCAGAGGCGCATATGTTCGAAACCGCGGTCGTCGCGAGCACGACCTTCTTTGCCACCATCGGCCCGATCGATGCCGCCGCCATGTTCGCCGCGCTGACAGCAGGAAGCACGACGGCGCACAAGCGCTCGATGGCGATCCGCGGATCCCTCGTCGCCAGCGGCATCCTGCTGGTTTTTGCCCTGTTCGGTGAGCAGCTGCTGTCGGCCCTCGGGATCTCGCTCGCGGCGCTGCGAACCGCCGGCGGCATTCTGCTGTTGCTTATCGGCATCGACATGGTATTCGCCCGATCGTCGGG
>JBFICP010000262.1:0-4786 GCA_041581935.1 Gammaproteobacteria bacterium | reverse complement strand
TCACCCGCGTTGACAGCCTACCGGGGCGGTGATAGCGTCGAGCCACGCGTCCGCGCTACTCCAAGCATTAATAAAGACTACAAACCAAGAGCCGAATGCCGATGCACGTGCATGAGTTCCGGTCGCTTGCAGCCGTCCTCGTACTGACAATTCTCGTCTTCGCCTGTACCAGCGCGCCCACTCAGGAGATGAGCGACGCTCGCCAGGCAATCAATTCCGCTCGCAGCGCCGATGCCGCGGCTTACGCGCCGCGATCCATGGACAACGCCGAGCGGTTGTTGAATCACGCCGAGCAGTCGTTGAAGCAGGGCCGTTACGATGTCGCGCGCGGCGAAGCCCTCGAAGCCCGCCAGGCCGCCATGAAAGCACGCGAGGTGGCAGTTGCGATTGCCGATGCGCGCGCCGCGGTGGAGCAGGCAAAAACCAGGGGCAGCGCCTGGCTCGGTGTCGAGCGGCTCATCGACGAGGCTCAGGAGGCCGGCCGTAATGGCGACGAAAGCCGCGCCTGGGAACTCGCCACGGAAGCCAAGCGGCGCCTCCAGTGACCCGATGGCCGAGGGTGTTCGCCGCTGCTACGTGAGCGGGCGTGTCCAGGGCGTCGGATTTCGTGCCTCGACCCACCGCCAGGCGTCCGCCCTCGGCTTGAACGTGCAGGCGCGCAATCTTGCCGACGGCCGGGTCGAGGTCATCGCCCGGGGACCAGAGGCGGCCCTTGACGCACTGTGCGAGTGGCTGCGAACCGGTCCCCCCTACGCGCGGGTCGAGGGTGTGCGCTGCGAATCGTTGCCGGGGCCGCGTGCGCCTGAGCGCACTTGAGGGGCCCCAATCAACCCTCGCACGCGGACCGTTTCGTTGGCACCTGCTGGCTCGAGGGGCCGCGGCCGATAACCGACACGGGGTCTTCGCCGGCCGCCATCAGGCCGCGATTTCGTCGTCGATGCGCGCGGACAGGAACGACACCACATCGGCGATGGCAATCTCGGTGCTGTCGTCCTCGGCGCGCTTCTTGTACTCCACCTTGCCGGCTTCGAGGCCGCGGTCGCCGAGCACCAGGCGGTGGGGGATTCCAATTAGGTCGCTTTCGGCGAACATGACCCCTGGTCGTACGCGCCTGTCGTCGAGCAGCACTTCGATGCCGGCCGTCTGCAGGTCAGCGTAGAGACCCTCGACCGCGTCGCGCAGGCGCCTCGACTTGTGCATGTTTATTGGGAGCAACGCTACCTGGAACGGCGCGATCGCGGTCGGCCAGATGATGCCGCTGTCGTCGTGGTTCTGCTCGATAGCCGCGGCGATGACCCGCGTGACACCAATGCCGTAGCAACCCATGAAGGCACTGAAGGCGTGACCCTCGTCATCCAGGATGACCGCCTTCAGAGGCTCGCTGTAGATGGTGCCGAGCTGAAAAATGTGCCCGACTTCGATGCCGCGGGCGATTGAAAGCGTGCCCTGGCCGTCGGGTGCCGGATCACCCGCCACGGCGTTGCGAAGATCGACAACCTTCGGCTCGGGCAGATCACGGCCCCAGTTGACCCCGGTGAGGTGGCGGCTGTCCCGATTGGCGCCGCAGACGAAGTCGCCCATGAGAGCGGCCGCCTGGTCGACGATCACGGGAATCTCCACGCCCACCGGGCCCAGCGATCCCGGCTCGCAACCGAAGCGCGAAGCGATGCGTTCGGCGCCCGCCATCGTGAGCGGTTTGCGCACCTCGTCCAGCGCTTCGGCCTTGATCACGTTCAGGTCGTGATCGCCCCTGACGGCCAGCACGACCAGGTCACCGTCTTCGCCCTCGACCAGCAAGGTCTTGAGGCACGCTTCCGGGGTGATGCCGAGGAACGCGGCGAGCTCCGCGATGGTGTGGACATTCGGGGTCTCGACGGTCGTCATCGGCGCACCGGCAGGTGGGCGGTTGCCGGTGGGCGGCGGGCACGCGACCAGCTCGAGGTTGACCGCGAACTCGCTGCCGGAAGCGAACGCGATCGCATCCTCGCCGGAATCCGCGAGCACGTGAAACTCGTGGGATCGGCTGCCGCCGATGGCGCCGGAATCCGCCTCGACGACGCGAAATTCGAGGCCGGCGCGGGTGAAGATGCGCGTGTAGGCCCGATGCATGGCATCGTAGCTCTTGTGGTGAGTCTCGCGGTCCATATCGAACGAGTAGGCGTCCTTCATGATGAATTCGCGGGCCCGCATGATGCCGAAGCGCGGGCGAATCTCGTCGCGAAACTTGGTCTGGATCTGATAGAGATTGATGGGTAGCTGGCGATAGCTGCGGATTTCGCGCCTGGCCAGATCGGTGACGACTTCCTCGTGGGTGGGACCGACACAGAAGTCACGGTCATGACGATCCTTGAGCCGCAGCAGCTCCGGTCCGTATTTGTCCCAGCGCCCGCTCTCGCGCCAGATCTCGGCGGGCTGGACCGCCGGCATCAGCACTTCCTGGCCGCCGGCCCGATCCATCTCCTCGCGCACGATATTCTCGAACTTGCGCAGCGCCCGCACGCCCAGGGGCAGCCAGGTATAGAGTCCGGAGGCGAGCTGACGCACGAGACCGGCGCGCAGCATCAGCCGATGGCTGATGATCTCGGCATCCGCCGGCGTCTCTTTCACCGTAGGGATCAGGATCTGTGACATCCGCATCGCCGCGGCCCCTCACAAAAAAGCACCGGCGCCATGATCAATGATCCGCGCCCATAGTCCAACCCACGCCTTGAACGAAGGGCCCGTCCTATCCCACGACGGGGGAGAGCGAAAGGGGCGAGGGTGAGGAAAACGAGCGCTCGAAACGTCAGCCAAACTCAACGACCTCGCCCGCAGGGCGAGCACCCACCGGATTCAAGCAGCGATCGATCTCTCCGAACGGAAGAAAAGGGTGGGGGTATTGACCCGAGGAACGTCTCAACCGGCCGTGATCCTCAACGGCGTCGCAGTCTACTTGCAGTTGTTAGCGATCTGCCGCTGCGTCTCGGTCATCTTCGCTTGAATTCCGGCGTCGTCCAGAAAATACGGCTCGCCCTTGTCATCCTTCGCCTGAATGCGCGACGTGGACTTCAAGATGCGCAGGTTCTCCCTGGCGATCTTACAGTTGCTGGCCATGCGCTCGTCGCGCTGACGGGTAGCGGTTGCCGCGTTCTCGGCGAAATCGCGATCCTGCTGCTGGGACTCTGCGCGCTCATTGAGCCGGTCAAGCTTCTCTCGGGCGCCTTCGGCGTTGAGCGTCGCGCTGCGCAGGCGAATGGTTTCGGCCTGCTGGTCGGGTGGTTTCTGCTGCGAGTAGGTGACGTTGCCCTGCTCGTCGACCCACTTGTAGAGCTTCGCGGCCTGCAGCGGTGCGGCGCTACCGAGCGCCGCTGCGAGGGCAATGATGGCAAGTCGATTGCGACCGTTCATGATGGCGATGCGCTCCGGGATGCCTGTGGATAAATATAGCCGTATCGAGCCGCGGCTGTCAGTCACGGACTCGTCACCAAAGTCTCAATTGTGGTCTTGGTCACGTTTTCGAACCACCTCCGGTAAGGGCGAAAACCCCCGGGATTTCTTGACGATCACTCGGTGATTCAGTAGTTTGGACGTTTGCGGTGAGAAAGCGATTGAAACCCGCTCCTGCGGGTGTTTTTTTCCTCGAGGAAAGCCAGGTGGAACTCTCAGGCGCCCAGATAATAATGCAGTTCCTCGAAGACGAGGGGGTGGAATTCATCTTCGGCTATCCGGGCGGCGCGGTACTGCACATCTACGACGAAATCTACCGGCGCGACAAGATCAAGCACATTCTGGTGCGCCACGAGCAAGGCGCGACGCACATGGCGGACGGCTATGCCCGCGCCACCGGCAAAACGGGTGTCGTGCTCGTCACGTCCGGACCCGGCGCCACCAATGCGGTCACCGGCATCGCCACAGCGCACATGGATTCGATTCCCATGGTGGTGCTCACCGGTCAGGTGCCGACACCGGCAATCGGCAGTGACGCCTTTCAGGAGGTGGACTGCATCGGAATCACGCGACCTTGCGTTAAGCACAATTTCCTTGTGAAGGACGTTCGCGAGCTGGCCACGACGCTGAAAAAGGCATTTTACGTAGCGTCTTCCGGCCGTCCCGGTCCGGTGGTTGTCGACATACCGAAGGATGTGACATTGCCGGACGTCAAGATTCCCTACGAGTATCCGGCCGGTATCACTCTGCGCTCCTATAATCCCGTTACCCGCGGGCATACGGGACAGATGAAGAAGGCGCTCGATCTGATTCTCTCGGCCAAGCGCCCGATGATTTATACCGGCGGCGGCGTCATTTTGGACAAAGCCAGCGAGGAGCTGCGCGAGTTCACTCGCATCCTTGGCTTTCCCATCACCAACACCCTGATGGGACTCGGGGCCTACCCGGGCACCGATGAGCAGTTCGTGGGCATGCTTGGCATGCATGGCACCTACGAGGCAAATATGGCCATGCACAACTGCGATGTGCTGATAGGCATCGGCGCGCGCTTCGACGATCGCGTTGTGGGTGACGTGAAACAATTCTGCCCCGGCGCAAAGATCGTGCACATCGATATCGATCCTTCATCCATCGCCAAGACGGTGAAGGTGGACGTGCCCCTCGTCGGTCCGGTGGGAAGCGTTCTACGCGACATGATCGGCATGCTAAAGGAAACCAATCGCCGGCCCGATGCCGACGCGCTTGCAGCGTGGTGGCGGCAGGTGCGCGAATGGCAGTCTATCGACTGCCTGCACTACGAATGGTCGGACGAGCGCATCAAGCCTCAGTATGTCGTGCAGAAGCTTTACGAGGTAACGGG
>JBFICP010000261.1:0-4817 GCA_041581935.1 Gammaproteobacteria bacterium | reverse complement strand
GTGGGTGCGCGATCTCGTGCCCGAAGGCCGCCGCGGCCGTCTGACCGGCGCGCGGCTTGCTGCCATGTCGGCCATCGCCATCGTCCTCGGCCTCGGCGCGGGGGCGTTCATCGACCTCTGGAAAGCCAACGATTTCGGCCCCGTTGCGGCCGCCTACAGCCTGCTGTTCGTTGGCGCATTTATCGGTGGAACCTACAGCACCTGGTGCATGACCAGAATGCCCGAGCCGCGCATGGCACCCCCCGAGGAAGAAATCGCACTCATCGAGCGGCTCGGTCACCCATGGCGCGACGAGAACTATCGCCGGCTGCTGTTGTTTCTCGGCGTGTGGAATTTCGCCGTCAACCTGGCGGCGCCCTTCTTTCTTGTGCACATGCTTCTGCGGCTGCACCTGGACCTGTGGCTCGTGATGGCCCTGACGCTGACGAGTCAGCTGGTCAACGTGATGGTGCTGAGACGATGGGGCGATATCGCCGATCGAATGAGCAACAAATCCGTTCTGCGAGTATGCGCGCCACTTTTCGTCGCGTGCATCTTCGCGTGGACATTCACGACGTTTCCCGAGCCGCATGCGTTCACCATTCCGCTGTTGGTCGTCATTCATATACTCACTGGCATATCGACGGCCGGAGTTGCGCTCGCGTCGGGCAACATTGCACTCAAGCTCGCGCCGCCGGGCGACGCAACAGCGTACCTCGCCAACAACAGCCTGGTTGTATCGCTTGCATCAGGCGTCGCACCCGTCATCGGCGGTCTGGTCGCAGCCTTCTTCACGCAGCGTGAGCTATCGCTCTCTCTCAAATGGAGCGATCCGGAGGGATCGCTGGCCATCAATACGTTGAGTATTTCTCAGTGGGATTTCTTTTTCGTGCTGGCGGCGGTCATCGGCCTGTTCGCGGTTTCGATGCTTCGCCGGGTACGAGAGGTCGGCGAAGTGGAGGAGTCATTGGTGCTGAGCGAAATGTACCTGCAGGCCAGACGTTTCGTTCAAAATCTGTCGAGCATTGCCGGACTTCGTCAGGCCGAGGAAATTCCGTTCGGCCGGTTCCGCACAATCGATCACGACCGGAAGGCCACCGATGGAACCGAGGATTCGAGGAGAAGCCGACCATGAGCACAGATCCGTCAATCACGTTTCCCAGCACCGCCGGCTGGCGCGCGTTTCCCCGATACCCCGACCCCGCCATCGAGGCACTCGATCCACGCTTCGAGAAATACTGGATCATGCAGTCCGCAGTGGAGCGGCTTTACACGGGCTGCCGCTGGGCGGAAGGACCGGTATGGTTCGGCGACGGCCGCTTTCTGCTTTGGAGCGATATCCCCAACAACAGGATGCTCAAGTGGGAAGAGGAAACCGGCACCGTCAGCGTGTTCCGCAAGCCGTCGGACTATGCCAACGGCAACACCCGTGACCGGCAGGGACGTTTGATCACCTGCGAGCACGGGGCGCGCCGCGTCACGCGCACCGAGCATGACGGCACGTTGACTGTCATCATGGACAGCTGGCAGGGAAGCCGCCTCAGCTCACCCAATGACGTGGTGGTGAGATCGGATGAGTCGATCTGGTTCACCGATCCGCCGTTCGGAATTCTCGGACACTACGAGGGCCATCGGGCCGAACCGGAGCTGGGCCAGAACGTTTACCGGGTCGACGGGCGCACGGGAGAAGCCTCGGTGGTCGCGGACGACATTCTCGGTCCCAACGGACTGTGCTTCTCGCCGGATGAGAACATCCTCTACATCGTCGAATCGCGCGCAACACCTCACCGCAAGATCCTCGCCTACGACGTGGTCGAGGAAGGACGACGGATCGCTAACAAACGCGTGCTGATCGATGCCGGTCCGGGCGGCACGCCCGACGGCATGCGCTGCGACGTCGACGGCAACCTGTGGTGCGGCTGGGGCATGGGCACCGAGGCGCTCGACGGCGTGTTCGTGTTCGCTCCGGACGGCACGCGCATCGGCCGCATCGCATTGCCCGAGCGTTGCGCCAACGTGTGCTTCGGCGGGTTGAAACGCAATCGTCTGTTCATGGCCGCGGCGCAATCGATTTACGCACTTTACGTGAATACGCAGGGGGCGCCGGGCGGCTAGACGCAGGTGCGGAATTCCACACCATCGGTGTAACCGTGCCGCTACGCAGCCACGGAAATGCCTCGCGTGTCTGACCTCATTGCACGCGCCGATACCACAGGCTGTACAACGCCTGGTCCGGCAGAGGCGCATCCACCATCTTCCACACCAGACCCAGGCTGCCGTCCCGGGCCGCGGCCGCTCTGGGCCGGTGCGCGGAGCCCGTTCGGTGCTCGCCGAGCGCCGGCGGATGCCAGCCCGAATCTCCATCCAGGCGCGCGAACCAGACGTTGTTGCGTGAACCGTCGGTTTGACACCAGGTTGCCAGCACCTGTCCCCGCGGACCGGCGGTGATGTCCAGATCGAAGACGTAGAGAAGCGCGCCCCCCTGCACGACGATCGGCCGTTCCCAGCCGAGATCCGGTCGAAAGCGCGCCGCGACGATGGCGCCGATCTCGCCTTCGGCGCGAATCCACGCGACGACCGCCTGGCCGTCCGGATTGACCGCGAGGCGTGGGCCGTACGCTTCCTCGTCGTGCTCTTCCAGCCGCACCGGCACACTCCAAACGGCTTGCTGCGCGTCGAAGCGGCTGGCGAATACGGTCTCTTCGTCGTGTATCGCCTGTTCCCAGGTTGCGAAGGCATTGCCGGCAGCATCCATGCCGATCTGAACGTCATAGGCATCTTCGCCGTCGGCGCTGAGCGTGCGTAGCTCACCCCAGCCGTTACCGGCGGAAAAATGCCTGGCGACGACACGCCGGTACGTGTCGTCCACACGGTTGCTCCAGGCGACGATGGCGCCGCCGTCGGCGTGCACGCTCACCTGCGGCGAGAGGCCATCGCCATCGCCCGTGTCGATCTCCCGGGGTGGTCCCCAGCCGGTGTCCGGGGTGTGCACGCTCGCCCTGATCCGCAGGCGCGTGCCCTGGCGCCGCTCCCATACGGCGACGCCGCGCCCCGCGACATCGAAGGCCATGCGGGGCGCGTAGAGCTCTCCGCCCACCGGCTCGATGCGCGATGGGTCGCGCCAGCCCTCGCCGGGGACGTATCGATTCGACCACAGACCTTCGAGGCCGAGCTCGTCCTGCACCCAGACGACCGTGGCGTTGCCATTGCCGTCCACCGCGAGCTGCACGTCGCGGGCCTTTCCCTGAGAGAACTCCACGTTCTCGGGAACGGACCAGCCGCTGGCAGAATTCCGACGGCTCGACCAGACGGTCTCGTGCCCGGGACCGTCGTTGCGTTCCCAGGCCACGATTGCCCGGGAAGCGTCGATGAGCACGACCGCGTGATCGTCAATGGGCCCGGTCAGACGCTCGATGAGCTCCGGCTCGAAGGCCGGCGTGTTCGCGCCCGCCGAAAGCAGCACCAGAGCGATGAAGACGGACTTCCGGGCGGGTCGACGCATCATGTTCGCGCCCCGGGGGTCGTCTGCGTCCATGCAGCGACGACCGGTTCGATTGATACCGAAACCTATTCTGGGATCTGCTCGATCTGCTCGAGCTTGCCGGTTTCGAATGTGAGCACGACGGTGATCTGGCCCGGTTGATTTCTGTAGTACCAGCGGTCCATGTCCTTGTCCGTTGGCGGACCGCATTTCTCGAGCACTTCTTCCTTGGTGGTACCCATACCGGTCTCCACCATTGTCTGGCCACAGACGAATGCCGGGTCGGCGTGCGCAGCGTACGTGGCAATCGTTAAAAGTGAACCCGCAATTATTGAAGTTGATCGTTTCACTGCAACAAACCTCTTGACGACCTGAACGGCTCAACCGGCGCCAATCATCGACGTGCCATCGAGCAGTCGAAAGAACGAGCCTCGTATACCGGCCCAGTCAGGGTACGAGATACTTTCAAGAAACGCCACCACGTGCCGCTCGTACATCGTAGCCGTGCGGGTTGACAGGTCACCCGTTTGTTACAATTGGCATCGATCGGCCAACGAACCGGTCGCTGGAAACGTCCAGAGGTCGTCGGGAGCGCATATGGATCTGGGATTGAATGGCAAGACGGTGCTCGTCACCGGCGGTTCCAAGGGCATCGGAAAGGGCGTCGCGAAAGTGTTCGTGTCGGAAGGCTGCACCGTGCATCTGGTCTCGCGCAGCATGGAAAACCTCGAAGCGGCTGCCATCGATGTCGGCGGCAACGACCGATCGCGAGTTCACCTGCACGCGATGGACCTCAGCGACAGTCGATCGGTCGGCGCGCTGCGCGAAGCGGTCGGCACGCCGGACATCCTGGTCAACAACGCGGGCGCGATTCCCGGTGGCGATCTGCAGAGCATCGACGAGGCTCGCTGGCGCGAAGCATGGGATCTCAAGGTCTTCGGTTACATCAACATGACGCGCGCCTTTCTCGCCGCCATGGAGGAACGCGGTTCCGGCGTCATCGTCAACGTCACGGGTTTGGCCGCGGATAGAACCGACGCAGGCTATGTGGCCGGCACCACGGGCAACGCCGGCCTCAACGCGTTTACCCGCGCGGTCGGCGGACGCAGCCTGTCGCGGGGCGTGCGCGTGCTGGCGGTCAGCCCCGGTCCGACGGCGACCGAGCGCCTCGTGGGTCTCATGCGCAATCGCGCCGAGACCGAGCTCGGCGATCCCAATCGCTGGCAGAGCTTTCTGTCCGGGCTGCCGGCGAGCCGCGCCGCGACCGTCGAGGAGGTCGCCGACGTGGTCGTGTTCCTGGCGTCCGAGCGCGCCAGCTTCGTGAGTGGCACCGTGATCACCGTGGACGGAGGCCACG
>JBFICP010000260.1:0-4828 GCA_041581935.1 Gammaproteobacteria bacterium | reverse complement strand
CGTCCTTGAAGGCGGCTTTCAACCCGGCCACGATGCGATCGGCACTCGCATCCGAGTTATCGGAGATGATGCCACGCACCTCTACCAGGGCGGTGTGTGGCCCGTCGCCATCCGATCCGATCCAGTCATCCGGGAGATAGACCAGCAGCAGCGCGACCAGATAGGCCAGCAGCCCGAACTTGAATGTCATGTTCCAACGTCTGGTGCGGCGCTGCTCGCTGAGCGATGCGAAAGCAAGTCTGTTCAGGAGGTCCCGCTGCCACTGTTCATCGTCACCTGCGGGCGTTTTCGACGCCGCCGGTGGCGACGCGGGCGGTTCTTTGGGCGTAGCCGGGTCGAGTTCAGACATTGGGATATCCGGGGAGAATCAATCGGGTACGTGATCTGCAAGCCAGTCTGGCAACTCGGCGACGGTGTCGAGGAGCGCCAGCGGATCAAAGTCTAGCAAACGCTGTCGATCGTGCACGCCGCAGCCGACGGCGACACAGGCGACACCGGCATTGCACGCCATTTCCAGGTCGTAGGCCGTATCGCCAATCATGAGCGTCTCGGCGGCATCGGCGTCGAGCTCTTCCATGATATCCAGGAGCATCTGCGGATGAGGTTTCGACGGTGCCTCATCGGCCGAGCGCGTCGCACTGAACAAAACATCCAGTCCATGGTTGCTCATATCTCTGTCGAGACCTCGCCGTCCCTTACCGGTGGCAACCGCGAGCCGGTAGCGCCGCGCGGCGAGGCCCTCCAACGCCGCTTTGGCGCCGCCGAACAGCGGTACCGGTGTGCCCGTGTTGCGCAGGTAGTACTCCCGATAGCATGCGATAAAGCGGCTTTCCTGATCGTGCGGCATGCTCGGGAACAATGCCTGGCAGGCTTCGCGCATGGCGAGCCCGATGATTGCACGAATTTGCTCGTGACTGCGTTCCGGCAATCCCAGCGATTCGATCGCGGTACGCGCCGCGGCCACGATGCGCTGCTCGGAATCGGCCAGCGTGCCGTCCCAGTCAAACACCAGCAGCCTGAAAGGCGTCGACTCGCGTCCGGTCGCCATCGGTTCAACTCTTCCAATCGAGTCCGAGCTGCACGACGAGCTCGGCGAGCTCCGGCGGAAGTGGAGCTTCGATGCTCAATCGCGCACCGTCCGTGGGATTGCCAAAGCGCAGTCCCGACGCGTGCAGAAACAAGCGCCGCAGGCCACGCTCGCGCATGTTCCGGTTGAAGGTCTTGTCACCGTATTTATCGTCCCCGGCCACGGGATGGCCGATCGATGTCGCGTGCACCCGGATCTGATGGGTGCGACCGGTGAAGGGGAGCGCCTGCACGAGACTCGCCGGGCTGCTCGCCGCCAGGGGGACGAAGCGCGTACGCCCGGACTTTCCGGCTGCATTCACGCCAACCAGGCGCTCACCCGAGCGCAGCACATTTCTCAGCAACCCGGCCTCGACCTCGCGGGCCCCGCCGCGCCAGCGGCCCTTGACCAGCACAAGGTAGCGTTTGTGCACCGCGCGACGGCGAAAGGCCGCATGCAGCGCGGTCAGCACCGCACGGCGCTTGGCGATCAGAAGGCAGCCCGAGGTTTCCCGATCGAGTCGGTGCACGAGCTCCAGGTACTGGCGCGCCCCGCGCGCCCCTCTCAGCGCCTCGATAATACCGTGGCTGCGTCCGCTCCCGCCGTGCACGGCGACACCCGATGGCTTGTCGAGGACGATGAGTCCGCGATCCTCGAACAGGATGCGCTGTTCGACGAGCGATTGCAGGGCTTGAGGCGCGCCGCGGGTCGCTGGCGGCGCGTCGAGGCGTACCGGGGGAATACGCACCACATCACCGGATTTCAGCCGGTAGTGCTGGCGGATACGCCCCTTGTTCACGCGTACCTCGCCGCGGCGAAGAATGCGGTAGATGCGCGTGCGAGGCAGCCCTTTGAGGCAGGAAATCAGAAAGTTATCGATACGCTGCCCGGCGTGGTGGTCGTCGATGATGAGCTCGCGAGCCGCGCTGCGATGCGAGGCGCGGTGGCTGTCGGTGCGGGTCTGCATCGGCCCGATGATAGCAGTTTGCCCGCTCAGACCAACATTGCTATAGTGCCCTGTCGCCGGTGGGGGAAAAGGTGTTTACCGGGCGGCCCAAATTTAAGCCGGTTCTTGCCAAATTCAGGCCTTTCCAGGCCAACGTAGGGTCGACATAGGGTCGACCGAGCAATGCCCCGGCGCGGCCCGCGCACTCCTACCGCGACTGTGAAACACGCACGGCGCTCATTATCAGCGGCGAAGCGGCGACACAGGCAACGACGAAGCGAACTCTCGTGCCTGCGAGTCTCGAAGAGTCGACGCAGGTACCAATGCTCGCGCAGCCCGAGAGGCGACGACACGCTCCGGGGGATTGCGCGGGCTGTCGGCGATACCGGCGATGCGGGTGCATCTGCCAGCGCCAGGTCCGGTCGAGTGCGTTCCGGGCGCCGCACGAGCGCATGGCGATGGGTCCGCGCCGCGGGTAGTGGCCGCCAACCGGGATAGCCATACGCCGCGTATCGGGGTATGGGCCCCTTGCTTTTCCTGCCTGTACGACCCTTCCACCGCCCACGGTGCTGCACGACGACGCGTCACCGATGATTACTCGGGTAACGGTCCGGAGATCGTTGCCAGCAGGGAGTGCCGCGCCCACGCAAAAAATGCGGGTGAATTGGCATGAAGAGAATGCTGATAAACGCGACCCAGGCCGAGGAGCTTCGGGTTGCCATGGTGGACGGCCAGTACCTCTATGACCTCGATATCGAGGTGGCGTCCCAGGCTCAGAAGAAAGCCAGCGTATACAAGGGAAAGATTACCCGCATCGAGCCGAGCCTCGAGGCGGCATTTGTTGACTATGGTGCCAGCCGCCATGGATTTCTGCCTTTCAAGGAAGTTGCGCGCGAGTACTTCGCCGACAAGCAGGGCGATGGGAACGGATCCGGTGGCCGGGTCAGCATCCAGGACGCCCTCACCGAAGGCCAGGAACTCATCGTCCAGGTGGAAAAGGAGGAGCGCGGCACCAAGGGAGCGGCGCTGACCACATTTCCAAGCCTTGCTGGTCGATACCTCGTCCTGATGCCGAACAACCCGCGAGCCGGCGGCATATCCCGTCGCGTAGAGGGTGACGAGCGCAGCGATCTGCGCGAGGCATTGAGCGCACTCGACGTTCCGCCCGGGATGGGATTGATCGTGCGCACCGCCGGCGTGGGCAAATCCGCCGACGAGCTACAGTGGGACCTCGATTATCTGTTGAAACTTTGGAGCGCTATCGAGAGCGCCGCGCGCGAGCGGCCGGCACCGATGCTTATCTATCAGGACAGCAATGTCATCATCCGGGCTATTCGCGATTATTTCCGCCAGGATATCAGCGAGATCCTCGTCGATCAGCGAAAGGTCTACGACGAAGCCTGCGATTTCATGCGTCAGGTGATGCCCGAGAACCTGGGCAAGGTGAAGCTGTACGACAGCAACGTCCCGCTGTTCTCCCGCTACCAGATCGAGGGGCAGATCGAAGCGGCATTCGGCCACGCGGTGCGGCTGCCATCCGGAGGTTCCCTCATTATCGACCATACCGAAGCCCTGGTGAGCATCGATATCAACTCGGCGCGCGCCACGAAGGGAGCGGACATCGAGGAAACCGCGCTCTCGACGAACCTCGAAGCAGCCGACGAGGTGGCCCGACAGCTGAGGCTTCGCGACATCGGCGGACTCATCGTCATCGATTTCATCGACATGACCCCGGCGCGCAATCAGCGAGATGTGGAAGACCGGTTGCGCGAGGCGCTGAAGCGCGACCGCGCCCGGGTCCAGGTAGGACGAATTTCCCGCTTCGGCCTGCTGGAGATGTCGCGCCAACGGTTGCGACCTTCTCTGGGCGATTCGAGCCAGATGATATGTCCGACGTGTAACGGCCGGGGTCACGTGCGCGGCCCCGAATCACTCGCACTGTCCATTCTGCGGGTCGTCGAGGAAGAGGCGATGAAGGAGAAGACCGGCAAGATTCTCGCTCGCCTGCCCCTGGATGTGGCGACTTTCCTGCTCAACGAGAAGCGCGAGAACGTGCACGCGCTCGAGCAGCGTTGCGGCGTGCAGGTGATCCTGGTGCCGGTGCCGGACAAGACGGCCGGTTCTTATGAGGTGGAGCGGATTCGCGACGACGACGACGCACACGAGATTAACAAGCAGCCGAGCTACGAGTTCTCGGAGACACCCGACACGCTCCCGGACTTCGTCGAGAACAGCCGCCGGACCAACTTTGAAGAGCCGGCTGTCAGCAGTCTGCCGCCGCCCTCCCCAGCACCGTCGCCGGCAACCGAGCGTGACAATCGAGAAGGATGGATAAAACGCCTATGGTCGAGCCTGTTCGGGTCTTCCACGGTTCCCGCCACGCGCGCGACGCGCGGTGATCGCCGCGATCAACAGCGCACGAGCCGCGGTGGCCGCGGCGGTCGTGCACGCGGACGCGGCCAGACCGGCCAATCGGGTCAATCCGGAGACAGGCAACGCGATGCGCACCGGCGCCAAAGCGGCGAGCGGCGCCGCTCCGACGCGCGTGGCGGTGCCGGACAATCGTCCGGGCGCAACCGTGGCGGCAATCGCAACGAAGGTGCCCGGTCGTCGTCGAAGTCCGGATCCTCCCAGAGTCAACGGAGGCAGGAAAAGGATTCCCGCAAGGAGGGCGCGCGCGGCGACGACGCGCAGTCGACGGCCCGCCAGGCGGGTAGCCAGGGTAGAAATCAGCCCGCCGCCGGCCAGGTCAGCAATCAGCCCGCCAGCCAGGGTGGTAATCGGACCGGGTCACGGCGCAGTCGACGCGGCGGCCG
>JBFICP010000259.1:0-4845 GCA_041581935.1 Gammaproteobacteria bacterium | reverse complement strand
GGCACATCATGTTCAGGCTGTCGGGCATGATATGATCTTTTCGATTATCTGCTTCACCCAAGAGTGAACGAATGAGCGCCATGGACCCACTCGTCACGATTCGAAACTCGAGCTGGCGCAACGATCGGGAAGTTCGCGAGGTGGCGGTTTCGGCGCTCGAATCCGGGCGCCTGCTGTACATTCCGGACCTGGGATTTCCTTTCGAAGCGGACGAGCAACGATTTCTCGAGAATGATTTTCTGCAGTTGAGCTCGAAAAATGTCAGTTTCGATCCCTCCAGCGATGAGGTCCGGGGACTAAAGGGTACCCGGGGAGAGGCCAATCAGGACAGGGCCGCGGTTGGCAGGATGATGGCGCGATACGCGAAGTTCAGTCGGGATTTGTGTGCTTCGCTGCTGGGCGACTATGTCGAGCACCTGATCATCGGCCGTACGAGCTTTCGACCCGTGGAGATCGAGGGGCGCAGGTCGCGCACCGTCGGCAGCGACGATACGCTGCTGCACGTGGATTCGTTCTCTTCACGCCCCATGGCGGGTCGCCGGATTTTGCGCGTCTTCACCAACGTGAGTCCCGCGGGAAAGCCGCGCGTGTGGAATGTCGGCGAGCCATTCGCAGATCTCGCTGGACGCTTCGTGCCGCGGATGAGAAGGCCCTGGCCCGGAGAACGGACTCTGCTGAGAATGCTGTATGTGACCAAGAGCTATCGAACGCTCTACGATCATTACATGCTGCGTTTGCACGACGATATGAAGCACGACGCCGAGTACCAGCGTGAGGTGCCACAGTCCCGCATCGAGCTGGCAGCGGGCGCCACGTGGATCTGTTTCACCGATCAGGTCTCCCACGCGGCGTTGTCCGGCCAACATGTGCTCGAGCAGA
The DNA here is from genome assembly GCA_041581935.1 of Gammaproteobacteria bacterium. Classification (GTDB taxonomy): domain Bacteria; phylum Pseudomonadota; class Gammaproteobacteria; order HK1; family HK1; genus JAABYT01. The sequence goes on along the minus strand of JBFICP010000259.1, from coordinate 3,966 downwards.
CTTTCTACTGCGATGTCGAGCACATGGCGAGGCCCGAGCGTTCGCCGCTGAAGGTGCTCGAATCGTTGATTCGACGCCCTCTGATCTGACGGGCGTCATTGTCCCGGTTCACAGACCGGGTCGAGTCTTTCGAGAAATTCCGCGACAGACGGGGAAATCTCCCGAATTGGTTCACTTCCAGGTTCCTCGAGGACGACGCGACCGGTGTCGTTTTCCACGCTCAGCATGAGCTCGCCCTCGTCGGTGCAGGCAATGAAAATCGTGAGAGGCGCCTTGATGCGCTGCTTGGCGATGGCATGTCCGAGTATGTTTTCCGCCAGCCGGTCGAAATCGTCTTCATTCCAGACTTGGATGAGCGTCACGCCGCCTTCCGCGGCCTTGAACTCCATGGTGCCGCTCCAGTAGCTGCCGTAGAAGCACTTTATGTCGGGATGAATCTCCACTTCGAGCGCGTGCTCCAGTCCGGTGAAATCGGCGTTGCTGTCCCGTTCCCGTGGTTTCCAGCGCACCATGCCATCTGCTGTGGGTTCACCTACCTGACATTGCGACGGCCATGCCGGATCGTACTTTTGAACGGGCAGCGATCCCGTGACGTTTTGGCAATTTTCGACATACCGGTGCATGAGCCGATCGAGGGCCGTTCGTGCTTCGATGCGCTGGTTCATTTCAACGGCGGTTTTCGACCTGTCGCGCGGTCAGAGAGGCCACGCCCACAGTATCGTGGGTATGCCGACAGCGATGATGAGCGCCTCGAGTGGCAAACCCATGCGCCAATAGTCGCCAAAACGATAGCCCCCGGGCCCCATAATGAGGGTATTGTTCTTGTGCCCGATGGGCGTCAGAAAGGCAGCCGAGGCGGCCACGGCAACCGCCATCAAGAAAGGATCCGGACTGACGTTCAAGCGGGTAGCGATATCGATGGCAATCGGAGCGGCGATAACGGCGGTTGCCGTGTTGTTCATAATATCGGAAAGGGTCATGGTGATGACCATGAGAAGAACCAGCACCACGACCGCCGAATAACCCTGGGCAAGGCCGATAATGCCGCCGGCAATGAGCGCGGTGCCGCCGCTTGCTTCCAGCGCGCCGCCGATGGGAATCATCGAGCCGAGCAACACAATCACCGGCCACTCCACCGATTCGTAAAGCTGTCGCAGCGGCACGATTCCAGACAGGACCAGGTACACGGCGACGAGCGCGAGCGCAACCGGCAGGTTCAGCGCGCCCACGCTTGCGAGAACAATCGCCAGCGCAAAGACACCGGTGGCGAGCCAGGCCTTGTCCCGTTGAATAAGCTGCAGGCCGCGCTCCTTGAGCGGCAGACAACCTAGCCAGTTAATGGTCTCCGGCAATCGATCGCTGGGGCCGAGCAGCAGCAGAACATCGCCCGCGCGAAGCGTCAGCTTTCGCACGCGGTCACGAAATTTTCGACCCTGACGCGATACACCCAGCAGGGTAATGCCGTGGTGGTAAAGGAGCTTCAATGACAGCGCCGAGCGGTGCTCGATGCGCGCCCCTTCCGCTACCACTACCTCGACGAGGGCGAGATCGGTATTCTCGAAGTTACCCTGCTCTACGGGAGGGCGGTGGTACTCGAGCTTTAATTTGCCGACAAGCTTGTCAATGGCTTCCGGTGCCGCCTCGACCACGAGAATATCGCCGGCCTCGATGATCGAACGTCTCGCCAGACCCGGAAGGCGTGTCCCGCGGCGCACCAGTCCGATGATGGCACCGTCCGCTTCCTCCGCGTGGTCGTCCAACTCCCGGACGCGCTTGCCGACCACCGGGCTCTCCGCCGGTACATGCACCTCGGCAATGTAGTCCTTCATATCGAAGAGTTCCTTGCCCGTATCGCGCGTGGTCCGATCCACAGGAATGAGACGCCAGCCGATGAACATGACGAACAGTACGCCGACGATTGCGCAAACGCCGCCAACCGGCGCGAAATCAAACATTCGATAGGACTCGCCCAAAGCCTCGTCGCGAAATGCCGCGATTATGATGTTCGGCGGAGTACCGATAAGCGTGACCATGCCGCCGACGATGGTCGCGAAGGAAAGCGGCATGAGAGTTAGGGCGGGACTGCGTTTGGCGTTCGCTGCCGCCTGCATGTCCACCGGCATCAGCAGCGCAAGCGCTGCGACGTTGTTCATGACCGCCGATAGTGCCGCCGCGACGCTTGCGAGAATGCCGATGTGCGCACTGACGCTGCGTGTCGAGTCGACGACATAGCGGGCTATCAGCTCGATAGCACCGGAGTTCGAAAGACCGCGGCTGACAATCAGAACCAGAGCGATTATGACCGTGGCCGGGTGACCGAAGCCGGAAAATGCCTCCTCGGCGGGAACGACGCCTGCTAACAGCGCCACCAGCAGCGAACAGAAGGCGACGATGTCGTACCGCCAGCGGCCCCAAAGGAGGAATACGAACACGAAGCCGAGAAGTGTGAAGAGAATGATCTGGTCCTTGGTCATGCTGTTCGCACCTTATCGGCTGCCTTGCCGCTCATCGGCAATCCCTTGAAAGCCCGCTTCGGCTTCGGCGACGAATTGTCGCACCTTCTCGCGGCATTTTCGCCCGGTATCGTCCTCGACACCGGTATGGCAATCAACGCCGGCGGGCCTCACATCGAGGATCGCGCGCCTGACATTTCCCGGATTAAGTCCACCTGCGAGAATCACGGGCCGCTTCGAGATCTCGACCAGTCGCCTGCTGACGCGCCAGTCGTGCGTCTTGCCGGTGGCGCCCGACGCGCCGGTGGTGCAATCGTAGGTATCGGTGATGAATGCATCCACCCTCTCCGAGAATTGGTCGACCATCGCCTCGAGCGTATTCCGGGCGTGCAACCCCACGACCAGGCTCTTTATCACCACCAGATGCGGGGCGATCGCCTTGAGCTTCGTGAGTTCACCGGATTCGATATGACCGTGAAGCTGCACTATGCGCGCGCCCAGCGTGGCGCTGAGGTCGGCGATAGCTCGGGCGTCGTCGAGATAGGTGATGAGCACGCCGAAAACCGGCGGCTGCAGCCGACGGATTATCCCAGCCGCGCGTGCCTCGGAAATGTCCTCTCGCTGCACGGGTAATCGCAGCGGAAATCCGAGGTATTTGACGCCGCAGTGCAGAAGCATTTCAGCCTCGGTCTCGTCGACGATTCCGGCGATCTGGATGAGATTCCCGGCGAGCAATGCGATCAGACCCGACGGTCGCTCGGCCGATGCACGCATACCGCGTCACCGGGCATGATTCTTCCCGTGGGTAGCGCACCGAGGTGACGATAAAGGCCACGGGCACGAAACACCGGGTCGGATGTCGTCAAGAGCCAGACTTGCTGATGGGTATCCATGGCTATCATCGGACGGAACGTGACCCGCATGGTGGCTGTTTCCCCGCTGTCACCATAGGAGAATTTCCGAAGCGATCGTCAGCTGCGCCACGAATCCGAAGAAAAAGGCGACGGTGCGAATATAAGCGATCCCCATAATATGGACGACCGTCTGAACGATTCGCGCCCAGAAGAATACCGCGGCGGCGATCGCCGTCGTTTCGGATGTGGTCTCGGTCAGGTGGGCGATGAGAATCAGCGTCGCGAAGCTCGGCAGGTTCTCGAGCAGGTTCAAGTGCGCTCGTTGTGCGCGATTCGCCCACTCTGGCAGTATCCGCGAGCCGGGAATCTTGTAGTCGGCAGGGGACAGGAATCCGTGCAGCGAAGCGCCCGCTGCAATGTAAGGAACCCACAAGAGAATGCACAGAACAGCGGTCCATACAAGATAAGTCAGCTCATAAGTCAGCTCGTTAGCCACGCTCGCCTCCTCTCTGGTGCCACGTCCGTCGATAGTAGATCAGATTGCGCACGCTGCGCGTCCCCGGGGATTCATCGCGTGCTCTCGGCCATTCGGGGAGACTCAATCCCGATGACAACGTCGACCCTTGACGTTTTGGCCAAGCGACGAGGCCTTGCTCGGG
>JBFICP010000258.1:0-4854 GCA_041581935.1 Gammaproteobacteria bacterium | reverse complement strand
GCCATTGAGGGCCTGATTGCCATCGCAATCTCGCTCGCGCTGTGGCCCGAGCTGAGAAAGAGGAGCCAGAGCCCTCTCGTGTAGGAGCGAGTCTCCTGCGGCGATAGACGTGCCCGCGAGCTTTGGCGCGCACGACATGCTCGCGAGCAAAATCGCGCCTAGAGCTTCACGTCGTGCAACGGTCGGCCCCAGTCAGCGGCGGCGTTGACGCAACGCTCGAGGTCCTCCTCGATCATGAAGCCGTCCTCCACCAGGCGGCGCGCGGCCTCCTCGACGGCGTGCGCGTATCCTGCAGCGTCCCGGTAGCGTTCCACGATGGAGGTACGCGGATCGCCGGTGGCCCGACGTTCCTCCTCGGTGTCCGGAAAAGGAAGATAGCTGCCGTCGAACATGTGCATCGCACCGTGGCCGTGACCGCGCACACGAAGGTTCCACCCGGTGTAGGTGCCGAGCGGTGCCTGCACCATGGGAGCGCGAACGCCGGCCACGTCGTTACCATCCGCATCGACACTCGGCACCAGAATCGCGTAACCCTCGGCATCGATGATCCCGGGGGGCTCCTTGGCAAGGATGCCGCGCTCGAACTCGGAACCGAAGTCCATCAGGGGAAGGCCGCTGGCGCGTTGGGGAATCGCTGCTGCCGGAATCGCCGGAAAATGCTCGCGCCATTGCCCATAGGGCACGAGCGTTTCCTCGGCGCGAAGTGGAATACGACTCGCCGGGGGCGGTGTACCCGCGCTCGCCCAGGCGTCGAGGGCATCGAGCATTGCGCGAAACAGCATCGAGGTCTGCACGACATTCGTATAGTGACGCAAGCCGTCGGTAGCAGGCGCCGCACGGTTGGGATCGGCGAAATGCTGAGAGCTCGACCAAAGATAGATGCGAACGTTGTCCGGTTGAGGCAGATCGTTTCCCCGCGAGTCGGTGTGCACCAGAGAGCCGCGCCGCTGCCAGTATTCGGTCGCGGTCTGAGTATGCAGCACAAGGGGATCGGACTCGGGTCGCTTTAGAATGGCGTCGCTGCGCTCGGTGAGGTGGTCGGTGGACTCGGCGTAGGAGAAGGGAAAGCGATCGGCGCAGTTCCAGTGATCTTCATACTCCTGCCCGGCCGGACAGATGGGGCTCGAAAAACGGTGATTCATCCACATGAGTCCGCCACCCGAAACGTGCGGCATCACGCCGTCGAATACCTTGCGACCCGCGGCATCGGCGTTGTAACCACGGTACAGAAAATCGCGTATGCAGCGACCGGTTTGTGATCGCCCCCAGGCGTAGGCCATGTCGACATGACCAGCCAGGGGATTCGCGACTCCGCGTGCATCGTGCGTGGCGTGCTTGAGAAAACTCACCAGATCCCGAACCACCACGTGTCCGAGCCCGTGCACCCGCGGATCGCGGGCCGTATACACGAGCTCGTATATCCACCCGGGCTCGAAACCGCTCGGCATGTGAATGTGGCTGTCCGATGCGACCAGCGCGCTTTCGGTGCCCTGAGCGTCGAGTCCGCGACCGCCTTCGAGTCGCGCGAAACACCATGCGTCGGGTGCTATCGGGATACGCTCGCTGTCGGCGTAGCGGCGACGGGTGAGCGTCGCGCTGCCCGGATCGAGCGAAACCGTTGGGTAGCTTCTTGCCGATGCCCTGCCGCTCAGCGGAAATGTCGTCGTGCCGGGACCAACCGCGATGAACTCGCTTCGCACCAGACCCGTGATGGGCCGCCCGCCGTCACTCGCAACCGGCACGTCGAGAACCATGCGACCGTCGCCGGGAAGCAAATCGCCTTCCCAGGCGGCCCACACGAGTGCGTATCCCCGCCGCATCAGGAATCCGTTGCCGGCATCGGTGAGGGTGCGGGGATCGTTCGAGGCCGGGGCGTCGTTGAAGAACTGCAGCTCGCGCTTGTTGCCGCGATTGCCGTAGCCGAAAAGCACGCGTCGATTACCGCGCGCCGGATCCCCGGGCTTCAAAATGCACACATCGGCGCTGAACGTCACCAGGCCCTCGGCGGTTCGCGGGGCCTTGTCGAGGTCGACGATTCCCGCCTGGGCCGGCGACCCGGGATCGACGGCAAAGTGCGCGCGCCCCACCAGACGCTCGTAGGCGCCGGTTTCGCCGAAGGCATGGCCATCGGCGAAAGGGCCGTGATCGGTGATTCGTATCTCGAGCCGGTTCGTCATTCTGTACACTCCATCGATGCCGGTGGCATTGTATATAGACGGCTGGACCATGATCTGATGGGAGACAGGGAGATTAACCGGTGAGCGACTTCGACGTCATCGTCGCGGGCGCCGGCAACGCCGCGCTCGCAGCGGCGGTGTCCGCCGTGGAGCACGGTGCGCGCTCGGTGCTGGTGCTGGAAAAGGCGCCGCGCGACATGCGCGGCGGCAACACCCACTGGAGCGGCGGACTGCTGCGCATCGCCTACGAAGATGTCGCCGAGCTCGAGCCTCTGGTGCCCGACGCCGAGGAGACGCTGCCCGGCTTCACCGCCGGGGTCGAGCCTTATACCGGCAACGACTTCCGCGAGGATCTCATGCGCGTCACCGGCGGACGCAGCGATGCGACGCTTGCGTCGATCCTCATCGACAACTCTTACGACACCGTGCGCTGGATGCACGACTACGCGCGGATCCCCATGGAGCCCGCCTTTTCACTCGGTGGCATCCGCGTAGGCAATGTCGTCAAATGGCCGAAAGGTGCCGTCATCCGGGCGCAACACGAGGGGGTCGGACTGTCCCGCGCGTGGTTTCGGTGCGCCGAGAGCAAAGGCGTCGAGATCCGCTACGCAGCCGCCGCTATCGGGCTCGAGTCCGACTCGCGAGGCCGCGTTTGCGGGGTGCGCACGAGAACCGACGACGGCATCGAGACACATTCGGCCGGCGCGGTCGTCCTCGCCTGCGGCGGATTCGAGGCCAATGCCCAGTGGCGGGCGCAGTACCTGGGACGCCCCTGGGACCACGCCAAGGTGCGCGGCACCGCGTACAACCAGGGCGACGGGCTGCGCATGGCGCTCGACCTTGGAGCCATGCCCTGGGGTCAGTGGAGCGGGTGTCACTCCACGCCTATCAGCAATGAGTGGGGCGCGTTCGCGGATCGTGCGCTGACCGACAAGAGCAACCGACTCTCCTACCCCTTCGGCGTGATGATCAATCGGCGCGGACGGCGATTCGTGGACGAAGGCGAGGATCTGCAATTCTTCACCTATGCGAAATATGGCGGCGTCATCCTCTCGCAGCCGGGAAGCCTGGCGTACCAGATATTCGATCAGAAGACCGTGCATCTATTGGAAGCCCGCTATCGGACAAGCGAGCCCATCACCGCGGATACGCTCGAAGCCCTGGTCGATGCGCTCGACATCGACGATCGGGCGCAGGCGCTGCGTACGCTCGTCGAGTACAACGAAGCGGCGTGCAACGATGAAGGCTTCGATCCGACGAAAAAGGATGGCCTCGCCACCAAAGGGCTCGACATCGACAAGTCGAACTGGGCCATGAAGCTCGATCGCCCGCCCTTCGTCGCCTACTCGGCAACCGGTGGCATCACCTTCACGTTCGGCGGGTTGAAGATCGATTCCCAGGCACGCGTCATCGGCACCGATTGGCGACCCATCCCGGGTCTGTTCACCTGTGGTGAGATGGTCGGGGGGCTGTTTCACGACAACTATCCCGGTGGCACGGGCCTGGTATCGGGCGCGGTGTTCGGCCGCATCGCCGGGCGAAACGCGGCAGCCGGTTCATGAGACAGAAGAGCATCCGCGCCGTGTTCATGCGAGGCGGCACCAGCAACGGCATCGTCTTTCACCAGCGGGATCTGCCCGCCGATCGCGGCCAATGGGATGCGCTGTTTCTCGCCGCCATGGGCAGTCCGGACCCCAATGCGCGCCAGCTCGATGGCATGGGCGGGGGTATCTCTTCGCTGTCGAAAGTCTGCGTCGTCGGCCCTTCGACACACCCGCAGGCGGATATCGACTTCACCTTCGCCCAGGTGTCGGTGCGAGAGGCATCGGTGGATTACAACAGCAACTGCGGAAACATGTCCTCCGCCATGGGCCCGTTCGCGGTCGACGAGTCGCTGGTTCCGGTAAGCGGCGATGAGGCTCGGATCGTCATTCACAACACCAACACGGGCAAGCTGGTGCAGGCGACGTTTGCTCTGGACGACGGCCGCGCGGCCGTCGATGGCTCCATGGAGATTCCGGGCGTGCCCGGCAGCGGCGCGCCCGTGCACCTGGAGTTTCGCGATCCGGGCGGCGCCGGCACCGGCAAACTGTTGCCCTCCGGCCGTGTGCTGGATGTACTCGAGGTTGCCGGCGTCGGCCGCGTCGAAGCCTCGCTCGTCGACGCCGCAAATGCCTGCGTGTTTATCGACGCGGCGCGCGCCGGCATCAACGGCACCGAGTCACCCGCGGAGCTCGACGCACAACCCGAGCTCATGCGCGTGCTGGAAGCGATCCGCTGCGCCGCCGGTGTCGCCATGGGACTCGCCGAGAGCGCCGACACGATCCACCACCGCAGCCCGAGCAATCCGAAGATCGGCCTGGTCGCCGAGCCGCGCGACGCTGTCGATTTGAGCGGCCGCGCCCTGGCCGCCAGTGACGGCGACCTCACCGCGCGCATGATCTCCATGGGCAATACCCATCGCGCCCTGCCACTTACCGGTGCCCTGTGTCTCGGGGTCGCGGCGCGCATCACCGGCACCCTGGTCCACCGTCAAAGCCGCGGCGCGCGCGACAACGACACGCAACTGCGCATTTTGCAACCGTCCGGAGTGAGCGTGGTCGGCGCCGAGGTCGAGCCCATCGAGGGCGGCTGGCATGCGCGCATGGCGTCGGTCTACCGCACTCAGCGCCGGCTT
>JBFICP010000257.1:0-4874 GCA_041581935.1 Gammaproteobacteria bacterium | reverse complement strand
GCGAGCGCGTTGCCTTCGGATCAATGTGCGATGCTCGCCCGGAGCTTGCGCAGCATCCTCCAGCAGGTCCAGGGCAAGCGCGCACAACGAACCTTCGGCGAGTGCACGACATGTCGGCACCTGCGGTCGGCGGACGACAGCACGGGCACAGGCTGCGGCTATCGTTGCCTTTTCAAAGACGAGCTGCTGGATGTGGCAGAGCTCGGCAATATCTGCATCGACTACCAATCCCGGGTTGATCACTGAACGCCCGGGCGTCAGTGTGTCACATCCAAAATGAACGAGACCTGAATGAACACCGAACAAATGAATACCGAACAGTCCACCCTCCCCCCGCAGGCACTCGTGTTTACCGAGCAAGCCGCCGAAAAGGTCAAGGAGCTCCGTGAGCGACAGGAGAAATCCAGCGCCATGCTGCGCGTATACATTCAGGGCGGCGGGTGCTCCGGATTCCAGTACGGGTTCGCGCTCGAAGAGCAGTCGAGCCCGGATGACATGGTCGTCGAGACCGATGGCGTCAAGCTGCTCGTCGACCCCATGAGCTTTCAGTACCTGATGGGCGCCGAAATCGACTACCTGGAAGATCTGCAGGGCGCCCGTTTCGTCATCAACAATCCGAATGCCTCGACGACCTGCGGCTGCGGCGCCTCGTTCGGAGTCTGATTCCGGGCGTCGGACGCCTTGCCGGCGCCCCGAGCGCCACGTCCCTAAGGCCTAAAGTTCCCCGCGATGCGCGTCGATAGCCATATAAAGGGACGATTCACGCGGATTATCCAGGCATGCTCGACGAGGACACACGGCCGCGAACACTCTGGTCGCAGACGCAATTCGACCTGCTGCTACTCGCGCTCGAGCGTTCCAGGCCGGACCCGATGATCAGGTCCATCATGGTGGACCTCAACAGACGCGGCTTTCCACCGGAGTACGTGATTCCCCGGGTGCGCAAGAAGCTCGGCATGATCGCATCGAACAGAATAAAGCTGATCCTGCGAAAACCGCGGCGCTGAGCAACGTTCGATTCAAGTTTTCCCGCGTCTGCAGGAGCGAGCCCTGGCGACCCGCCGCGCTCGCGCTCACAGCAGCTTTTCCATGATCACGGTATCCACCCAGCGGCCGTCGAGCCGGCCCTGCTCCCGATAGACGCCCACGCGACGAAATCCCGCCCGCTCGTAGAGCTTGATTCCCGTCGTATTCCATTCGAACGCGGCCAGCACCATCTTGTGGAAGCCGATGTCCCGCGCCGCGGCGATCAACGCATCGAGAAGTCCGCGACCGACGCCGGTGCCTCGAGCCGTTCGCGCCACGTAGATCGAGAAGTCCGCCACATGGTCGTAGGCGGCACGCGGATTGAAGACGTTCAGGCTACCCCAACCGACGATGCGACCATCGCGCTCCGCCACCATCACCGGGTGGCGAGGATCTCTGGACGCGAGCCACGCACGCTGTTCCTCACTGGTGCGCAAGCGCGTCTCGAGGGTCGCCATACGATCTTCGATGCCCTGGTTGTAAATGTCACAAATCACGGGCGCGTCATCGGATCTGGCCGGGCGAACGACGATGGATGTGGCGTGCATAGCCGGCTTCTCGCGAGCGTGATCAGTCGAGCGGTCAGGTCTTGCAATACATCAAGCGAGGTGGTTCATTGCAAGCCTCGAGCGTGAATTCTTGCCAGAGCCCTCCGGGAGGTGAACATGTTCTCGCTGAAGAAAAAGGTCGAACTGCCCCCACGAGAAAATGCCTTGCCGGGACGCGATACGCCCATGCCGGTCCCCGACAGGCACTTTGTCAACGGGCGCGTGATGAAGCCGCCTTTCCCGGACAATACCCGGCGGGCGATGTTCGGTCTGGGCTGCTTCTGGGGCGCGGAGCGGATTTTTTGGGAACAACACGGCGTGTTCACCACCGCCGTGGGCTATGCGGGGGGCTACACCCCCAATCCCACGTACCAGGAGGTTTGCACCGGGCAGACCGGCCACAACGAGGTGGTGCAGGTGGTATTCGAGCCGTCCACCATCACCTATGAGCAGCTCCTCGCGCTCTTCTGGGAGTCACACGATCCCACGCAGGGGATGCGTCAGGGAAACGACGTCGGTACCCAGTATCGTTCGGCAATTTACACCTTCGACGACGAGCAGGCGCAGGTCGCCAGCGCATCGCGTGAAGCCTACCAGCGGGCATTATCCGCATCCGGTTACAACGCCATCACGACCGAAATTCTCCCGGCGCCGGAATTCTATTACGCCGAGGAGTACCACCAGCAGTACCTTGCGAAAAATCCCGGCGGCTATTGCGGTCACGGGGGCACCGGCGTGCGCTGCGCCGTGGCGGGCTAAGCGGCGCCGGATCAGCCAGATCAGCTAGATCAGTTCGAGACGCGCGGCGCGATCCAGCAGCCGGCGCGCGTTCAGATAAATCGGCACCTCGACCAGCGACCCATCCACCTCGACACGGGCGTGGCCATCGGCCTTGGCCGCTTCGAACGCCTCCACGATCCTGGCCGCGCGCGCAAGCTCGGCGGCAGACGGGGTCAGCACGCGGTTGATGATCGCCGCGTGCGCCGCGTGAACCGCGCTCTTGGCCCGGTACCCGAGCCGGCGCGCAGCGAGACTGTCGGCTTCGACGCCGGCACTGTCGGTCCATGTGTATGGTCGATCGATGGACAACACCCCGGCGGCGACACATTCCAGGTGGAAACGTGCGCGCACGTAGTCGAGCTCGTTGCCGTCCCGGCTGCGCTCCGCACCGAGATCGGCGGCCATGTCTTCCGATGCCACCAGACAGGCGCTGACTCGCGGGCTCGCACCACAAATTGCGAACGTATTCAGCAACCCGCGGGCGAGCTCGACGTTCGGCACGATCTCCGTGGACTCCGCCACCAGGTGGTAGCGTCGCTCCAGATCGCCGATGACCACGTCGAGGGCGCGAATTTGCTCGGCATCGTTGGCTTTGGGCAACAGGATGGCGTGGGGGGCACCCCGCATGACGGCCTCCAGGTCGTCGAGCCCGTCGCCTTCCAGTGGATTCACGCGCACCGCCGCCACCGCGCCGGCCGCTTTCCAGCGGCCGATCGCCGCCGGGCTCGCGACCCGCGCGTCGCGGCGTCGATGCGCCGGGGTGAAATCCTCGAGCTCCTGAATGAGCACGTCGGCGCCGCTTTCGGCAGCCGCGAGCAATGCCCTCTCATCGGCGCCCTCGACGAACAACCAGGAACGTCGTGCGTCGACGGGAATGCGAGTGGCCGTGCTCGTCGCCATTGCCATCAACCATCACCTTCGAGCGCGCGCAGGCGACGCTCGACGCTGCACATTTGAACGCAGTTGACGAATACCCGCATCGCCCGATCCACGTCGTCGATGGACGGATAGCTCGGTGCCAGACGAATGTTGCAGTCCTGCGGATCCTCTCCGTAGGGAAACGCCGCACCCGCCGGGGTCAGCTTGACACCGGCCGCGGCGGCCCTGGCGACGATGGCCGCAGCGAGTCCGGGCAGGGCATCGAACGACACGAAGTAACCGCCGGCGGGATCGGTCCACTCGCCCATGCCGCGGCCCTGCAGACCCTCGCGCAGGCGTTGCTGCACGCATTCGAATTTGGGCTTCAACAGCGCCGCGTGCCGGCGCATGAGATCGCGCACCGCGCGCATGTCGGGAAGAAACCGCAGATGACGCAGCTGGTTGACCTTGTCCGGACCGATGGTGGCCACTGAAAGGTGGCGGCGGAACGCTTGCAGCGTCCGGACACTGGCGCCCATGAAAGCGAGCCCGGCGCCGGCAAAGGTCACTTTGGACGTGGAGCCGAAGCTCGCGACGCTGTCCTCGGTGCCTTGCCGGCGGCATTCGTCCCTGAGATTGAGCAATGGAACCGGCTCGTCGCCGAGCTCGTGCACCGCATAGGCGTTGTCCCAGAATACGACGAACCCTTCGCCGGCCTTGAGTGGCAGGCTCGCCACGCGCCGGACCACCGTGTCGGAGTAGACGGCACCGGTCGGATTGGAAAATTTCGGAACGCACCACATTCCCTTGATGCCGGGATCGGCCGCCACCAGCGACTCGACCGCATCCATGTCCGGGCCGTCGGCGTTCATCGGCACCTGGATCATGTCGATGCCCAGCGCCTCACAGATGGCGAAATGCCGGTCGTACCCCGGCACCGGACACAGGAACCGTGCGCCGTCGGAAGCACGCGACCACGCCGACTCGGGACCGTGCAGCCCGAGCAGGTGCGTTGCGAGCATGAACAGATACATGAGCGTGAGGCTGCTGTTGCCGCCTACGAGCACCTCGGACTCTCCGACACCGAGCCACGCGGCCGCCAGCGCGCGGGCCTCGGGAATGCCGTCGAGTCCGCCGTAGCCGCGCGCATCGCTGCCATCGGAAACGCGGTAGTCGCCGGCGAGGATTCCGTCGAGTGTTGCCGACAACTCGAGCTGCGCGATGCTCGGCTTGCCACGGGTGAGATCCAGTGCCAGACCCTGCTCGAGGAAGCCCCTGTACTCGAGCTCGAGCGCGCTCCGCCAGGCGCGCAGCTCGCGCCCGGCGTAGTCTTCGAGATGCATGTTTTGCTCCACGCCGTTTCCGGTTCCGGTGCGCCTGCCCGACCTGTAGAGCGGCGCGTCAGCTCCTGCAGAAAGTCAGGGCGGCGAAAATCGGGGCCTGGACACGTATTCCGGACCCCATTTTCCGTCGCTCCGTGCCCGCGCCGTATCGCGCGAAGCCCGCCATGACCCAATATTAAACGCAGGCTACGCATTTGTTTCCTCGAATTATGGGATCCAGGTGCTTGACTCCGAATTCATTGAGCCTAATCCTAGGTGCCGGCAGGCCGGCACGTTGCGGAGCGACTGACCTGACCGGAATGACCGCTTCCGTACCGGC
>JBFICP010000256.1:0-4890 GCA_041581935.1 Gammaproteobacteria bacterium | reverse complement strand
GCATAACCGGCACGCACCGACGGCTCGAAGCGCACGCGATAGCCGGACATGTCGGACATGCTCAGCAGCCCGCCGTGCGCGCGGTGGTAGTCGGTGATGGTGCGCGCGATGTCGCCGCGATAGAAGGCGTCGTAGGCGGCGTGGATGCCGGCGGCTCGCCCTTTTCCGGCGTGCGCCGACTCCTCGTCGGCCATGTACTGGAGCGTCGCAGCCAGTTCCCGTTGCACGAAGCGCTCGCCGGGTCGTGGCGCGCGCCCATCCGGAAGGTACACGGCGGCGTTGCTCGGCCAGCGTTGGTAGCCCTCGAGATTGTCCTCGATGATTCCGCACATGAACGGGTCGATGGGAAAGCCGTCGGCGGCGAGCCGAACGGCGGCACCGACCACGGCACCGAAGGACATGCTGCCGTAGCGTTCGAGCGCCGTAAGCCATGCGGCCGGGGCCCCCGGCACCACCGTGCGCAGCAGCCCGACGGGAACCACGCCGCCGTGCTCGCGCTGAAAGAGATCCGGTGTCATGGCGGCGGGCCAGGTGCCAAGACCGTCGATGCACACCACCTCGCCGGTCTCGGCAATCCACATCATGATGGGCGCGACACCGGCAATGTTGACCAGATCGCTCTGCACCACCCCCATGGCGAGGCCCGCGGCGACACCGGCATCGATGGCGTTACCACCGCCATCGAGGACCGCCATGCCCGCCTGCGTGGCCAGATAATGCCCGGCGGCGATGGCGTGCCGGGTCGCCATGACGAGCGGGCGCGTCGACGGCGGCACCGCATTGTCACTGCGTGTGCGCGGGTCGATGGTCGGGTTCTGAGACCTGCTCCGGGTCAAGCGCCTGCCTGTCGTTCGAAACCGGCGGCGGGCGCGATCGCTCGCACGCGCCGAGCGCGCCCGCCAGGCTCGCACCGTAGCACAGCTTGCGGCCGGCGGGCTCGCACGCTGCGACGCGTCAGGCGCTCATTCGCTCCTCGAGCTCGGCGAGATAGGGTGCCGCCTCGTCGAGGACGCGACGGATCGACGGTCGATCCTGCAGCCGCTGCCAGTAGGCGGCGATGTCCGGTCGATCCTCGAAGGGCGCCACCTCGCGCGCGTAGAACAGCGGTGGCGCCGCGGCGCAATCACCGAGCGTGAAGTTTTCGCCGTTGGTCCAGGTCTGGCTCTCGAGGTTTTTCTCCATGAAGTCGTACATCACGCCGATGCGAAACTTTGATCGCTCGATGAGTTCCTGGTTGCGTTCCGACTCGGGCTTCCAGCTCTCGAATATCAACGCCGACACGGATTCGTTCAGATAGTTATCGTACATGCGATCCTTGAACCGCACCTGACGCGAAGCGTCCCTGTCGTCGGGAATGAGCTTCGGCTCGTTGCTGAAATGCGTGTCCAGATACTCGATGATGATGCTGGATTCCGGCACCCGATGGCCGTCATCGAGCACAAGTAACGGAACTTTGCCCAAAGGGTAGATCTTCCGATACGCCTCGCGTGCGGCGTCGTCGAACAGAGACACAAGCTCCGGCGTGAATTCAATGGATTTCTCGTAAAGGGCGATGAGCACTTTCTGCGAATAGGTCGAAAGCGGAAAGTAGTAAAGCTTCATGAGCACTCCTCCTTGTCGTCGATTTTTTCAAGCCAGGAAAGACTCGAGATTGGCCAGGCAGCCACCCCAGCCCTGGGCGTGCTTTTTACGGGTATCTTCGTTGTCGAAGCCCTCGTGGGTGAGCGTGAGCTCGGTCTCGTTCGCCGACACGGCTTTGAAATTGAGCGTCACCAGCGTTTCCAGCTCCGAGCCTTCCCACTTCCAGGTAAATACCAGGCGCTCGTTGGGGACGACCTCGCGGTAGACCCCACCGGTGGTGTGAAATGCACCATCGCTGCCGGTCTCCTGCATTTGCACGCGGTAGCGTCCGCCTTCGCGCACGTCGGCTTCGGCCTGGGGCACGCTCATGTCGCCGGGCGCGAACCAGCGCTTCATCTGCTCGGCATCGGTCCAGGCGGCGTATACGCGTTCGATCGGGGCGTTGAACGTGCGAACCAGCACGAGCTTTTCGGCTGCTGCACCCACTGTGTGTTCCTCCTTGTCGTTCGGCCTCGATCAGGACTCGTCGCACACATCGCCATCATTGCGCAGCAACGCGTCCAGGGCGTCGAGACGTTGCTCCCAGAAGCCCGCGTAGAAGCTCAGCCAGTCGTGGGCATCGGCGAGGGTCTGCGGGAGCAGGCGGCAATGGTGCTCGCGGCCGCGCACCTCGCGGGTCACGAGCCGGGCCCGCTCGAGCACTTTGAGATGCTTCGAGACCGCCGGCAGGCTGATGTCGAAGGGCCGCGAGATCTCGCCGACGGTCTTCGGCCCCTCGGCCAGCGCGCCGATGATGGCGCGCCGGGTGGGGTCGGCGAGCGCGTGAAAAATACGGTCCAGATCGGGCGTTTGATAGTTAACCATCTGGTGAAACATAATCCGGCCGACATGGAAAGTCAACCAGTAGGTTAACTATCCAGTGCGGTGACTCGGGGCCGCTGGCCGGGCCGGTCAGCGTGGCGGTATCGGGCCGCCTACCACTCGCCGGTGTTGGGCATCGACGCCCAGGGCTCCTTTGCCGGCAGAGATTCTCCGTTCGCCTGCAACAGCTCCACGGAGATGTTGTCCGGTGTGCGCACGAATGCCATGCGACCGTCTCGGGGCGGCCGGTTGATGGTGACTCCGGCGTCCAGCAATCGCTGGCAGATGTCGTAGATGTCGTCGACGGCAAAGGCAAGATGCCCGAAGTTGCGTCCTCCGGTGTACTCCTCCGGATCCCAGTTGTAGGTCAACTCGATGACCGGGGCCTTGACCGATTTGGCCGTTTTCTCGTCTCCGGGTGCCGCCAGAAACACGTTCGTGAACCGGCCCTTGTCGCTGTCGTAGCGACTGACCTCGAACAGTCCGAGCTTGTTGCAAAAGAAGTCGAGGGATTCATCGAGGTCGCTGACGCGCACCATCGAGTGTAGGTATTTCATGCAGGGTCTCCTCGCGGATGGTTTCGACAGTCTACCCTCGACCTGCCTCGCCATGAAACATTGCCAGGTGGCGGCGAAAAGCGTCGGCGATGAAGCCGCGTCATTTCTCGAGACGTTTCTCGTAGCCCGCGATGAGCCGCGTGTACAGCTCGACCCGTCCATCGTCGCGTCGCTTGAGCTCGGCCAGCGTTCGCCGGGCACCGGCCAGGTCGCCGAGGTCGAGCTGATACTCGATGGCGAGCAGGCCGGGCTCGAGCCAGGTCGGCTGGAGCTCGCCGGCGGCGAGGGCGTGCTCCACCGCGTCGCGCTTGCGACCCACGGCGGCAAGCAGTGTCGCCGTGTACAGTCGCAACGCCCAATTCCGGTCGCTGTCCCCAGGACCATCGATGCGCGACACGTGATCGCTCACCAGTGAGGCGACGCGTTCGAGGTCGACGTTGGAGCATCCCCCGCCGAGCGCTTTCTCACCGAGCCGCCGAAGTGCATTTACCGTGTAAACCGTGTCGCGAATGCGATCCTGCCCGGCGAGCGCGGCGTAGTGACCCGCCTCGACGGAACGCTCGGCGTTGCAATAGGCCACCAGGCGGTGCAGGGCGATGGCGTAGCTCTGTCTACCGTCATAGAGCGCGTCGGCCCGATCCAGGTGCTGGAAAGCCCGGTCGAGGTCGCCGCGATCCACATACAGCCCCGCAAGCCCGGTGTGCACGCGCGCGGAGTCAGGGTGGGTCTGGGCCGATGCCAGCAGCAGCGTCTCGTTGCTTCGCCAGTTGAGAACCCGGGCATGGGTCACCATGCCGTTGGCCAGCGGTACGATTGCCACCGCCGCGATCAGGGCTTTCCTGAACCGGGTTCGCGGTGCCAGCCGACCGACCAGCACGCCAATCGATATGAACAGCGCCACGCTGGGGAGATAGTTGCGGTGCTCGAAGTAAAGCTCCAGCGGGAACACGGTCGATTCGAGCAGGTGCGCGGCAAGAAAAAAAACCGGACCGAACAGAATTGCCGCCCATCGACCGCCGCGAAGCCGCCAGGCCGCTGTCAGCAGCGCGATCCAGGCGGCGATTGCGATGACGGTCGTCGGCGGATCGAAAACTCCCCGGGATACCACGAAGTCGTCGTGGAACAGGCCGAGCGGCGTGCCGCCGGGAATCATGAGCAGATTGGCCGTGTAGTCGAAGAGCACTCGCGCTTCGGTGATCAGTCGTTCGTAGATAGAAAAATTCTGTTCCTGATAGCTTCCCCCGAGCCGTGAGGCGTCGACACCGAGAATGATCAGCGCCGCTGCCAGCGGCAGCGCGATCAGCGTCGCGAGCAGACCGTGCACGAGTCGCCGGTCGTTGTTGCGCTGCGGACGGGTGAAGAAGCTGAACTCGACGATGGCGGCAAGCAAAGGCAACAGCGCCCCGTTCTGCTTGCTGAGCGCTGCAAGTGGCCAGAACACCAGGAAGCAAAGCAGCACGAGCGTGATTGCGGTGCGTCGGCGCACCGCCAGCAGTTGACGTCCGGCGACGTAACAGAGCAGGCCCGCCAGCGCGAAAAGCGCCGAAAGCTGAGCCATGCGCTGGATGATGTAGAGCACCGTGCTGACCAGCATCGGTGCCAGCAGCCAGAGCGCGGCGATCAATAGCGCCAGCCACCAGCGCCCCGCGCCGACCCCGGCGAGTGGCTCGGCGAGCAGTCTGCCTGCGAGCCAGAAAAGCAGCGTCCCGCACAGCAGGTGAATCATGAGATTGGTGTACTTGAGCGACCACACGTCGCCGCCACTGGTCAGCCAGTTGGCGACAAAGCTCAGCATCGCCACCGGGCGACCGCCGACCCCGATGCCGCGGTTGACGATCACGTCCTGCCAGCTGGCGGCGCCGGTGAGCATACCGCCGAGCGACTCGAGGTT
>JBFICP010000255.1:0-4911 GCA_041581935.1 Gammaproteobacteria bacterium | reverse complement strand
GTGCCAGACCCTGCTCGAGGAAGCCCCTGTACTCGAGCTCGAGCGCGCTCCGCCAGGCGCGCAGCTCGCGCCCGGCGTAGTCTTCGAGATGCATGTTTTGCTCCACGCCGTTTCCGGTTTCGGTGCGCCTGCCCGTCCTGTAGAGCGGCGCGTCAGCTCCTGCAGAAAGTCAGGGCGGCGAAAATCGGGGCCTGGACACGTATTCCGGACCCCATTTTCCGCCGCTGCGTGCCCGCGCCGTATCGCGCGAAGGCCGCCATGACCCAATATTAAACGCAGGCTACGCATTTGTTTCCTCGAATTATGGGATCCAGGCGCTTGACTCCGAATTCATTGAGCCTAATCCTAGGTGCCGGCAGGCCGGCACGTTGCGGAGCGACTGACCTGACCGGAATGACCGCTTCCGTACCGGCGCCAGGAGCCCGGTACCGGCGCCGATAAGCCCGTGCGGCTGCCCGGCGCACCGGCAGGTGGCGCGTGCAGACCGTCGGGTGCCCCCGCCGAGCGTTTGAATCTTCGACCTTGAGGGGTGTCATGAATCTGGCCCGACCCAGATCGGTTCTCGGACTGACTCTCGCAGGCTTCGCTATGGTGGCGCTGCCCCTCATCTGGGCGGTCTACCGGGGTGCCAACCACGTCGAGCAGCTGGCCCTGCATAGCGAGACCCTGGTGCTGCACGCCGTGCAGGTAACCCGGGAAGGTGAGCAGCTGGTGGAGCTGCTCACGGACATGGAGCGCAATGCACGCCAGTACGAGATTCTCGCCGAGACGCCGCTGCTCGAGCTCTACCAGGAAAAGAACGACGCTTTCCTGGCGGCGCTGGCCACACTCGAGGTGCTCAATACGGGCGGAGCCATGGCCGATCGGCTCAAGGCCATGCGCGAGGCTGCCGAGAACCTGCGCGCCAGCGTCGTCGGATATGTGCCGGGGTCCGACGATGCGCCAATAGATATCGAAGGCTTTGCACGCCTGCGAGAAATGGTGCAGGCAATCGCGACCGAAAACATCCGCTCCATCGACAAGCAGGTGGGATCCCTGCAGGTCACCGCCGCGCAGGCACGCCGCTCACTTTTCTGGCAAACCGCGGCGCTGGTTCCAGTCACGGTGTTGCTGGCGATTCTGTTCACGATTCTTATCGCGCGCCCCATCCGACAGATGGGTCGCGCAATCCATCGTCTCGGCGAGGGATCGTTCACGAGCCCCGTATCGGTGAGCGGCCCGGCAGAGTTGACTGCTCTCGGTGAAGAGCTCGACTGGTTGAGACGCCGGCTGGTCGAGCTCGAGCAGGAAAAAAATGTTTTCCTTCGACAGATGTCGCACGAGTTGAAAACACCGCTCGCGAGTATTCGCGAGGGCACCGAGTTATTGTGCGACGGTACCGTCGGGGAACTGAGTAACATGCAGACGGAAGTCGTCGAAATTCTGCGTGACAGCAGCATGGAGCTCGAGCAACGTATCGAGAATCTACTCAGCTTCAGTGCCTGGCAACAAAGCAAGGGACAGTTGACAGTGGGCGAATTCGAGCTCGGAAGTGTAATCGATACGATCGTCGACAATCATCGCATGGAAGTCGTCACCAAGAAGCTGAAAATACGCAAGCGCTTCAAACAGGTCACGCTGCTCGCGGATCGCGAGAAAGTGCGAATGGCGGTCGACAATCTCGTGTCGAACGCCGTCAAGTACTCGCCGATCGGGGGAAGTATCGGCATCCGCGTAGCGCAGAAGGCGCAAAAGGTAGTGGTCGACGTCATGGATGAGGGACCGGGTATTCCGAGCGACGAGCGTGAACGCATATTCGAGCCGTTTTTCCAAGGTCGGATGCCAACGGGACGACACGTACGCGGGACGGGAATCGGGCTTTCGGTCGTGCACGAGTGCGTGGAAGCCCACGGCGGCAAAGTGGGCGTACGCGTAAGGCCTACCGGAGGCTCGCACTTTCGAATGACTTTACCGGTGAATTGTGAAATCCAGGCCGCATAAGCATCAACCATCAACGACGAGCAGACCGCTGGCGCATGCGTCGCTGCTGTTGACACTCGCTGCTGCGAGTGGATGTGACACCCTGTTTGAGCAATACGACGGCGCCTCCCCGACAGCGACACACCCGGGTGCCGAACTCAACCGCGATGCAGGCTCGGCGGACGGAAGGCGCGAGCTGGCGGCCTACGTGAGCTTCATGGATGTGCTCGACAGCACCGATGAGCAGAGCTGGCACACGATTTTCGATCATACTCTGGCCGCCTACCAGGAGGATCCAACGCAGGAGCGACGCCTGCGCCTCGCGTTCGTCATGAGCCGCGCGGACAAGAAGTCACGCGAAGGCCGCATTACGCGGAACTTGCTCTTCGATGCAAGACGCCTGCTCGACGAGGCACTGAAAGATCCGACCCCGACCCCGGCCCTGGTCCGCAAGCTCGCCCAGATGCAGCTCGCCGAACTCGATGCGAGACTGGCACTGTACGATGAAATGCAGTCGCTGAGATCACAACTCGCCAAAGCCCATCAGGAAAGCCAGAATGCGCAAAGGGTTCGCAGCGAGGCCGAAGCGCGCATGCGACGTATCGATGCAGCCCTGGCAGAAGCAAACGCAAAGCTCGAAGCCGTCATGAATATCGAACGGAATATCGGACCCGCGGGCAAGGAGACATTTCCATAGTGACAGCCACCAACGGTGACATACTTCTGGTTGACGATGACCCCAGCCTGTTGAGGCTATTGAGCATTCGCCTCAGCGCAGCAGGCTACGACGTGCGCGCGGCGCAGAACGGCGAGACGGCTCTCGAGGCGGTCGATAATCAGCGACCAGATCTCGTCATAACCGACTTGCGCATGGATCGCATGGACGGCATGCAGCTGCTCGACGAGCTCAACCGCAGATGCACCGGGCTTCCCGTGCTGATACTGACCGCGCACGGAACGATTCCCGATGCGGTCAGCGCCACGCAAGAGGGCGCAGTCGCGTTTCTGACCAAACCGGTCGACAAGACGAGTCTGCTCGAGCAGGTCGAACGCGCAATGCAGTTCACCGGCAGCCGCAAGCAGGAACGCTCCTGGCGATCGGACATTGTCAGCCGCAGCGCCTGCATGGACGAGTTGCTGAACCAGGCGCGGCGGCTTGCCAAGACCGACTCGAGTGTCCTCATCTCCGGCGCAAGCGGCACCGGAAAGGAACTGCTGGCGCGTGCCATTCACCGCGCCAGCGAGCGACGAGGGGAATTCGTCGCGATCAACTGCGCAGCGATTCCCGAGGCACTGCTGGAATCGGAGCTGTTCGGCCATGCAAAGGGCGCGTTCACCGGTGCACTGCGCGAACGTCCCGGGCTGTTCGAGCATGCCAACGGCGGCACTCTGTTTCTCGACGAAATCGGCGACATGCCACTCAGCCTTCAGGCGAAGCTGTTACGGGTGCTGCAGGAGCGCCGCGTTCGCCCGGTAGGCAGCAACAGCGCCATGCCGATCGATACGCGTGTCATCTCGGCGACCAATCACGATCTGGACTCGGCCATGCGCGATGGCAGATTCCGAGAGGATCTCTTTTACCGATTGAACGTCCTCGAGCTGCATATACCGGCACTGGCCGAGCGACGCGAAGACATTCCCGTGCTGGTGGCACACAAGCTCGACGAGCTCGCGCAGGAAACCGGCGCGAGCAAACGTTTCTCCCCCGGCGCCATGGAGCTGCTGATGGCCGCCGATTGGCCGGGAAACGTGCGCCAGCTGTTCAATCTCGTCGAGAAAACCGCGGCCTTGTCGGCATCCCCGGTCATCAGCGTGCGCCAGGTCAAGCGCGCGTTGGGGGATCAGTCCGCGGCGCTCCGGCCGTTCGCCGAAGCACGCGAGGAGTTCACGCGTAACTACCTGATCGAGCTGATGCGTCTCAGCCAGGGCAACGTGAGCAAAGCCGCGCGCATGGCGAAACGCAACCGCACCGACTTCTACCGCCTGCTCGCCAAGCACCGTCTGGACGCCGCCGACTTCAAAGCCTGAGCGGGCTGTCACGCCCGCGGATCTTCGGTCGTATTGTGTCGCAATTCGGCGACATTGGATCAGTCCGCCGATCAGCAGCTTGGAGAAATCGGCTCCATGGTGTCGGCGTTCCGCGACACGAGGGCGCCGACATGGGGCCAATTTCGGCTAATTTCGTCGCGTTCAGCCGACAGTCGCTCCCTCGAACCGCGCGCGACGCCCGGCGTAACACGCGACATCCGCATCGAGGCGGTGTCAACTCGCTGTTTTCCATACGCTTGTTCAAGGCTGGCACGGGCATTGCTAAGACTCGTGCAAACCGGCGCAGCGACGTCGGATGTGCACGGCGCGCGTGCGCATCGAGGAGGATCACGATTACCGTCAGGGTTCCAGGGGTTGGAGTGAATGGTTCGCGGGTCGTCGATTCGGTGGCAGCCCATGGCCCCGGAGCATTCGCTCCGGCTCCGCCCCGGTCCGAAAGAACCGGAAATTCGGAGAGTGTCGGCGATTCCGCCTCGACGCTCCTTGTCCACACCCCCTCCCCGTCCCTCTCCCTCGACGCGAGGGGGAGGGGGCTAAGTCGGAAAGGCCGTGCTCGGGTTCACCGAGCATGGGCCGAACAACGGAATGTAAACCTTTAGAGGGTCTTGTTGTCATGCCAACACCAGCCGTATTACTGGGTACCGTGTCTCTCGATCGCGACAGCGCGTTGCCGCTTCATCGCCAGCTCTTCGACGCGCTGCGCCAGGCTATTCTTGCGGGCCGTCTGCGACCCGGTACGCGTCTTCCGTCCACCCGGGTCATGGCATCCGATCTGGGCGTTGCCCGCAACACCGTCATGGCGGCGTTCGAGCAACTCGTTGCCGAAGGCTACCTTCAAGCACGCGTCGGCTCGGGAACGACGGTCACCGCCATCGCTCCGGACATGCTTCTCAACATCGCCGC
>JBFICP010000254.1:0-4955 GCA_041581935.1 Gammaproteobacteria bacterium | reverse complement strand
TCATCGAGCAGGGCTTTCAACCATGGCTCGATCCGGAGTCCCTCGAGCGCGTTCTCGACGTGGGCACAGGAAGCGGCTGCATCGCCATCGCCTGCGCCGTTCATCTGCCGCGCGCGCGGGTCGAGGGCGTCGATGTATCCAGTGACGCGCTCGAGCTCGCGCACCTCAATGCCGAGCGTCACGGCGTGCAGGATCGCGTGCGGTTTTTCGTCTCCGACGTCCTCGACGCGGTAACCGGCCCCTATGATCTCATCGTCAGCAATCCGCCCTACGTGGATGCCCATGAAATGGAATCGCTCGCGGAAGAGTTTCGACACGAGCCCGTGACGGCGCTCGCAGGCGGCGAGGACGGCCTCGATGTCGTCGCGCGCATCCTGGAGCACGCCCGGGAGAAGCTGCGCGACGACGGTGCGCTCATTGTCGAGGTCGGCGCCAGCCGTCCGGCGCTGATCGCCCGATATCCGCGTTTGCCCTTCGTGTGGCTGGAGTTCGCGCGCGGTGGCGACAACGTGTTTCTGCTGAGGGCCGGCGACTTGTAACCACGGGTAGTTTGGGCTGAGCGCAGCGAAACCGAATGTCCGTCGCCCCGTTGGGCTTCGCTGCGCTCAGCCCGACCCGTCAAGGTAAGCGGACTCGAAAAAGGCTCGACACCCATTTCCCCGTGATGGGTCCCGCCGCACGCCGTATGCATCGGCTACAATCCCTGACCATGGGCGGAAACACCATCGGCAAGCTTTTCTCGGTGACCTCATTCGGTGAGAGTCACGGCGCCGCGATCGGCTGCGTGGTCGATGGTTGCCCCCCGGGTATGCAGCTCGATGAGAGCGACCTGCAGCCGGATCTCGAGCGCCGCCGCCCGGGCAAGACCCGCCACACGACGCAACGCAAGGAAACCGATCAGGTGCGCATCGTGTCCGGGGTTTTCGAAGGCCGCACGACGGGCACCCCGATCTGTCTGTTTATCGACAATGTGGACCAGCGGCCCAAGGATTACACCAAGATCAAGGACGTGTTCCGCCCGTCGCACGCCGACTACACGTATCAGCAAAAGTATGGATTCCGCGACTATCGAGGTGGCGGGCGGTCGTCAGCGCGGGAGACCTCCGCGCGGGTGGCGGCCGGCGGTATCGCGAAGAAATATCTGCGCGAACATGAAGGGATACGCGTGCGTGGTTATCTGGCGCAGCTCGGTCCCATCCGCTTCGAGACCTTTGACTGGGACGAGGTGGAGCGAAACCCGTTTTTCTGTCCGGACAAGTCGAAGGTCGCGGAGCTCGAAGCGTACATGGATCGGCTACGCAAGGAAGGCGACTCGATCGGCGCACGAATCAACGTCACGGCTACCGGCGTTCCGCCGGGGCTCGGTGAGCCGATATTCGATCGCCTCGACGCCGACATTGCCGGTGCGCTGATGAGCATCAATGCCGTCAAGGGCGTCGAGATCGGCGACGGTTTCGCCGCCGTGGAGCAGAAGGGCACCGAGCATCGCGACGAGATTACACCCGAGGGATTCTTGAGCAATCATGCGGGGGGCACTCTCGGCGGGATCTCCTCGGGGCAGGACATACTCGCATCGCTGGCGCTCAAGCCCACGTCGAGCCTGCGCCTGCCGGGACGCAGTATCGATGTGGACGGCAATCCGGTCGAAGTGGTCACCCACGGCCGCCACGACCCTTGCGTAGGCATTCGAGCGACGCCTATCGCCGAGGCGATGCTCGCCATCGTGCTCATGGATCATCTGCTGCGGCATCGCGCCCAGAATCTCGACGTGCGCTCGCCGACACCGATCGTGCCGGCAGGCAAAGGAGGCCCGAGCTAGGCGCGTGCGCTGCACCGCGCGGGTAATACGCACGCCACTGGCCGATCCATGACATCGCCGTATTGGCCTCTGTCCGCGTTCTACTTCTTCTTCTTCGCCGTCGTCGGCGCCATGCTGCCGTTCTGGCCGCTGTATCTGGAATCCCTGGGGCTCGCACCGGTGCAGATCGGCGCGCTCGTGGCGATCGTCATGGTCACCAAGATTGTCGCTCCCAACGTCTGGGGCTGGGTTGCCGACCGGCGTGGTCGGCGTATGCCGCTGGTGCGTCTGGCCTGCTTTGCGGCCACGCTGGTTTTTGCCGCGGTTCTCGCATCCACGCGCTTCTGGTGGTTGGCCGTGCTGATGGTTCTCTACAGCTTTTTCTGGAACTCGGCGCTACCCCAATTCGAGGCGGTGACGCTCAATCACCTTGCGGGCCGCGTCGAGCGCTATGCGCGCATTCGCCTGTGGGGATCGGTGGGCTTCATCGCCGCCGTGATGGCGCTCGGTGGTATCGTCGACGACGCCGGTGCCGGGAGCGTGCCGCTCGTCGTTCTGGCGCTGCTCGCCTGTGTGGCGCTTGCGAGCCTGGCGGTATCCGATGCCGGTGCGCCCGCTCGCCTGCGCGCCCACGGGTCGCTGCTGTCGGTATTACGCAGGCCCTCGGTGCCCGCGTTGTTGCTCGCCTGCCTGCTGATGCAGGCGGGCCATGGGCCGTACTACACGTTTTACTCCATCTACCTCGAGGAGCACGCTTATTCGCCCACTGTCATCGGCGAGCTGTGGGCATTGGGCGTGTTGGCGGAGGTCGCGGTATTCGTCGTTATGCACCGTCTGGTACGCTGGTCCGGACTGCGCTCGCTGTTGCTGCTCGCATTCGCACTGACCGTGTTGCGCTGGGTCATGGTGGCCTTTCTGGTGGAGTCGGCGGTTGCGATGGTGCTCGCTCAGCTGCTGCATGCCGCGAGCTTCGGTCTCTACCACGGCGTCGCCATTCAGCTCGTGCACCGACAGTTCGTCGCGAGCCATCAGGGTCGCGGACAGGCCCTTTATGGCAGCGTGAGCTTCGGTGCCGGCGGGGCCGTCGGTGCTCTTGCGTCGGGCTACGCCTGGAGCGTTTTCGGTGCCACCGCCACGTGGCTGGGTGCGGCCGCCTTGACTGCGGTGGGGCTGCTGATTGTGTGGCGCTTCGTGGACGATTCGGCGCCTGCCCCGGTGCCCGAAAGCGCCCGCGTTCCGCTACAATAGTGCGCCTTCACACATCCATGGCGAACCACAATGGCCGGTAGGACCCTTTACGACAAGCTTTGGAATGCGCACGAGGTGCGCAGAAACGACGATGGGACCTCGATTCTCTACATTGATCGCCACTTGCTGCACGAGGTCACCTCGGCTCAGGCCTTTGCGGGGCTCGAGCTGGCGGATCGCAAGCCCTGGCGTATCGACGCAAACCTCGCGGTCTCCGATCACAACGTGCCGACTACCGATCGAAGCGGCGGTATTTCCGATCCCATCTCCAAGCTCCAGGTCGATACCCTGGACGCCAATTGCGACAAGCACAAAATCGTTCAGTTCAAGATGGACGATTACCGCCAGGGCATCGTTCACGTCATCGGACCCGAGCAGGGAGCCACCCTGCCGGGAATGACCGTCGTGTGCGGCGACTCGCACACCTCGACCCACGGCGCGTTCGCCTGCCTCGCCCACGGCATCGGCACCTCGGAGGTCGAGCATGTCCTCGCGACCCAATGCCTGATGCAGAAGAAATCCAAGAACATGCGTATTCTGGTCAATGGCAGGCTTGCAGCGGGCGTCTCCGCCAAGGATCTGATCCTCGGGATCATCGGCCGGATCGGCACGGCCGGGGGTACCGGCTATGCCATCGAGTATGCCGGCGAGGCCATCTCCGCCCTGTCCATGGAAGGGCGCATGACCGTGTGCAACATGTCGGTGGAAGCCGGCGCGCGGGCCGGCATGGTTGCCGTCGACGACAAGACCATCGAATACTTCAGGGGCCGACCGTTTGCGCCGAAGGGCGAGATGTGGGATCGGGCCGTGGCGACCTGGCGGCATCTGGTAAGCGACGACGACGCCGTATTCGATCACGAGGTGGTCATCGACGCTGCGACAATCGTGCCCCATGTCAGCTGGGGTACCTCGCCGGAGATGGTCATCGGAGTCGACGCGCGTATTCCCAATCCCGAGCAGGAGGGCGATCCGCATCGCCGCGAGCACATGGAGCGCGCGCTCGCATATATGGGTCTCGAGGCGGATACGCCGATCACCGACGTCATGGTGGATAAAATTTTCATCGGGTCCTGTACCAATGGCCGAATCGAAGACCTGCGGGCCGCCGCCGGCATCGTGCGCGGGCACAAGCTCGCCGACAACATAAAGCTCGCCATGGTCGTACCCGGCTCGGGTGTCGTGAAACGCCAGGCCGAGGAAGAAGGCCTCGACAAGGACTTTCTCGACGCCGGCTTCGAATGGCGTGAACCCGGCTGTTCCATGTGCCTGGCAATGAACGACGATCGGTTGCAGCCCGGGGAGCGCTGTGCATCGACGTCGAACCGCAACTTCGAGGGTCGTCAGGGGCATCTTTCGCGCACTCACCTGGTGGGACCGGAGATGGCAGCGGCAGCCGCTATCGCCGGGCATTTCGTCGACGTGCGCGATTGGTCGTAAGCCTGAGAGGATTAAAAACGGGACGCACTCATTCGGGTTGAGTGCGTGTCGTTTTTTTACGCGCTGGTGCCGCCGACGGTGAGCGCGTCGACGCGCAGCGTCGGTTGGCCGACACCGACGGGAACGCTCTGGCCTTCCTTGCCACAAGTGCCGACACCGTCGTCGAGGGCCAGATCGTCTCCGACCATGCTGACGCGGGTCAAAACGTCCGGACCGTTGCCGATGAGCGTCGCGCCCTTGACCGGGCGCGTGACCTTACCCTTCTCGATGAGATAGGCCTCGGACGCCGAGAACACGAATTTTCCTGAGGTGATGTCCACCTGACCGCCACCGAAGTTGACCGCGTACAAGCCTCGGTCCACCGAAGCGATGATCTCTTCCGGCGTGTGCGGACCCGGCAGCATGTAGGTGTTGGTCATGCGTGGCATGGGCAGATGTGCGTAGGATTCACGGCGCCCGTTTCCAGTCGGTG
>JBFICP010000253.1:0-4983 GCA_041581935.1 Gammaproteobacteria bacterium | reverse complement strand
CAGAATGCGCGGCGCCCGGGCACCGAGCGCGATGGCCGCCAGCACGTGCTCGCGGTGCTTCACCGACAGTGCCTGGGCGCGGGCGAGGCGTGCGAATCCGACCCACCCGACCGCCGCCAGGGCAACGACCACGTTCTCGACGCCGGGCCCGAGAATACCAGCCAGGGCGATGGCGAGCAGGATGCCCGGAAACGCCAGAAACACATCGGTTATCCGCACGATGACGTGATCCCACACGCCCCCCAGCCAGGCGCTCACGATGCCGATGAAGGTGCCGATCACGAGCGACAACGCGACCACGGCCGATGCCACCATGAACGAGGTGCGCGCACCGGCCACCAGCCGCTCGAGCACCGGCCGCCCGAGCTCGTCGTAGCCGAGCCAGGCGTCGCGCGAGGGATCGGCGAGAATGTGTGCGAGCTCGATGCGATTCGGCGATGCCGGCAACAGCGGTCCCAGTGATGCGGCCAGGATCCAGAGGATCAGTATCGATGCCGGCAGCCACACGCGCATCAGGCATCTCCGTGAATACGTATGCGCGGATCCAGCCACCCGTAGAGCACATCGGTCAGCGTATTGACGGTCACATAGGCGACGCTGATGACCAGGACGCAGGCTTGCAACAGTGGATAGTCGCGACGCTGAATGGCCTCGACGGTGAGCTGGCCGATGCCGGGCCAGGCAAAAACCATCTCGGTGATCACGGCGCCACCGAGAAGCGTGCCCAGTTGCAGGCCGAGGAGTGTGAGAATGGGCAGTGCGGCGTTTCTGAGCGCGTGACGCGTCATCACGTGAAACTCGCTCAACCCCTTGGCGCGCGCCGTGCGCACGTAGTCCTCGTTGAGAACCTCCAGAAGCGCGGCCCGCACCATGCGCGACAGGATGGCCGCCAGCGCCGTGCCTAGCGTAATTGCCGGCAGTACGATGGACGCCGGCCCCTCCATCCCGCTGACGGGAAACCAGCCCAGCGTGAACGAGAACAGCAGAATCAACAGCGGCCCCATGACGAAGTTCGGAATCGACACCCCTACCATGGAGATGCTCATGGCGGTGAAATCCCACACCGAGTTCTGGCGCACGGCGGCCAGTACGCCCATCGGCAGCGCGATGGCGACCGCCACCAGCAGGGCTACCACGGCGAGCGCCGCCGTCGCCGGCAGGCGCTCGGCAAGAATCTCGCTGATGGCGCGTTTCGAGTACAGTGACTGACCCGGGTCGAGGCGCAGGAGAGACTCGAGATAGTGCAGCAGCTGGGTAAGCAACGGCTTGTCGAGCCCCAACGCATGACGCAGGGCTTCGCGATCGCCGGGGCGCGCGGCCTCGCCCAGCATCACTTCCACCGGATCGCCGGGCACCAGATGAATCAACAGAAACACCAGGCACGCGACCCCCAGCACGACGATGAGCGCGCTCGAGAGCCGCGCGACGACGAAAGCGATCACCGCGCCGACCCGCAGGGGCGATGAACCCGACAGGCGAACCGCTGCGCGAATTCGGTAACCAGGCGACTGCCGGCCTCGTCGACACTCCAGGGAATGCCGAGTTCCCGCGTCTGAGTCACCTCGAGCCCCACGAAGCCGCAGGGGTCGATACGTTGAAAGGGTTCCAGGTCCATATCCACGTTCAGTGCAAGGCCGTGGTAAGAGCAGCCGCTGCGAATGCGCAACCCGAGGGCGCATAGCTTGCGACCCGCCACGTAGACGCCGGGCGCGCGGTGCCGCCGCTCGGCGACGACTCCCTGGCCCGCCAGCATATCGATCACGCACTGCTCGAGGCCTTCGACCAGGTGACGCACTCCCATCCGCCTGCGTCTCAAATCCATGAGCACGTAAGCCACCAGCTGGCCGGGGCCGTGGTAGGTCACCTGGCCGCCACGGTCGCTGTCGAGAACCGGGATGGCGCCCGGGTCCAGCACGTGCTCGCGCCTGCCGGCCTGACCCAGCGTGTAGATTTGCGGATGCTCGAGCAGCCACAGCTCGTCACGGCTGGTCTCGCGGCGCGCCTCGGTGAAGCGGCGCATCGCCCTCCAGGTGTCCGCGTAGTCGCTGAGCCCGAGCTCGCGCACCACCAGGTCGCCGACGGGCTTCAGTCGATGTCTCCGCGCGAATGACGCTGCTTGCAGGCTTGGAACAGGGCGTGCACGCGTTGCCAAAGGGGACCGGGTGAGCCCTCGCCCACCGGCTGTCCGTCCAGTCGAACGACCGGCGCGACCTCCTTGGTGGAGCTGCTCACCCAGACTTCCGACGCGGCGCGCAGATCCGCTTCCGAGACGGGCTCTTCACGGCACGCGATGCCGGCAGCGCCCATCAGCTCGATGAGCACGTCCCGGGTGATGCCGCCGAGAATGTGCCGGCTCTTGGCCGGGGTACGCACGCAATCGCCGTCGACGATGAACACGTTGGTCGCGGTGCCCTCGGTCACCCAGCCGTCCCGAATGAGAATCGCCTCCGCCGCGGATGCATCCGCGGCTTCCTGGCGCATGAGCACGTTCGGCAACAGGGCCACGGACTTGATGTCACACCGGTCCCAGCGAATGTCCGCACGGGTGACGGCATGCAAAGGCGCAATGCGCGCATCGCCGGACCGATTCCGCGTCATGGCAAACACGGTCGGTGTGGCCGGCTCGGGAAACGCATGGTCGCGGGGAGCGGCGCCGCGCGTCACCTGCATGTAGACGGCCTGGTCACCGCCGCCGTTGCGCTCGACCATGGCATCGAGCAGGGCACACCAGTCCCCCCGCGCGAGCGGATCCTCGATGCGTACCGCCTCGAGACTGCGCTCGAGCCGCGCGAGATGCGCATCCCGGCGAAACAGCTTTCCGTGGTACACGGGAATGACCTCGTAGACGCCGTCGGCGAACAGAAAGCCACGGTCCAGCGGCGAGATCCGGATATCCGCGAGCGGCGCAAACTCGCCATCGAGGTATGCAATGCTCATGGTCGCCGCATGTCACTGGAACCAGAGCTTGACGGAGTCGCTCATGCGCCGCCACAGTCCACCCCTGGGCACCTCGTCGAGGGCCACCAGAGGGCGTTCGGCAACCGTCTCACCGGCGAGCGTGATGTTGACGACGCCGAGCGGCTGGCCGGCACGAACAGGGGCCAGAATCGAGTCATCGACCGAGATACCGGTAGCGAGCTTGTCCCACGCTCCCCGCGGGACGGTCAGATAGAGATCGTCGGCAAGCCCCGAACCGATTTGCTCGGAGGTCCCTTTCCACACGCGCACCTGAGTGATCGGCGTGCCGCCTTCGTACAGGCGGTTGGTCTCGAAGAATCGAAATCCGTAGCGCAGCAGTGCCTGGGTCTCGGCAAGCCGCGAGTCCTCGCTTTCCGAGCCGAGCAGCGCGCTCACCAGGCGCATGTCGCCTTGTTTCGCGGACGCCACCAGACAGTAGCCGGCCGACTCCGTATGTCCGGTCTTGACGCCATCGACGCTCTCGTCGAGCCTCAGCAGCGGATTCCTGTTGTACTGCTTTATGCCGTTCCAAGTATAGGCGCGCACAGCGTGCAACGGGTAGTGAACGGGGAAATCACGGATCAGTGCCGCCGCCATGATCGCCATGTCGCGCGCCGTGGTGTAGTGATCCGGGTGCGGCAACCCGGATGAGTTGACGAAGTTCGTATTAGTCAATCCCAGGCGCGTAGCGTACTGATTCATCAAATCGGCGAATGCGGACTCGTCTCCGGCGACATACTCCGCGAGCGCAACGCTTGCATCGTTGCCCGATTGAATAATGACTCCCTTGAGCAGATCCTCAACCGGTACCTCCTTGCCAACCTCAATGAACATTTTAGAGCCACCCATTTTCCAGGCTTTCTTGCTGATGGGGACCCGGTCTTCCATTCGGAACTTGCCGTCCGCGAGCTGGGCTAGAACGACGTACACGGTCATCATCTTGGTGAGGCTCGCAGGGTCCATGCGCTCATCGGCGTTGGCTTCGACCAGAACTTCACCACTGTCGTAGTCCTTGAGGATGTACGCGCGCGCCTTGATCGCAGGAGGGGTCGGCGTCACGACCGCAGCGTGGGCCGTGACCATCGCCAACACCGCCAATGAGGCGAAAAAAATGCTCAAGACTCCCCTCACGCGTTCAGCTCCCGTAGTCAATCCGTTCTTTCAATTTCAGCCACCGTGCTATTCGATTACGATGCGTGGGGTTTCGAGGCCAAGATCCGAGATCTGCTGCGCCAGGCGATCTGCCTTGGTGACGTTGGCAATGGGACCCACCCGCACGCGATAGGTGACTCGGCCGCCAATCTGCACCGGATCGATGCTCACCGGCCCACCGGAAACATTCTGCATCCGCCATTTCATCTGCTCCGCATTGGCGCGAACGCTGAACGAGCCGGTCTGAAGATACAGCCGCACGGGACCCGTCGGCGTACGCGGCGAGCTCTTCGCCACGCTGACCGGTTGCGGTGAGCGCGGATCGAGTGCGAGGACTTCAACGTAACCGGTTCCCTTCGCGAGAATTCCGAGCTTCCAGGCGGCGGTATAAGATAGGTCGATGAGTCGGTTGTCGTGAAACGGGCCTCGATCGTTGACACGCACGACGACACTGCGCCCATTCTCGAGGTTGGTAACCCGCGCATACGTCGGCAGTGGTAAGGTTTTGTGGGCTGCCGTCATGGCGTACATGTCGTACGCCTCACCGCTGGAGGTGCGTCGGCCGTGAAACTTGGACCCGTACCACGAAGCAATTCCACGTTCGCGGTAGCCGTTGCTCGTCGTCAACGGATAGTAGCGTTTACCGTAGACCTTGTATGAGCGCGGATTCCCGTAGCGACTTTTTGGTTCGACTCTCGGCACCGCATCCGGAACCGACGCGACGTCGACGTGCTTACGCGGCGGCCCGTCGACGGCGGGCCCGCCCGCGCACGCGCCGAGCAGCAGCAGGGTTGCTGCACCCGAAATGTGCGCTACCGATGCCCATCGTCGCGAAACCGACTCCTCGCTCACTTCATCCCTCGACACTGCGGT
>JBFICP010000252.1:0-5000 GCA_041581935.1 Gammaproteobacteria bacterium | reverse complement strand
TGATGAATGGATAGATGCGGGTGATATCGGCGTCGGCCGATTGTGCTAGAAATCGTTGCCACACGGCGGCGACCGATCCGCTCACCGGATCCGAGGCGCCGGACGCCGCGACGCCCTCCCGGTACAGGGATAGATCCTTGTTCATCTGCGCGCAGCTGAAGCCCGCATCGTAGCTGCCGGTGAGTATGCGATTGACGAACTTGTCCGAGGTGGCCGTGTTGCGGCCGGTGGAAACGTTGAGAACGGCGAGCATCGTCTCGAGTGCGAGACCCTGGCCGGCACCGAAGGCGACGGCCTCGCTGGTCGCCGCCATGGCGGTGCCGGAGAGAAAATTGTTGAGCAGTTTCATCGCCTGCCCCTGACCGGGTTCGGTGCCGACGTGAAAGGCGTTGCCGGTGAAGCCCTCGAGCATCGGGCGTAGCGCATCGAAGCTCTCCGCGGGCCCTGCCACCATGATCGAGACGGTCCCGGCCCGGGCACCGGCGACGCCGCCCGACACCGGTGCATCGACGTACTCGATTCGCACATCGGCGAGCCGCGCATGGACGGTGCGCGCGGCGGCGATGCCGATTGTGGAGGTGTCGACGACGCGTGTCGTGACCGCCCCCGGCGCGTCGAGGATGGCGGCGCAGACCGCGTCGACCGCGGGCCCGTCTGGAAGACTCAGCACGATGAGCGCCGCCTGGCGAGCTATCTCCGCTATCGATTCGGCGGCGATCGCGCCATCGGGGGCGCGGTTCCGGGTGCCGGCCGCATCGTGCACGATCAGGGACCATCCCGCGGCGGCGAGATTGGCCGCCATGGGGG
This sequence comes from Gammaproteobacteria bacterium, assembly GCA_041581935.1. GTDB lineage: Bacteria > Pseudomonadota > Gammaproteobacteria > HK1 > HK1 > JAABYT01. Next base: position 4,193 of record JBFICP010000252.1, on the reverse strand, counting down.
CGCCCATGTTGCCGAGGCCGATGAAGCCGACAGGTGCGTCGCTCATGGCCCCGCGCACTTCCGCCGATGTGATTTCAATGGGTCATCCTCCTCTCCCCGGCCGATGCGTGCATAATGATGCCATCCAGTGCGGACCACAATTCATGGCCGAACGTCTTCACTTGCGCGCCGCGACCGCGAACGATCTGCCCGCCATGGCGGCGCTTCTTGCCGCCGAGGGCCTGCCCACCGGCGGTGTCGCCGAAGGTATCATGCATTTCCGCGTGCTGGACAACGGGGAAGGTGTCATCGGGACCGCCGGTATCGAACCGCACGGCGAGACAGCGCTTCTGCGCTCGGTGGTGGTGGCGCCGTCCCACCGTGGTCGAGGGCATGCGCGAACGCTGACCGAGCGCATGGTGAAGCATGCCGACGAGATGGGGCTCGCGTCGCTGTACCTGCTCACCACGGACGCCGACGGATACTTCGAGGGGCTCGGTTTCGAGCGCATCTCCCGCGACCAGGCCCCGCAAGCCATTCGCCACAGCCAGCAGTTCCGTGAGCAGTGCCCGGACTCGGCAATCCTCATGCGTCTCGTCATCTGACGGAGCCCGCCACCTCGATGCCAGGTCCCATCGTTGTTCTGAATCCGAACTCGAGCCAATCGGTCACCGACGCGCTGAGCGATGCTCTGGAGCCCTTCCGATTCTCCGGCGGTCCCGAGATTCGCTGCGATACTCTGGCCGCGGGTCCGCCGGCCATCGAGACCGACGCGCACGTGGCGTCCGTGGTCGAGCCCGTGAAGGCGTATATCCGCGCGCGCGCGGACACCTGCAGCGCCTTCGTGATCGCGTGCTTCAGCGATCCCGGTCTGCACGAGGCGCGGCGGGTGAGTGCGCGTCCGGTATTCGGCATGGCGGAGTGCGGCCTTCTGACCGCGCTTGCCCAAGGCCGGCGCTTCGGCGTTATCTCCATTCTCGAGGCATCGGTTGGGCGTCATTTGCGATACATTCGCGAGATGGGCATCGAGAGTCGCCTGGCGGGCGATTTGCCCGTCGGTCTGGGTGTGCTCGAGCTCGAAGAGCACGACGCCGCGTTGGATCGCATGAGCGCGGTCGGGGCGCGCCTTCGTGACGCGCACGGCGCGGACGTCGTGGTCATGGGCTGTGCCGGCATGGCGTCGTTGCACGGGCCGCTCGAGCGCCGTCTCGGCATACCCGTCATCGAGCCGGTGCAGGCCGCGGTCAGCATGGCTATCGGAATCGTTGCGCGCGATAGCGCGTGAGCCAACAACAGGAGCGTTCAGTGAGCGACGGATTCAAGAGCATGAGCAACGTCGATGGGCACATCACGCCGACACACGAGGCGCGCGTGCCGGTCCTCGATCGAGGCTTTCTTTACGGCGACTCCGTCTACGAGGTCTTTCGTACCTACTCGGGTGTTCCGCTGTTCTTCGACGAACATTGGGAGCGGCTCGAGAACTCCGCGCGACTCATTCACATGCACCTCACCCAGGGCCGGGAAGAGATTACCGAGCAGATTCGCCGAACCGTGCAGGCGACCGCTGCCGGCGAGCACTCCAAAGACGTGTATGTGCGCTATGTGATTACCCGTGGCGAGGGGCCGGTCGATCTATATCCGAATCCGGATCTGAAGACCCGCTACGTCATTATCGTGAATGCGGTACCACAGTGGTCGCCGGATTTTTATCGCGTCGGCATGAAAGCAGCGATACCGACGGTGCGGCGCAACCCCACCGACGCGCTCGATCCGAATATCAAGGGCGGCAACTACCTCAACAACGTCATTGCCATCACGCAGGCGCGCGCGCTCGGGGCCGATGAGTGCATCATTCTCAACCGTGACGGTTATGTCACGGAGGCATCAAACAGCAACGTATTCTTCGTGCTCGATGGCGAGCTGGTGACGCCCGGCGCCGCGGCCGGAAATCTTCGTGGCATCACCAAGAAGGCGGCACATGATGCCTGCACTACCCACGGCCTGGTCGTCAACGAATCCAATGTGCACGCCGACGACCTCGACAGGACGACCGAATGCTTCGTCACCAGCGCCACGCGCGAGGTGATGCCGATAGTCAGCCTGCGGCTCGATGACGGGCGCATCATCGAGTATCCCGCAGGCGGCGGCGAGATCACGCGCCAAGTGGCCCGGTACTACCGCCAGTTCATGGAAGCGCACATCAAAGAGAACGCCGCGCTGAGCTTCTGGTAGCGGCCGGCGCATTCATCGGCGTTTTTGCCAGACCATGGTCATGCCGAGCGGCGGTCTGGCCTCGGCTCGCTCGAGGTCGGCGCAAAATCTGGATATGTCGTAATCGAGCTCGGTGAAGTGCCTGAGCTCGAAATCGGCGTCGATGCCTGCCATCACGATGTCGGACAGCGTGTGCTGAAACGAGTAGTGCGGCTTGGACCTGTACTCCGTTCTTGCGTAGTAATCGAGACTGGTCGTTTCCTCCCAGGGGTCCTGCTTGAAGTACGAATACTTGAGATACGATGGTGCGTCGCCCTCGCCCTCCTCGTACATGAGGACCACCGGGTGTGTCTCCTCGATGAGCAGGTGCCCGGCAGGCCGCGTGAGATGCGCCATCACGTCGAATAAACCCGACAGGTCCGGCATCCAGCTGAGAACGCCGATGGTAGTCATAACGATGTCGTAGGGCCCGGTTTTTTCCGATGGGATCTCGTAGACATCCGTCGTCACGAACTCTACGTCGGTGTGTCCGGATGCATTGGCAAGCTCGCGCGCCTGATCGATGAACGCGGATGATGCGTCGAATCCCACGCAGCGCCCGGCGCCGAGATTTTTCAGCGACAGGAGCTCGCGGCCGTTGTTGCAGCACAGCTGGGCGACGGATTTGCCCTGCACTCCGATCTCGTCGAGACGATCGACGATATGCCGGGCCAGGGTGCTGTAGCCGGGTTTCGAGAATGCTTCAACGAGCCTCGCCTGGTTGATCTCCCCATGCACGGCAGCGACCTGGTCCCAGGCCTCACGGTTGGCAGCCGTGAACTCTCGGCGCCGCTTGCGGGAATAGTTTCTCACCATGTCTCGACGTCCTGACAGGGCCGAGAAGTGTAGCAAAGCCGCCCGGATCGAGCGCGGGCTCTACCAATTTTCATTGCCAGGCATTAGTTTAGCGGCTGCCGCTCGTCGACCGGGAGATCGTTGATGTCCGACCTATACGCAGCATTCGAATCGCTGAAGTTCGACCGTCCCGCCGAGCGAGTGCTGCGCATTCGACTGGATAATCCCGGCAAGCTGAACGCTGTGGACGCACGCATGCACCGCGAGCTCGCCGATGTCTGGCGTACGGTGGACACGGATAAGGAAACGTCCACCGTCATACTCACCGGTGCGGGTGATGCCTTTTCCGCCGGCGGGGACTTCGAAGTGCTGGAGAAGCTCACCCGGGATCAGAATACGCGGCTCGCGGTATGGAAGGAGGCGCGGGACATTGTTTACAACGTCATCAACTGCTCCAAGCCCGTGATCTCGGCGATCCGGGGACCCGCCGTCGGCGCGGGTCTCGCGGCGGCACTGGTCGCGGACATCAGCGTCGCGTCGAAGACCGCGCGATTCATCGACGGTCACACGCGCCTCGGCGTCGCGGCCGGCGACCACTCGGTCATCATCTGGCCCCTGCTGGTCGGCATGGCCAAGGCCAAGTACTACCTGCTGACCTGTGAATCGCTCAACGGCGAGGAGGCCGAACGCATTGGGCTCGTGTCTCTGTGTGTCGATGACGCCGTGCTCGATGAGACCGCGCTCGAAATCGCGGTGAAGCTCGCGCGTGGCGCTCCGAGCGCCATTCGTTTGACCAAGTACGCGCTCAACAACTGGCTGCGTCTCGCGGGCCCGTCATTCGATGCCTCGCTGGCCCTCGAGTTTCTCGGCTGGACCGGCGAGGAGGTGCGTGAAGGCATCGCGAGCCTGCGGGAGAAGCGCGAGGCGAATTTTCCCAAGGATTCTCCGTTATGAGACTTCGCAGCTCGTGCGCGGCCTAGCCGACAAGGTCGCGCTAGTCACGGGTGCCGGCGGCGGGATCGGCGCGGCGATTTGCGAGCGATTGGCCGGGGAGGGTTGCCATGTTGCGCTCTTCGATCGCGACGCCGATGCGGTCCGCGCCGCCGGCATGAAGATTGAAGCCCGCGGGCAACGTGCATCCACGCATGTCGTCGACATCACCGACTACG
>JBFICP010000251.1:0-5031 GCA_041581935.1 Gammaproteobacteria bacterium | reverse complement strand
GTGCGCTCCGATGAGGTCGAATTCAAGACCAAAACCAGTTGTCCTGTCAGTGACGCCGTGATCGTCTGGCAGGGAACGGTCCGGGGCCGGGAAATCGAAGGCGTCTTTACCTGGACCAAGAAGCGCTGGTATCGCACGGTGCGCAAGCAATTCTGGTTCAAGGGCACGCTCGAGGACGCCGCAGCCGCGGAGCACGGCGAGCGCATGTGAACGACACCACGACCTGCGGCTCCGGGGCTAGAAGGCACTGGACCATTGTTTTCAGAGTCGTGCTGGTCGTCGCGTTCATAATAAGTATCAACTTCTTTGCGCAATGGCTCGGGCATCAGCTGGCTATCGAGGTTCGTCCCAGCAACGAGCATATAATTCACCGGATCATCATCATATCCCTGCTCGTTTACACGCTGTTGATCGCGATCCCTTTCGTTCCGTCGATCGAAATTGGCCTGGGCTTGATTCTGATTCTCGGAACCGATTTGGCGCCGCTGGTGTACCTGTTCACGATCGTTGGTCTGAGCTCGAGCTTCATACTCGGCCGCTTGATACCCGAATCCGGCCTGCAGAAGTTTCTCGCAGATCTGTCTCTTACAAGAGCGAGTCGCCTGGTTGCAACGATGAAGTCGATGGATTCCGAGGAGAGACTTTCTCTTCTCGTATCCCGTGCCCCGGCAAAATTCATTCCGACACTCCTTCGGCACCGCTATCTGGCCATTGCCGTAGCCTTGAATATTCCCGGCAATACGCTGATAGGCGGCGGTGGTGGAATCTCATTGGCAGCCGGTATGAGCCGCCTGTTTCGCTTCTGGCAGTTTCTGCTCGTGCTCGCGGTCGCCGTTGCTCCGGTTCCACTCATCATCGTCCTGAGCGGCACGGACATGTTGCGCTGACGGTGGCGCTCAATATGGATCAGTCTTGCGCGTCCCTGTGCACGGTGTCGGGAGCGAACGCCGGCAGGCACACCGCAATGTACTCTGCGCCATTGGCTTCCGGCGTGCTGTAACGTACCCACTCTCCAGGGGACGTGACCACCGCTTGACCGGCACGAACGTCGAGGCTTCCACCTTCGTACTCGACACGGAGCATGCCGGAGAGAACCACGGTGATCTCCTCGAACTCCGGGCGTTGCCCAGGCTCCACCCAGCCGCTCGGAGATTTCATCCGCGCGACGCTGACTCGATCGTGTCCCGAGTTCACGCGCCCAGCGTATTCTTCGATTCTTTTCGGCTTGTTACCGGCGGCCTCGATAATTGCTGGTGCTCCAATGAGCTGCGGCATGTCGTCTCCTCGTGCCGATCAGGTTTCTGGAATCACTACCGGACAGGACTCGCGATTGCCCCACTCCTGCCAGGATCCCACATAGTTTCGCACTCGCGGATATCCGAGCATTCGAAGTACCAGATAGGCATGGGCCGATCGGTAACCCGTGTTACAGAACGCCAGCACTTCCTTGTTCGCGCTAACGCCGCGCAGGTCGAACATCGACTGCAGATCGTCAGCCGTTTTCATTCTTCCGTCGGCGGTCAAATGATTTTCCCAGTCGAGGTGCACGGCGTTCGGAATGGTCCCGCCCCGCGCCGCGCGCTTGTCAATTCCCAGCCATTCCTTTTCGCTGCGGGTATCGAGTATGACCTTGTCGCAATCGTCGATGGCGTCGCGCATGTCCCGGTACGTCGCGACCCGATCGCGAACGGTGTCGTACCTGAACGATGTCGCTTTCGGCGCCTGCGCATCACGCGCAATCTCAAGGCCCGCAGCCCGCCACGCGTTGAACCCGCCATCGAGAAGGTGCACGTCACCATGCCCGAGATACTCAAGAAACCAGAAAGCGCGGGCCGCAGACATGCCGGAGATGTCGTCGTAGACGACAATGGTCTCGTCTGCCGAGATTCCGCGCAGTCCGAGCAGAAAAGCCCACATGTGGGTGAACGATTTCAGCGGCGCCTCGTCCGTGTCATAGGTATTCACCCCGTAGACGCTGAAGTGCACGGCGCCGGGGATATGACCCATCGCGTAGTCTTCGCCGACGCGCACGTCGAGAACTTTCAGGCCGGAACGTCCGAGCCGGGATTGGAGCTCGGCCACGTCCCATAACAGATCGGGCACCGCGAACGCTTTCGCAGCCGCGTCACCCATTACTGCGCCCCCTGCTCGGAGTTCGATACCGGCGACGGGGCACGCCGCAGCAATGTCCGGTCCCACAGTGCCGCAATGACGAGCAGGGCGAAACCGGCGATCTCCATGATGCGATTGAAATCGACGAACATCACCCAGGTCACGATGAGTGCACCGACGTCCGACAGGATGAATGGACCGAAGTTGCGGTGTCGACGCAGGTTCACACCCATCGCAAGCACGGCGATCCAGGCAAAGACGACGATGAGCGTCGCCCAGGCACCCTCAGGAACCGACAGCGCGACTCCGACCGCCGAGAGAATGGCCACGAGTGCGAGCGTTCCGTAGCAAGCCACGATTGACGCAACGACGGCGAGCGCGGAGTAACGTCCCAGCCAACTCAAACCGTCGGATTCCCTAGTCATGGTTTCGACCCCCAACATCGCGCTGCCGGTGACGCACAGTGTACGCAATTGTGCCGCAATTAATCACGCTGATGCGCCACGCTTTTCCGGCTCCTCCATGGGGATTGGTTGCCAATCCCGGTCCGTTACCAGTAAAACGCACGTCATGAGCTTTCCACATCTATTCTCGCCCCTGAGAATCCGCGAGCGCGAGCTACGTAACCGCATCGCACTGCCCGCGACGTTGACGAATTTCGGCGCGGTGAATCGCGTCACCGAACGCTGGATTGATTTTCTCGCCGCGCGCGCCCGCGGCGGCGCCGGCCTGATCGTGAGCGAGGTCATCGCCGTCGACCCGGAGGCCCTTGCCCACGGCGCCATCGTAACGGGCTACGACGAAGTCAATATCGACGGTTTCACGCGTGCCGCGACGGCCGTCGAGAAAGCGGGGGCCTGTCTCGTTGGTCAGCTGTGGCATCCCGGACGCCAGCAACTCTGGCACCCGACGCGATCGCCCATGGGTGTGTCGGATCAGCCCGACCCGTTGAGCTGGACGGTGCCGCACGTCATGTCGATTTCCGACATCGAGCGCCTCGAAGAGGCTTTCGCTTCGGTCGCCGCGAGGCTCGAACGGTGTGGCTTCGCCGGCGTCGAGCTGCACGGCGCCCACGGCTATTTGATCACCCAGTTCCTTTCACCCTGGTCGAATACGCGTGACGATCGCTACGGCGGTTCCCTCGAAGGCCGCGTGCGTTTCGTCGAGTCCATCACCGCGCGCATTCGCGAGAACTGCGCGTCGGATTTCATCGTCGGTCTGAAGATGCCCGCCGACGAAGGCGTGGAAGGCGGAATCGATGCGGCGGAAGCGGAACGCATCACTCGCCACTTTGCCAGCGAGGCCACCTTCGACTACCTGGCCTACGGACAGGGCAATTTCAGTGCCAGCCTCGAGAACCACGTGCCGGACATGCACTTCCCCGAAGCCCCGTTCATCGACCTGCATCGACGCATGCGAAACGCCGCCGGCGGCATCCCGGTGATGGCCCTCGGGCGCATCGGCACCCCCGGGCTGGCCGAGAAGGTCGTATCGGAAGGTTTCGGCGATATCGTCGGCATGAGCCGCGCGCTCATCAGCGACGCCGACCTGGCCGTCAAGGCCAACGAGGGTCGGGTCGACGATATTCGCCCCTGCATTTTCGATAACTGGTGCTGGGGCGAAGTCCACGCCGGCAAGCCACTGGCGGAGTTCCACAACCCTCACCTGGGCGCACCGGACGAATCGGGGTGGCAGCCGACCGCGGCCGTGTCTCCCAGAGAGGTGGTGATCGTGGGCGCCGGTCCGGCGGGGCTCGAGGCGGCGTGGGTCGCCGCGGCCCGCGGACACCGCGTAACGCTGTTCGGGGCAAGCGAGCAGGTCGGCGGCAAGCTCGCCCTCGAGGCACGTCTGCCCGGTTGCGGAGACATTGCCAGGGTCCCTGCCTGGCAGCGCTCGCTCTGTGTGCGCCACGGCGTCGAGCTCAGACTCGGCGAACGGATCAGCGCGCAAACGCTTGCCGCGCGCGGTGCAGACGTGGTGGTGCTCGCCACCGGCTCGGAAATGCGCCCGCCGGAGCTCGACTGCGATGCGGGAACGATTGTCTCCGTTCGCGAGTACGCAAACGACCCGCCGGCGACCAACGGCGGCACCGCGGTGCTCTACGATCACGATCACACGGCCATGACTTACGCGGCCGCCGAGGCGTTGGCGCGCACCTACGAACACCTGGTGCTGGTCACGCCGCGCACCGGTATTGCGCAGTCGGTCAATTTTTGCAGTGCCCTCGGCGTGCACCGCCGCCTTCGCCAATTGGGTGTGGAAATCGTGACGGCGGCGCGTCCCATCGCCTTCGAAAACCACGTCGTTCGTTACGAGGATGTGTTCAGCAAGCGTATCTCCGAGCGCGACGGGGTCGCGATACTGGTCTTCGCCACGCCTAGGCGGGTCAATGATGCGCTCGCTTGCGTGTCGGCGAACGTCGAGCTTCACCTGATTGGCGATTGCATGGCGCCTCGCAACCTCATGGTGGCGATTCACGAGGGCCATGCCATCGGCAACGCATTGTAGATCGGCGGCTGTTCTGCCGATCCTGTTCAGAGTTCGTGGGTTACTCGTGAAAACGCGTTAATCCGCGTCCATGTTGACGGCATACTGCGCGCGCAGCCGAAAGCGAGCATCGCCGTAACGCGGGAGCTGCGCGACCGACAGTGGGAACGAAAGGAGTCCACGCGCTCACCGGACGCTCGCGAACGGCGCATTTGATCGAATAGAATGCGAAGGGCCCATTCGAGGAGAAGAACCCGTGCCACGCCATGTGAAATTGTCGATGCGACGTTGCGAACCGAGGCGCCTGCTTTCCAAGGCACTTGCCTGGTGCGCCATGTTGGCACTGATTGGTTGTACCTGGACGCTCCAGTCGGTGGCGCTCGACGAGCGCGGCCTGGTCGTCGCCGACAACACCGCCAGCGCCAAAGGTGG
>JBFICP010000250.1:0-5064 GCA_041581935.1 Gammaproteobacteria bacterium | reverse complement strand
GGCTCTGCCTGCACGCACAGGCGGTGTCCCTCGCTGCGGATGGTGAACGAACGCTGGTGAAGGGAACGCGCCCTCCTTTCACCTTATCGGCCCCAGCGGGATGCGCGTGCAGCCGCCGGAATAGGAGCCGCACGGAACTGTGATGGACTGGGTAGTTGCGTGGGAACGCCGGTTTTTTACTAGATTATTTCGCTTCGATATATATCGTGATAGCATATTTCGTTTCGATATAAGCAATGAGAGTGCCGCGACGATGGATGTGAAGACGCTTTGCCTGGGGGTGTTGACCCTGCGCGACATGACCGGTTACGAGATCAAGAAGCATTTCGAGCAGTCGTTCGCGCATTTTTTCGTTGCCGGCTACGGCTCCATCTATCCCGCCCTCGGTGAGCTCACCCGCACGGGCATGGTCAATTGCCGGGACGTGGCCCAGGACAAGCGCCCCGACAAGAAGGTCTACAGCATCACCGCCACCGGGCGCGCCCGGCTCGAAACCGCGCTGGCGGAGACGCCACCGCGACACAAGGTGCGCTCGGAATTTCTCGTGCTCCTGTACTTCGCCCATCTGATGAGCGCCGAGCGGCTCGCCGAGGTGCTCGATGAGCGCGTCCGGGACATCGACGTCATGCTCGGGTGCATCGACAACGCCTTCGAGGAAGAAGGACAGCGCTCGCCAAGCCACGATCTGGTGGCGGGTCTCGGCCACGTCACCCTGGAAGCCCAGCGCGATTACATCATCGAGAATCGCGACCGGTGGATCGAATCGGCGCGAGGCCACGGAGCCCCGCTCTCCAAGGCCGGCTGAAGCATCAAAGGGACAAGGAAATCGCGATGACGCGCTTTATCAAACGCAACCAGTCCATATTCATTGCCCTCGGCGTCACCGTGGCCCTGGCCCTGTGGCTGCTCTCGGGAACCGGCGCCACCGGCTCTACGCGAGACCCGTCGCTCGAAGGCCCGCGCGCGGACCGACCCGCCATCACCCGCGTGCGGGTGAAGGCCATCGAGGCCCGTCCGGTCACCCGGGACGTGGTCATCTACGGCAAGACCGAGGCGGCCCGCGGTGTCACCCTGCGCGCGGAGATCGACGGCCGGGTCGTCGACATCGGCGCCAAGCGCGGAGCACGCGTGGCGAAGGGCGATGTGATCGTTCGCCTGGATGTGCGCGACCGCGAAGCGCGGCTCAAGCAGGCGCGCGCACTGGTCGATCAGCGAACGATTCAGTACCAGGCGGCGAAACGTCTCGAGAGCAAGAATTTCCAGTCACAGGCCAACGTCGCCGAAGCACTCGCCAATCTCGAGGCGGCGCGGGCGGAAGTCGCACGCGTGGAGGTGGAGATTGCCAACAGCGTGCTGGTTGCGCCCTTCGACGGTATCCTCAACACGCGTCCGGTCGAGATCGGCGACTTCATCGCCGAAGGCAAGGAAGTCGCGCGCATCATCGATCTCGATCCGATTGTGGTTACCGGTGATGTCACGCAGCGCGAGCTCGACCACCTCGCGGTTGGCCTTCGGGGAGGGGCCAAGCTCATCACCGGTGAGCAACTCCAAGGTGTGGTGCGCTACGTGGCGGCCGAGGCCGACGAGGCAACGCGTACCTTTCGCGTCGAGCTCGAGGTCGACAATCCCGATCGCTCGCTGGTATCCGGCACCACGGCCGAGATGCGTATTCCTGCCGAAACCGTCTCGGCGCACTACGTTTCGCCGGCGCTGCTTTCGCTCAACGCACGGGACCAGGTTGGCGTAAAAAGCGTCGATGACGATGGCAGAGTGGTATTTCACCCGGTCGAAATCGTGCGCACCGGTGTCGACGGTGTCTGGGTCACGGGGCTTCCCCGTCGCGTGCGTGTGATCACCGTCGGTCAAGGATTCGTGCGCGCAGGTGACCGGGTCGAGGTGCGTACCGAGGATCAGGACGCCTGATCGGGGCCGGGGATCACCGTGAAATCCATTATCGACGCCGCTATCGAACACAGCCGAACGGTGCTGCTGGCGCTCACGTTGTTGTTGATCGCCGGTTCCGTTGCCTACGTAACCATACCCAAGGAGTCGGATCCGGACGTCGCAATTCCCATCATTTACATCGTCATTGCCCACGATGGCATATCCGCCGAGGACGCCGAGCGCCTGCTCGTTCGTCCGATGGAAAAAGAGCTTCGCAACGTCGAAGGGCTGAAGGAGATGCGCGCCACCGCCAGCGAAGGACAGGCGACCATCACCCTCGAGTTCGAAGCCGGCTTCGACAGCGCCCAGGCACTCAACGACGTGCGTGAGAAGGCCGACATCGCCAAGGTGGAGCTGCCGGTTGACAGCGAAGAGCCGACCGTCAACGAGGTTAACGTGGCGCTGTTCCCGGTCATATTGGTGACCTTGTCCGGCGACATTGACGAGCGCACCCTGGTCAGACACGCCCGCAATTTGCGCGACAAGCTCGAGGGACTCCCCGGAATCCTGGAAGTCGACATCGCCGGTGATCGTGAAGATCTCATGGAAGTGATCATCGATCCCGTGCGCCTTGAAGGATTCAATCAGTCGCCTGAAACGCTGCTCCAGTTCATCGACCGCAACAACAAGCTGGTGGCCGCTGGCGCGATGGATACAGGACGCGGTCGATTCTCGATCAAGGTTCCGGGATTGTTCGAGAACGTCGAGGATGTCTTGAGTCTACCCATCAAGACCAGTGGCGATAAGGTGGTCACCTTCGAAGACGTCGCAGTTGCCCACCGCACGTTCAAAGATGCAAACGGATTTGCCCGCGTCAACGGTCAGCCGGCCGTCGCGCTCGAAGTAAAAAAGCGAATCGGCATGAACATAATCGACACCATCGAGGAGGTGCGCTCGGTTGTCGAGTCGGAACGCCAGGGTTGGCCCGCTGGGATTCAGGTGACGTACTCACAGGACAAGTCGCAACAGATACGCGACATGTTGAACGACCTTCAGAACAACGTCCTCGCCGCAGTGCTTCTCGTGATGATCGTGATCGTCGCGGCCCTTGGGGTGCGCACCGCCGGACTCGTCGGCGTCTCCATTCCGGGATCCTTCCTGACAGGCATCCTGGTTCTCGGCTTTGCCGGTCTCACGATCAACATCGTGGTGTTGTTTTCCCTGATCATGGCCGTGGGCATGCTGGTCGACGGCACTATCGTGGTAGTGGAGTTGGCAGATCGCAAAATGGCCGAAGGTCTGCCGCGACGAGCCGCGTACGCAGCCGCTGCAAAACGCATGGCTTGGCCGATTACTGCGGCTACCGCAACTACGCTGGCGGCGTTCATGCCGCTGTTGTTCTGGCCGGGGATTGTCGGCGAGTTCATGAAGTTTCTACCCATCACGCTGATTGCGACCCTGACGGCGTCGTTGTTCATGGCACTGGTTTTCGTACCGACGCTCGGTTCCATTTTCGGGCGGCGGGCCCCGGACGGCGTCGAGAACGCAACCAATCTGGCGGCCGCCGAGAGCGGCGACCTCGACACCATAACCGGCTTTACGGGCGCCTATGTGAGGGTGCTGCGCGTGGCCGTCACTCACCCCGTCAAGCTCGTGACGCTGGCCGCGTTGGTGCTCGGCGGGGTCTATGGCCTGTACGGGACGTTCGGAAAGGGTGTCGAATTCTTTCCTGATGTCGAGCCGGAGAATGCTGTTTTACACATACGCGCTCGTGGCGACATGTCCGTGGAGGAAAGCGACGCCTTGGTGCGCCAGGTGGAGAGACGTCTTCTCGACATGAACGAGTTCGCCACTGTCTACACACGTACGGGTACGACATTTCGCTCCGAGGTCACGGAGGATACGATCGGTTTGATTCAGCTCGAGTTCGTCGACTGGAAGGATCGACGCCCGGCGAAAGAGATCCTCGAAGAGGTGCGCGAGCGGACCGCGGATCTTGCCGGCATCATTATCGAGGCACGCAAGGAAGAGGCGGGGCCGCCGGTGGGCAAACCGATTCAGCTTCAGCTGAGCTCGCGCTTTCCCGAACTCCTGCCCGACGCCGTCGCCACGGTGCGCCGTGGGCTCGACGATCTCGGCGGCTTCGTCGACGTCACCGACAGCCGCCCCATACCCGGCATCGAATGGCAGGTCGAGGTCGATCGCGCTGAGGCGAGCCGCTTTGGCGCCGACATCACGGCGGTCGGAAATGCCATAAAGCTCGTCACAAATGGCATCAAAGTGGGTGAATATCGGCCGGATGATACAGAAGACGAGGTGGAGATCCGCGTTCGCTTTCCACGAGGCGACCGAAACCTCGACGAGCTGGATCGGTTGCGGGTGCCCACCGAGAGTGGCGCCGTGCCCATCGGCAATTTCGTCGATCGCATTGCCATGCCGCGCGTGGGAACCATCAATCGTGCCGACGGTCGACGCGTGCTGAAGGTCGAAGCCGATGTTCCCGAGGGAGTTCTAGCCGACGACAAGGTCACGGAGATAAAGCACTGGCTGGAAGGCGCAAGAATCGATCCCCGCGTCGCCATAGAATTCAAGGGTGAGGACGAAGAGCAGCGCGAGGCCGAGGCGTTTCTCGTAAAGGCATTCGGTATTGCGCTCTTCATTATGGCAATCATTCTGGTGACCCAATTCAACAGCTTCTATCAGGCATTTCTGATCCTGAGCGCCGTCGTGCTTTCCACCGTCGGTGTTCTTCTCGGCCTTCTCGTCACCGGTCAGCCGTTCGGCATCGTCATGAGCGGCGTCGGTGTAATTGCGCTCGCGGGAATTGTCGTCAACAACAATATCGTGCTCATCGATACCTACAATATCCTGCGACGACGGGGGCTGGATATCATCGAAGCGGTGGTGCGCACAGGCGCACAGCGCTTACGCCCGGTGCTGCTCACCGCTATCACTACGGTGCTCGGTCTGATGCCGATGGTGTTGGGTATCAATATCGATCTCATCGATCGCGCGGTGCACGTCGGTGGACCATCGACACAGTGGTGGACGCAACTCGCGACGGCTGTTGCCGGCGGTTTGACCTTTGCCACGATTCTCACCCTGGTGCTCACTCCGAGTTTGCTGGTGCTCGGTGAGCGAATGAGGTTCGGTAGCCGTGCAACGGCAGATGCCGGGCTC
>JBFICP010000249.1:0-5068 GCA_041581935.1 Gammaproteobacteria bacterium | reverse complement strand
CCTGTACACGGCCGATCCGCGTATCGATCCCAAGGCCAAGCTCGTTCAGAGCGGCAAGTCGGGGGATCCGGCGCTCATGGCCATGGCCGGCGATGGCAGCAGCCACGGGCGCGGTGGCATGCGCACCAAGCTCGCAGCCGCGGCACTCGCGGCGCGCTCGGGTGCCGCCACGCGCATTGCCCACGGGGGCGAGGAACGGGTCCTGATGCGGCTCGCCAACGGCGAGTCCATCGGTACGCTGCTGGTGCCGGATCGCGCGCCGCTGGCAGCGCGCAAGCAGTGGCTCGCCGGGCAGCTGGAGGTGCGCGGCCGGCTGACCCTCGACGCAGGTGCGTCGGAGGTGCTGACCGGCTCGGGCAGGAGCCTCCTCGCGGTCGGGGTGAAAGCCGTGGACGGCGACTTCAAGCGCGGCGAGATGGTCGCCTGCTACGACCCGGAGAACCACGAGATCGCCCGTGGCATGGTCAACTACAGCGCCGAGGAGACCCGCACCATCATGGGTCATCCGAGCGAGCGCATCATCGAGTTGCTGGGCTACGTGGACGAGCCGGAGCTCATCCACAGAGACAATCTGGTTCTTATTTGATGCGGGCTACGGCGTGGCAGCGGGCAGGGCGGAAATTCAGATTGCGGTCGTTATCTAGGACGACATCGCCCGGATGCGGGCATTCAGACGGCTCTTGTGTCGGGCAGCCTTGTTGGCGTGGATGATGTTCTTCCCGGCGCTGCTGTCGATGTGCGGCACGGCTTCCTTGTACGCGCTCTCGGCGGCTTTTCTGTCGCCGGATTCGATGGCCTTAACGACCCGCTTGATGAACGTGCGCATGCGCGATCGCAGCCCGGCATTCAGCTGGCGTCGATTTTCGCCTTGGCGGGCGCGTTTTTTGGCTTGTCGTGTGTTGGCCAAAGGTTCGTTTCCTCGCGTCGGAGCTCGAAAAAAGGCGCGTAACTATGCAGCCTGAAGGCGATTTTGTCAATTTACGCCCGGGCGGGTGGTGGCGGGCTTGAGCCGGCGCCTGCTCAAATCCACCGTCACGGTGGGGGCCAATACGGTCATCTCCCGGGTTCTCGGCCTGGTCCGGGACGTGGTCATCGCCTGGGCCTTCGGGGCGAGCCGCGATACCGATGCTTTCTTCGTCGCCTTCCGGCTGCCGAACTTCCTGCGCCGGCTTTTCGCCGAAGGCGCCTTCTCCCAGGCATTCGTGCCGGTGCTGGGCGAGTACAAGAGCCAGCGCAGCCACGCCGAGGTGAAAGAGCTCGCCGCCCACGTGGCGGGCACGCTCGGCGCGGTGCTGCTCGTCGTCTCGGCGCTCGGGGTGCTGGCGGCGCCGGTGCTGGTGATGATCTTCGCCCCCGGGTTCATCGCCAACGAGGAAAAGTTCGCGCTCACCGTGCAGATGGTGCGCATCACCTTTCCTTATATATTGTTCGTTTCGCTGACGGCATTCGCTGCCGGGCTGCTCAATACCTACGACCGCTTCGGAGTGCCGGCCTTCACGCCGGTGCTGCTGAACCTCGCGCTTATCGGTGCCGCCGTATGGCTTGCTCCCATGATGGCGGAGCCGGTCACGGCACTTGCCTGGGGGGTGCTGGTCGCGGGCATCGCACAGCTCGCGTTTCAGCTTCCGTTTCTCAAGCGCCTGGGGCTCCTCGCCGTGCCGCGCATCGCGCGCGCCCACGAGGGCGTGAGGCGAATCGTGCGCCTGATGCTGCCCGCCGCGTTCGGTGCATCGGTCGCGCAGATCAACCTGCTCATCGATACGCTCATCGCGTCGTTTCTCGTGACGGGCAGCGTCTCATGGCTGTATTACTCCGATCGCATGGTGGAGTTCCCGCTCGGTGTTTTCGCCATCGCCATGGCTACCGTGATTCTGCCGAGCCTTTCGCAGCAGCACGCCCAGGAAGCGAGCGAATCGTTTTCCGATACCCTGGATTGGGCCATGCGCTGGGTCGTGGTGATGGCAACACCATCGGCGGTCGGGCTCGTGATCCTGGCGAACCCGATACTCACAACGCTGTTCCAGTACGGCGAATTCTCCGCGCGCGACGTGCACATGGCGAGCTTGAGCCTCATGGCCTACGCCATCGGGCTGATCGGCTTCATGTTCATCAAGGTGCTGGCGCCCGGGTACTTCGCGCGCCAGGACATGCGCACGCCGGTGCGTATCGGCATCATTGCGCTCATCGCCAATCTGATTCTCAATCTCGCCCTGGTGGTGCCACTCGCGCACGCCGGGCTGGCACTCGCGACGTCGCTGGCGGCGTTCATCAACGCCGGTCTGCTCTACCGGGGGTTGCGCCGCGGCGCTATCCACCCGCCGAGGCCGGGCTGGTGGGCCATCATTGCCAAAATCGTGCTCGCGAATAGCGTCATGGCGGTGTTTCTCATCGCGGTTCGCGGTGAGCCTTCGTTGTGGCTCGAGGCCGATCTCACGGCACGGGTCGTGCGACTCGCGCTCTTGGTCGGCGGCGGCGCGGCGATTTATGCCGTGTGCCTGGTGGTCGCCGGAATCCGGCCGCGGCATCTGCGTGCCCATGCCGGGTACTCGAGTCGATGACGCCGTATAATGCGCGCCCGTCCAAGGGCACCGGAAAATGGAGCTGATACGCGGCCTTCACAACCTGCGCGCGCGGCATCGCGGCTGCGCGCTCACCATCGGAAACTTCGATGGCGTTCACCGCGGGCATCAAATGGTGATCACACAGCTGGCGGAGCTTGCCGCGCGCAATAGTGTGCCGAGCACCGCGTTGACGTTCGAGCCGCACCCACGTGAGTTTTTCTCCGGTGCAAACGCTCCCGCGCGGCTGACGCGGTTTCGTGAAAAACTGCAGGCGCTTGCCGACACGCCGCTCGATCGCGTCGTCGTCGCGCGCTTCACCGGCGGGTTCTCGCAGCTCTCCCCGCAGGCATTCATCGACGACGTGCTGGTCAGCGCGCTGGACGTGCGCCACGTGGTGGTTGGCGATGACTTTCACTTCGGCCACCGTGCCCGCGGCACATTTGCGGCGTTGCAGGAGGCGGGCCGTAGCTTGGGATTCGGCGTCACGCGCTGTGTCACGTTCGAGCTCGAAGGGCGTCGCGTGAGCAGCAGCTGGGTGCGGGACGCGCTCGCAGACGGCGAGCTCGCGCGCGCCGAGCAGCTTCTCGGACGACCCTACTGCATTCAGGGTCGGATCACGCGCGGCCGTCAGCTCGGGCGTACCATCGAGTTTCCCACTGCCAACATTCCGCTTCGCCGACTGTCGACCGCACTTTCCGGCGTCTTCGCCGTGCGGGTGCACGGCCTGGGCGAGACCGCACTCGCGGGCATGGCCAATCTGGGAACCCGCCCGACGGTCAAAGGCAGCGAAAAGCTTCTCGAAGTGCATCTGTTCGACTTCGACGGAGACATCTACGGTCGCCACGTCAGCGTCGAGTTCGTGCGCAAGCTCCGCGACGAGCAGAGCTTCGAATCCCTCGATGCGCTGGGCCGGCAGATCGCGTTTGACGAAAGCGCCGCACGGAGGGCTTTGGGTGTCTGATCCCGCACACGCGACCGGAAGTCTTCGCTGGCTGTGGCTCGCGCTCGTGGTCGTGATCGTCGATCAGGGCAGCAAGATGCTGGCCGAGCATCTGCTGGTGCTCCACGAGCCCGTCGCCGTGGCGCCCTCGTTCAATTTTTTTCTGACCTATAACACCGGCGCCGCCTTCAGCTTTCTGCGCGACGCGGGCGGCTGGCAACGCTGGTTGTTTGCCACGCTGTCGACAGGGGTGGGCATTTTCATCGTGTTGTGGCTCGCACGCATGCCAAGCGCGCATCGCTGGCTCGCCTGCGCGCTCGCGCTGGTGCTCGGCGGCGCCATCGGCAATCTCATCGATCGGCTCTTCAGAGCCGACGGCGGGGTGGTGGACTTCATCGACGTCTACTACGGCACCTGGCACTGGCCCGCATTCAATATCGCCGATTCGGCCATCAGCGTCGGCGCGGTCATGTTAATTTGGAGCGCGCTTCGTGGTGAGTCGACTGCGGAGAAATCGGATTCCGTCTAGGCGCGCTTGAGCGCGAACGGGTGGGGTGCTCGTCGGTAAGCCGAATGCCCGAGCCTCATCCCGACAAGCAGAGGGGATTATGAAGGCGAAAAAAAACGCCGCCGTCGAGATCGACGGCGGCGTTTGTCTTGGCGGGATCAGGAGGGCTTACTCTTCCTGGCCCCAGTAGGTGCGTGTCCGTGGCAGGCCGATGTCGGGGTCGACCGAGGTCGCGCCACCGCCACCGCCGATGAGCAGCGTGATACCTTCCGGCTGGAAGATAGGCACAGCCTGGGACGGGATACCGCTACCAAGACCGTAGGTACGATCCGACTTGGTGAGGTTGGTGTCGTCGCCGACGCCGTCCCAGTTCATCACCGCGCTGCCGTCGAGAACGTCCACCGCGTAGAGCTTGCCCGTTCCTTCCTGAATCGAGCATTTCGTCGGGTCGATCACCTTCTCGGGAACGTAGGTGGTGAAAAAGATCTTGCCATCCAGCACCACCGGCGCCGCGAGGCCCTTCTCACCGCTGCCCTCCAGGTCGATGTACCAACCCTCGGCGGCCTTTAGAGCGTCCATGTTGGCCGTCACGGTGAAGTCGACGATGTCGGTGACATCCATGAGGTCGCCGGTCGTCGCCGGATCCGCCAGCTGGCCCTGCAGCGTCGTATAGCTGTCGGCGAGGCCGTTGGCGTCGGCGTCGACCATCTTCCCGATGACCATGTCGCGGAAGGCGAAGATCCGATCCTGGACGGTCTCGTCCAGCGGATGGGACCGGTTGCCCGTCGTCAGGACCACCAAATCGTGTGTCGCGACGCCCGGGATTGTGTCACCCGGCACCCGCACGACATCCGGCGGATAGAAGATCTTGCGCTTGTCGAGCGGGTGAATGTTGTTGGACACGGTCGCCAGCTTGCCGACCACCGGCTTGATGGTGTCGGCACCGGCGGCCAGATCGGGCCCGACGTCGATGCGCCACAGTTGCCCGCCGGTGTCACCGACGTAAATGCGGTCGGTGTTGCCGTCGCCGTCGGCGTCCATCAATGCGAGATCGGATGG
>JBFICP010000248.1:0-5079 GCA_041581935.1 Gammaproteobacteria bacterium | reverse complement strand
TCATCGGGCATCGGAGTCGTGTCCACGGTCTGGGCAAGCTTGAGCTGCACGATGGTCGGGTCCGAAACCGCGTAGGGAATGCCCGTCAGCGTCTCGACCACGGCCGTGACCTGCTCCCAGCGGATGTGCTTGGACTGCTCCTCGGAGGTCATCGCCACGACCTGGCGCATCGCGTCGGTCGAGGGGAGCGTTCCGCCGAGCTCCAGCTCACCGGCCACGGGATGCACCTCCACGTAGAGGACACCGTCGCGCCAGCCCGATTTGACCGGCTGATTGACCACATGCACCGGCGTATCGACCGGCACCGCGCCGAACAGGCTCACGATGTCCTCGGGATACATGCGCACGCAGCCGTGGCTGACGCGCATGCCGAGGCCGAAAGGCTTGTTGGTACCGTGGATCAGGTAACCTTTTCTCGCCAGTGCGAGCGCGTGGGTTCCGAGCGGATTGTCCGGCCCGGGGGGCACCACCAGCGGCAGCGGCTCGCCTTCGGCTTCCGCCTCGGCGCGAATCGATTCCGGCGGGTACCAGGTCGGGTTGGCGGCCTTGCTGACAATGCGGGTGGTGCCGAGCGGTGTGCTCAAGCCCTCACGCCCGATGCTGACCGGATGGGTGATGACCCGGCGCCGCGGGGCGTTCACCGGATCCGGATAGTAATAGAGACGCATTTCCGCCAGGTTGAGGACGATGCCTTCTCTCGGCGCATCGGGCAGCACGAAGCGCGAGGGGATGACAATCAGCGTCCCGTCACCCGGAATCCACGGATCCACGCCGGGATTGGCGAGCTTGAGCTCCTCATAACCGACATTGAAGCGCCGCCCGATGTCGAGCATGGTGTCCTCGTAGGTGGCGACGGCACCCTGCAGGTGACCGACCACGCCATCGCCATGCCTGGGCAGCCAGTACGTGGCCGCGGACACTGGCGCAAGCCACACCGCGCAGGCAAGCGCCGCGACCGCCAAGGCGGCAACCTTTCTCGCCGGACGAATTGGAACCCCCGTGTGCACCATGCGCGCTCTCGATCGTTCAAGAATTTCGAATCAACTACGAATAATAACCGAAGAATGACCCGCCCGCAGAAACGGTAACCTTGCGCCTGGCGAACGCCCGCCGCTCGCGGTGCTCATCCGCCGCGCGATCACGGGGCCTTCACGGGATGGGAGACGCTCCAGGGCGCGCAGCACCGACCGGGGCTGCGGCTCAGTGCACGTACTGCGGAAGGACCTCGTACACGCCGTCTTCGAACTGGCCGAAAAGCTCGGCGACCTGGGGGTGATTCACGGGTCCACCGGCATCGTCGATCAGCAGATTCTGCTCGGAGACGTAAGCGACGTAGGTGGTCTCCTCGTTCTCCGCGAGCAGATGATAGAAGGGCTGGTCCTTGCGCGGCCGCACGTCCTCGGGAATCGATTCCCACCATTCGTCGGTGTTGCTGAACTCCGGATCCACGTCGAAAACGACGCCCCGGAACGGGTACACCCGATGGCGCACAACCTGGCCGATGCGAAATTTCAGGGTTTTTTCGTCACTGGTCATGATGCTTTCACATATTGTGCCTTGCAGCGCTCATATCAAGCTGCATGCGGTTCCCCGCCAATCGGCTGGGTGCCGCTCGCGACGGGCGCCTCGAGGGGATGCGAGTGCACACGCCAG
The DNA here is from genome assembly GCA_041581935.1 of Gammaproteobacteria bacterium. GTDB lineage: Bacteria > Pseudomonadota > Gammaproteobacteria > HK1 > HK1 > JAABYT01. The sequence goes on along the minus strand of JBFICP010000248.1, from coordinate 3,426 downwards.
TCTACCCGGTCGCTGGCCACGGCGAATACGGCGGCGGCCAGCGTGTAGCCTGAATCCGTGCCACCCCGGCGCTTGCGGCATATCGGCAGCTGCGGGTCGGCATCATCGCCGAGCACCACCGATGCGTCGCGGCCCTCCAGGGCGCCTTCTGAGATGAGCGCCTCGCCCCGCCGCAGGCGGCGTGCCGAGGAATCGGTCACCTCTTGAACTATATCGGCGCATTCTGAAAATACTAAATGATTACTGTGCACCGCAGCAGAAGTGACGGAATGCACCGCACAGCGGCTCGCGGGCGCCTCCACCGACAGGAGCGGCTCGCCTCCCGCCTGACCGAGATTGTGATGGAAGCCGCTCGCCCGGTCCGTGCGATTCAACACGGCCAGAGCGGTGTCCAGACGGGCACTTCCCAGCACGGCACGGGCGATAACGTGGCGCGGAATCCCGATCTGCTGGTCGTAGGGCCGAATGTGATTGATGGTCTGCACCAGGCCGGCATCGTTGACCCCGAACGTGTGTCCCGGCAGCAGGCCCGGTGAGTAGAAGCTCGTAAATGCGACACCGCGGGCAGGAACCACGCGTGCGAGAAAACAATGACCGTCGAGCTCGGGCTGATCGTCCTCGTTGTGGGCGATGATGGCGGGCTCTCGCCCCTGGCCGGGGATCATTACCGTCGTGCACCCCGCGTCTTCACTGCCGTGCTGATCACCGCCGCCCGGGAAGTCGCCGCGGCAGTTCCATAAGAATAGGTGCGCGAAGTCGACACGCGCTCCGTCGGCGATGCCCTCGATCTCGCGCACATAGTCGGGATAAGTCGCGCGCGCCGCGCCGAGGAGTGCGCTGAGTCGCTCGCTTCCCGACCATTCGCGCACGAGTGCCTGATAGCGTGCCAATCGGGGAACGATCTCGCGTACCGCGCGAGCGCCCGCGGCGCCGAGCCCGAAACCCACTTGGTAGGGATCACCGGCGACTTCTATTCTTTGCATGAGTCCCGCAAACTGGTTGCCGACATTCACGTTCGTCCACTGGCACTATACACTGTCGAAAGGATGCAAAGTGCGCCCGTCCCTGTCGGCGCCGGATGACACGCAGAAATGCCATCGAAACTGTCTCTGATATCCGACGAATTCGGCCGCGGCGGACGGCTCGGGCGCGTGCACGTCGTTGTGGCACCGGAGGATCAGCCACCGTTCGGCGTCGACGCGCTTGCGGTGGAGGAGGATACGCATCTGCTCTTGAGCAGCGAGGGGGTGGTCGAAGAGCCCAAGGAAAGCTACGGTGAGCTGGTTGCCGCCGTCAGTGAGCGAGCGCCGAGCACTCCGGGCAGCGTGCTCGTCAGAAAATCCAAGCCGCTGCAGTTCCTCGCTATCGTTCACGATATCGATCGCGATCCGACCTGGCGCGAGGAGTGGATCGCCTCGGCCATCAACGGCATTGTCGAGGAAGCGGAATGGCGTCGCCTGAGCGCCATCGGCGTGCCGCTCATCGGAACCCGCCACGGAAACATCGAGACGCGCCGCGTCGCGCTGTGGCTGGGGCGATGCCTGTCGCGCACGCAATTTCGCTACCTCGAGCGCGTGTGGATCATCGCACCCGCCGGCAGCGAGACCGAGCTCATGTGGGCGTTGCGCACGGCGTTCGCAGGCAGACGCTGAACCAATTTCACGATCGAGAGCACCTTTGCGTGCAATCGGTGAGGAGCGGGCGCGCGCCTACAAGCAAACCGTTAGAGACGCCAGAAACGCAGGTGACTGCGATCTCCACACACTGTCCCTGTTGCCGCCGATAACGATGTCCACTCTGACGCGAGTCATGCGAATGTCTCTTCTCTCGTTAGCGGCGTGGCCGAGCTTCGCGCCCGCCTCCGATGACGCCTGGCGCTACACGATCGACCAGCCGCGTTCTAAGCAGCAGGCGAACCTCTGCCGATCGCGCGCCGCTGCCGAGGCGATTGCCGCGGCATTCAACCGATTCGGACCTCGAACCGGATACACGGCCCTGTCCGAGTCTTCCGATTGCGCCATCGTGGTCGAATCCTTCACGCCGCGCAGAGTGCTCTCGACCGTCACCGTCTCCGAGGGAAAGCCCGGCGAGTACCGTTTGCGATTCGTCGAGGTCGAGAACGATCGCGGCGAAGTCCTGTTTCTCGTGACCACCCGCGACGTGATCGGCGAATGACGCGCGTCCGCTCGGACGGATACCCGTGACCGCCTGGCTCTGGATTCCCATCACGCTGTTCGCCGTCGTCATGCAGACCGTGCGCACAGCGGGACAGAAGCATCTGACCGTGCATCTGGACGCGATTTCGGTCACGCTGGTGCGCTTCCTCTTCGGCCTCCCCTTCGCCGCGCTGTATCTCGCCGGCGTCATGATCGGCACCGAAAGCTCGCTTCCGCCACTCAATGCAACCTTCATCGGCTTCACCGTGCTCGGCGGCGTGGCCCAAATCGTCGCAACCGTGCTGCTCATCTATCTTTTTTCGCTGAGGAATTTCGCGGTCGGCACCACTTACGCCCGCACCGAGGCATTCCTGACGGCCTTCATCGGCGCGCTCTTTTTCGGTGAATGGATCAGCGCCCAGGGCTGGGTCGCCATCATCATCAGCGTAGCCGGCGTGGTTGTCCTGACGATCGCCCGCAGTCACCTGCCGAACGCTTCGATTCTCGGGCGGTTGTGGAATCGCGCCGCCGCCATCGGGCTCGGCTCGGGGCTCGGTTTCGCGCTGGCATCGCTGTCGATTCGAAAAGCGAGCCTTTCTTTCGGCGTCGACAATTTTTTGCTGACCGCAGGATTCACGCTGGTGGTGATGGTGCTCCTGCAGACGCTCATCATGATGGTGTACGTCGCGATCCGGTCGCCCGCGCAATTCGCGATCATCGCGCGCCAGTGGCGGGTGTCGTTGTTCGTCGGCGTCACCTCGGCACTCGGCTCCATCGGCTGGTTCACGGCGATGACCCTCGAACGCGCCGCCTACGTGAAGGCGCTCGGGCAGGTCGAGTTCGTCTTCGCGCTTGCGATATCGACGCTGTTTTTTCGCGAGCGCACCACGGGCCTCGAGCTTCTGGGAATGCTGCTGGTCGCGGGAGGCGTGGTCATACTGCTGCTGGCGGCATGAGCGGAACCCACTGCCTTCACCCGCCGGCGATAATCTGCTAAATCGATCAACGGCCCACGAGGAATCGCACAGCGCATGTTTTACGAAACCAGGAGTCATCACGGCCTCAAGCACGACCCCTTCAAATCGCTGGTCGTTCCCCGACCCATCGGCTGGGTGAGCAGCCAGGACAGCAGCGGTGTCGTCAACCTCGCGCCCTACTCCTTTTTCAACGCCGTCGCCGCGGAGCCGCCCACCGTCATGTTTGCAGCCAGCGGTGCGCACAGCGAGGGCAGCTACAAGGACTCGGTGAAGAACGTGCAGGAAACGGGTGA
>JBFICP010000247.1:0-5092 GCA_041581935.1 Gammaproteobacteria bacterium | reverse complement strand
GTAATCGCCGGGCATCAGCAGCAATCGGCCGCCGACTTCGAAACCCGGCAACAGGCCGTCGATGCTCATGCGGTCGGGCGCCGGAGCGATGTGCACGGTCACCGGTGTCGCCATGAATACGAAACCGGCGGCAACGGCGAGTGCTACAAACAGGGCTAGCGCGATCCCGCTGACGGCTCGCCGCCGCTTGCCGCGTCGCCGGGTTGCGGATGCGGCCGCGGGACGATGCGCGCCATCGGCGATAGTTGCCCTGGCGGGAGGTGGCTCCTTCGGCGGCTGCACCGGCGGCGCCACCACCTCGGCGTCGACCATGAACCGGATAGACGAGGTGCCCGCCTCGTAGCGCACGGTGCAGCTCGCCATCCGCAGCTCGTCGCCGTGCTCGAGCCAGCGTGATTCGGTGAGCTCCCGGTCGTTCACCAGCACCGTCAGCCCGTCATCGGCCGGCTGCACGAACAAGTGGGATTCGGATCGCCCAACGATGGCGAATGTAGCGGCGGCCCGAACATCCGGAAGTCTGATATCGGCCTGGGGACCGACGCCTATTCGCAGCGGAAAATCCGCGTCCGTACAGATGCGTCTACCACGGATATCCTCGATGACGACGTCCCGAGTCAAATCTTTTCCTGGCAGCTAACGGTGATGAAAGGCGGCTCCTCGCCGGCGGTAAGCGTGAACTCGACGCGCACGTCGCGGTATCCGGTGCGCGTGCCCACTGCGACGTAGCTTCCGGGGGGCAACAACAGATCGCGACTCGAGAATCGGCCGAAGCGTCCCACCTTGTAGACCGTGACATCGGTGAGATTATCCGACCGGAAGCGTACCTTCATGGGTGTTTCCGCGATTTCAATCGCCTTGGCGAGGCGTTCGATCTTGGCGGCCAGCTTCGGCTCGCTGGGCGCGTTGCCGTCAGCCGCGGCGGCCATCAGCCGCCGGGCGTTTTCCCGCGGACCCGACGCGCTCAATCGCTCCAGCTCAGCGAGATAGGCATCGAGCTCTGCATGAATACGCGCGCGGGCGAGGCTCTTGCGCCTGCCGTGGCGGGCGAATGCTGCGTTCGGATCGATGGCGAGAGCCGCCGCGTAATGCTCGCTCGCCTTCTGCCACTGCTCCGCACGCTCGAGTGACCGCGCCTCGCGCCGGTGCGTTTCGATGCGATGGCGCTGCACCGCGAGCTGCAGTCGTCGACGTGCATCGGCGACGTTCGGCGAGTCCGGCTCGAGCGACTCGGCGCGCTCGAGAGCCGCCCGTGAAGCGATGAAATCCTTCTTTTCGAGCGCCACCAGGGCCGCCGACATGGCAGCGCGAAAGTCGCGGTCGCGTATGCGCGCCGTGACCCCGTCGTGGGCGGCGCGCGCTCGGTCTGAATGCGCATCCAGCGCGAGCGCGGCAGCATAGTTCTTGAGGGCACCATCGAGATCTTCGCGTGCCTCGTGCTCGGCGCCGACCTCGACCAGAGAAACGACCTCCTCGAGCACGCGGGCCCTGCGCATACCCTGATTCGCGCGCCCATTGCCCGGCTCGATGGCGAGCGCCACCTCGAAGCTCGCCCGCGCCTTCGGGCCATTGCCGGCGGCGAGCGCTCCATCGCCTGCATCCAGGGCGAGGGCAAGGCGCTCCGCCATGGAGGCGCGCAAGCCTTCGAGCTGCGCAATCGCCCGTTGGTAGTCGTGCGCCGCGTCGGCATACGCGTCTTCCTGCAGCGCGGCGTCTCCGGCCGCCAGGCTGTCCAAGGCCGTGTCGTAGTTTTCTCCGCCCCAGATCGCGACACCTTCCGCCTCGAGCTCCGTTTGTGCACGCAGGACGATTCCAAGCAGGCGTTCCGCCTCGCGCTTCTCACGTGCAACGCGTTTCTCATCCACCGACGCTGCGGGCGGCGAGCGAACGGGCGGTGGTGCGGGCACAGACGGCGGCTCCCGAGTCTCGCGATCGGCAACCAGATCGGGCAGCACGAAGATGACTCCGGTCAGTACCAGCAACATCAGGCACAGCAAGCCGATGGCGAGCCAACGCAGACTCGCCGTCCGCGAGCGCGAGCCGTGGGCCTGCGCCGGACCGGGAGCGGATGCGGAGCCGGGGACGATGACAGTAACGGGCCGGGTTTCTTTGTCAGTAGGATCACTCACGGAAGCAGGATCCTCGCCATGACGGCTTGGAAAATGGCGTGCTGCGCGCTTTGACGAACGAGCACTCAGTAGACGGCTGCAGGATCCGCTCGGCTCGGCGAGCCCTGAGGCGCGACTGGCGCATCGACGTTCACATTCACCTCACCGAGCCCTGTCTCGGTGACGTAGATACTCTTCAGCAGGCGCCGCCAGTCCGCATACTGAGCTTCCGCCGAGCCGGTGAGCTCCACCGCCTCGCCGTCGACCTCGACAACCAGCGGCTGGACCTCGGACTCGAAGGACACGCCAAGCTCGCGGATGGCGTCTTCGTGGATTTCAACCTGTCCACCCAGGTCGATGCCGCTCTTGATCGAGATACCACCGCCAACCAGCATGACGTTGCGCAGCGCCGCCGTATTGTTGCCGCCACCGAGAATGTCGAGAGCGATAGCCCCCGCTATCAGAGCGCCGCCGAGAATCTTGCGTGTCAGGGCCTTTCGCTCGACTTCGCGAAGGGCCGCCATCTCCTCGCTGCGCGATTTGCGCCATCCGACGTATGGATCCCACATGCTCGCATAGAACACGTCGTAGTGACTGGTAAGGGTATCGACGAGCATGTACTCGCGCTCGCGAATCGTGAGCACACGCCGCAGCATCGGATCGTCTGCGGAGGGAAGTCGCTTCACGTGCCAGATTCCGTCATCGTCACGCATCAGATAGGAACCGAACACATCGGGAGCCAGCCACGCGGCGAATCGCAGCTCCGCAACCTGGCGGATATTCTCGCGGTCCTTGGCGCTCAGGCTCGACTTGTATCTGGCGAGATCGTTGGCGACAGTGTTGTAGAGATCCTGAAAGGGATCTTCCTCTCCGCGTCGGTACCCCTTGTACTCCTCGGCGTCCTTCGTGGCCTCGTAGACATGGCTGAACCAGCGCCGGCCTGTGGCGTCGTGCGCATCGACGGCAAGCTCAAGCGTCTCCCCGTCCGACTGCAGAATTTTCCCGGTGACCAGCACATCGGTCGCCTCGGTACGGGTCGGAATCACGCGGACAGCCCCCCAGTGCCCGGTCCGCTGCAGGGTGTTCTTCAAATGGACGGGGATGTAGCGTGACTCGCCCTTGCGAATCTCGAGGGAGATATCGTCATCGTCGGTTGGTTCCGATACCTCGAATGGTTCCGACACCTCGGACTGTTCGGACTCTTCGGACTGTGCCGACTCCGCGGATTCGATACCCATGTCGAATGTCTCGATACCGACGTCGAGAAGATCCGATTCGGCAAGCTCCACCTCGGCCATGCTGATAGTCGTAGGCTCGACATCCTTGTGCTCGATGCCGCCACAGGCCACCAGCAGAGAGCATGCGGCAGATGCGGCCAATGTGCGGGTGATGGGATTCATGTCACTTGAATGCGTCTACCGAGTGCTTTTTTTGTACTTGCGATACTCTTCCCAGAGCTTGTCACGCAGCTCCGGATCCTGCTCGTTCTCGGCTGCCTCGCGCAACTGTCGCGCGACGATGTCGTCGTCCTTGCCGTCCGGGATATCCGGTGGCGTCGAGGTCCGGCCAGGCTCCCTGCCCGCGGCGCTGTCACCGCCGGCCGACGCTACCCGGTCGTCTCCTTCGGCCGATTCGCGGCCCGTCTCGCCCGTCTGTTCGCCACCCTTGCGGTCCGCGCTTTCGCCGCCTTGTCCGGAACCGCCGGCAGGAAGCTCACCGCCGCTCTCTGCCCGCTGGCCATCGCCTTCGCCTTGCCGGCCATCGGAATCACCCGAGCGGCCCGACTGGCCGGACGCTCCCGCGGTGCCCTCGGCGTCGACGTCGCCAGCAGCAGAGGATCGTGATTTCTCCGCAATTTCCCGCTGCTCGCGCAACAGCTTGTCGTCGAACTCCGACAGCGAGCTTCCGAGCTGCGCGTCCAGCAACGCGACTTTCTCCTCATCGGTCCGCCCGCGATCGAGTTCGCCGGGCAGAGCCGCCGGCCGAGATGAGCCGGGCGGATTGGCGCCGTCGTTGCTCTCGAGCCCGGCGACCACCCGGCGCTGCTCCTCCACCAGCATTGCGAGATGCGCCAGATAGATCTCGAAATCGGCAACCTCCTCCGCCGACATCCGACTGTTGGCCAGCAGTGACTCGAACTCCTCGCGCATGCGCTGCTCGGTAAGAGAGCGCAGCCGCAGCTCGTCGCGCGCCGCTTCGAGACCCGTGCCCGCCATTGCCGTCTGCGTCACAAAGCCAAGACCGGCTGCGAGCAAAAAGGCCGCCGCCAGTACAACGATCGTGTGCTTGCTCGTACCCCTGCTCATGGCGTCTACCCCGATTCGACAACGCAACGTCATCGCCGGTTTCCTTGCATTCGCGGCCCGCGGCCGCGACTGGAGATTCAAACCTAATCGCTTTTCCGCGCACAGAGAAGCGACCTGGTCCACAAACCGTGCCGCCATCCGCAAATGCCCGAGATTTCGCTTGAAAACTTAGTTTCGACTCGATACTATCTCCCCATGTCCGTGCCATCCCCGACACCTCAGCAGGCGGTCGCCGAGCTCGTCGAGCAGCTCGGCCACTGCGCCTGTTCCGAGGCCTTCAGCGCCGGCCTCAACCCCGCCCAATGGGCGGCATTGCGCTTTTTCCAACGCGCCAACCGCTTCTCGCGCACCGTCAGCGCCTTCGCCCACTACCACGGAACGACCCGCGGCACCGCATCCCAGACCATTCGGGCGCTGGTGAATAAGGGCTTCCTGCGACGCTTCCCGGCCGAGCATGACCAACGCAGCTTTCGCCTGGAGCTCACCGACGCAGCCCGACGGCGGCTCACTTCCGATCCCTACACGGAGTTCGTATCGGCCGCGAGCGCGTTGCCTTCGGATCAATGTGCGATGCTCGCCCGGAGCTTGCGCAGCATCCTCCAGCAGGTCCAGGGCAAGCGCGCACAACGAACCTTCGGCGAGTGCACGACATGTCGGCACCTGCGGTCGGCGGACGACAGC
>JBFICP010000246.1:0-5093 GCA_041581935.1 Gammaproteobacteria bacterium | reverse complement strand
CGAATGGGAAACAATCCGCTGTGCATCGCCGCGCCCTGCGAGGACGGCTTACACTTCATTCTCGACATGGCGATGAGCGTTGCCGCGCGGGGCAAGATCAGGGCCGCACAGAAAGCCGGCGCTCCGATCCCAGAAGGCTGGGCGGTCGACGCGTCGGGTGCCGCAACCACCGATGCGCACGAAGCACTCGCCGGATTTCTGCTTCCGGCCGGCGCACACAAGGGATCCGGGCTCTCGATGGCCGTGGACATCCTGTCCGGTGTGCTGACGGGGGCCGGATTTCTCACCGGCGTGTCATCCTGGTCCGAGAATCCCGGAGCCCCTTCCCGTGTGGGACATTTCTTTCTGGTGGTGGATCCCGTGCGTTTACTCGGCGAGGACGCATTCGCGGCTGCCATGGACCGGTTCAAGCGCATCGTGCTCGACACACCGCCGGTGCGGGCATCGCATCCGGTCCTGATACCCGGTCAGAGGGAGCAGCTTCGCCGCCGGTCGGCGCTGCGCGATGGCGTTGCCATTCCCGCCGAACTTCTCGCATCGATTAGAGGACTCGCCCGCGGAGCCGACTGAGTCCTAGCGCCGTAGCCGGCCGCCGGGGACGTGGCCTCATGCAAGCAGGACATCCTTGGCTTCGTTGATCTTCGCCGCCAGGTAGGTGGAGCCGCCGCGATCCGGGTGGTTTTTCTGCATCAGTCGGCGGTGTGCGTCGATGATTTCTTCGCGGCTCGCGTCCGCCCCGACGCCGAGGATTTCCCGCGCTTCCGCCTCGCTCATTTGTGAGCGTTCGCTACCGTGCTCGGCGCCGCCGGCGTGGGACGCTTCGTGCCAGCTGTCGCCGTGAACGCGCTGCAGGTAGGCTTCGAGGACGCTCGCGGACTGAGCATCGTCGCTGCGGCAAACAGCCAGCAGTCTCATCAGATCGTCGAGCGCGAGCTCGGACAGCCGATGGCCCTGGAATTCACCTTCGAGGACCACGCCGTTCATCTCACCGGTATCGTGATCGAGCGACATGCGAAGATACCGCGTCTCTACGTCGGAGATGTTGCCGTCGCTCGGGCCCGCGGCGCCTTTCATGGCATTCTTGAATCCCTTGAACATGTTGGCCATGTTGGCGACGGCCAATATGCGCTGGCCAACGGCAAGTGCAGCCAGAATGAACGCGATGATTGGATTGAGATGTCCGGTGACCAGCAGCAGCACGACAATCGCGATACCGGCGTAGATCAACATTCGGCCCCGGATGCGTTGTTGCTGGCTCGACGGCGCGCGTTTGTACCAACTGATGAACAGAAGCACTCCGGCGAGGAGAGCGAGGAATATGACCGGGTGCAAAATGCCTAGTCCTTGTTCAACTGTCGCGTGAGCCGGAGTGCAACGCCGCCCTGGCGCTGACCGAAGTCCTCGAGTGCCTTTCGACCACCGGCGGCGTATACGGCTACGGCACTCAGCAGATCGCGCAGCTGCTGCGCGCTGCTCGAGTCGAAACGGCAATAGGCACCGCCGCTCAAGCGGGCGATCTCCCGGAATGTGCGCTCGGCTGCAGCGTCGTCTCCCTCGTGAAACAGAAATGCAGGTACGCCCAAAATTCCCAGCTCACCCGCAAGTTGGCACAATGTATCGATGTTCTCCTCCATGCAGTCGCCGACGAACACCAATGCGTTGACTTTTTTCCGCCGTGATTCAATGGCGGTGTGCTTCAAAACGCGCTCAATTTGGGTCATGCCGCCCGCACATCGCACTTCGCGCATTTGCCCCAGCAGATCGGCGGAATTTCCGAGCCACGGCGTCACGTCGAACTCTCGAAATCCTCTGTAGTAGCAGAGCTGGACATCGAGTCCGCCCAGCGCTTCGGTTTCGAGAAACATCTCCGACTGTATATGGCAGGCGCGATCCCAGGTGGGCTCGCGGCTGGCGGTCGCGTCCATGGCGAAAATCAAGCGCCCGCGTGTGCCGCTCGGCTTAGCTGCCGGCGTGCTCGCAACTTTCGCCAGAAACGCGTCGACCTCGGCCTGATTGGATTTCGTCGGTAGCTTGTCGGGCTTATCTGCCATGTCGAGAATGAGTACCTGCACACATCAATTAATTTTACCGCATCGCTGCCGGTCGAGGGGCCGGATATGGTCGCGGCGTCGGTTGCGTTCCGCCTCGTTAGGAGCAATCTCGTTCCTAGGTGGTGGGCGTGCGGCGTTTAGGGTTTTTTCCTACCAGTCAATTCCGCCGAATTCGCTCTGCAGGCGTTCCTGGAAGCGCTTCACGGCGCGCATGGATATTCGCAGCGCCTCGCGTGCCGGAGTTTTGAGGTCGTGTGGCGCGATCTCCTTGTCGAGCGGCGTGCCCGAACGCCTCTGATCGAGCTGGTGCATGAGCAGAATGTCCAGCAGCTCGTCGTAGGCGGCCGACACGGTTGCGCCGAAGTCATCGCTGAGCACCCCGCCGCGCACCAGCGCGTCGATGCGGTCGGTGGTATTGCACACGCCGATGCCGGATTTCAGCGCCAGGATGCGCGCGGCGTTGGCGACGATGCGCATTCCGTTGCGTTTGACGTCGACGACCTCCGTCCCATCGGGCCTGTCGGTGGTCACCAGTCGATTGAACCAGTTGATCGGCGCGCGTCCGTGGGCGTCATCCTCCATCATGAACTTCAGCAAGCCCGGATTACCCTCGAGCTGCTCGTTCAGATGCGTGCGAAGTTCCCCCGCCAGCGCGTCGTCTCCATACTGGGCGTTGAAGTCGAATACGATATTCGACCAACGCGCCACCTTTTCGTTCGGACGCCGCACCATTCGAGTGATCTGTGCTTTCCATTGCGACAGTGTTTTCCGGTACATGGGATTGCGCGCCATAATCTCGCCCGGACAGAGAACGTACCCCACGCGGTCGAGATTGGCGTTCAGCCGGGCGCCGAAGCGGTAGAACCACTCGTCGATTGCCTTCGACGCTGAATCGGAGTGATCCGCGAGGATGAAGCCGTTGTCCTGGTCCGGATCCAGCATCATCTCCCGTCGGCCTCCGGACCCCATGATGATCAGCGCATAGCCGAGCGGCGGCTGACCCCGGCCCTCGGACTCGAGCTCCGCCAGCGTCAGCTCCACGCAGCGGCGCTGAATGGCCAGATGGGTCTCGCTCAGAATCCGTATCGCGACGCGAGCGCGTCGATTGGTTTCCAGCGCCCGCTGCGCGATGCGGTCGATGCCGAGATAGTGCCCGGCGAGTTCGTCGTAGCTCTGAGCCCGGTAGATGCGGGGGAATACACCGCTCTGATGCGCTCTCAGCGCATGCACGATATCGGTCTGAGAGAGCATGCCCACTGGCCGGCCCCCGTCCACCACCACCAGGTACTTCGAGCGTTCGCGCTCCTGGACGTCCTGGGCTTGCCACAATGGCATATCACCGCTGACAGTCGTGGCCGGGCGCACGGCATTGGCGGCGGGCTCGCGCCCGGGATCGACGCCCGGCTGGGCGAGACGCTTTGCGAGGCTTCGAAATGTCACCAGTCCGTGCAATTGCCGGCTCGCGTCGACAATGGCAAGGCTGCCGACGTCATCGCGCAACATCGTCTCCAGCACATGGCGAATGCTGTCATCCGGCCGGCAGCTGCTGAGCGGCGCACTCATAATGCTGGCCGAAGGCTGCGTTAGGCCGCCCGAGGCGAGGCCCGCGCTCACCGTGCGTGCGCGCAGGCCGGTGCCGATAAGCCGATTGACGGCGTCGAACAGGGCGGGCTCGCGGCGCTCGGCGTCGCGCAGCTCCCCCGCCGGCAGCACCAGCACCTCGGTGCCGGCCCCGGCAATCGCCCTGGAGGCGTACGCGGATTCGCCGAGATAGCTCGAAAGACCCACGAGATAGCCGGGTGTCGCCTTGTCCGTACGGCCATCGGCGCGCTGCAGTTCAATTTCTCCTCGGCGTACAATGTAAACCTCATCGAGAAATGGCTGACCCATGTCGAACAGGGTCTCGCCGGCGTCGAGCCGCCGTTTCGAGGTCCTGGCCAATAATGTGTCCAGCACCGCGGGATCGAGATCACGAAATCCCGGGGTCTGTCGCAAGATCTGGACATTACTGGAGCCTTTCATACATGCACCGGGCAATGGGCGGAAGAAAGGATTTTCTCACCCACCTGCTGGATAATCGCTATTGTGCCGACAATTGCCACCGACGAGCGCCGGAAAAATAATCATGACAGAAAACTTCGACGAACGCGCCCTCAACTATCATCGCCTTCCCGTGCCGGGAAAGCTCGCGATCACCGCCACAAAGCCGCTTAGCACGCAGCAGGACCTGGCACTGGCCTATTCGCCCGGCGTCGCCGCCGCCTGTAACGCCATCGCGTCGGATGCGAGCGAAGCGTCCACACTGACAGCCAGGAGTAATCTCGTTGGGGTTATCAGCAACGGCACGGCGGTGCTCGGTCTCGGATCCATCGGGCCGCTGGCGGCGAAGCCGGTCATGGAAGGCAAGGCCGTATTGTTCAAGAAGTTCTCCGGGATCGATGTTTTCGATATCGAGGTCGCCGAGACCGACATCGACGCCTTCGTCGATATTGTCGCGAGCCTCGAGCCGACATTCGGAGGCATCAATCTCGAGGATATCAAGGCACCAGAGTGCTTCGAGATCGAGCGCAAGCTCAAGGAGCGCATGTCTATCCCGGTTTTTCACGATGATCAGCACGGCACGGCTATCATCGTTGGGGCCGCGGTCACAAATGCGCTGCGGCTTGTCGGAAAAAAGATCGAGGACGTCAAAGTCGTCGCTTCCGGCGCCGGCGCCGCGGCCCTCGCTTGCCTGCTTCAGCTCGTCAGCATGGGCGCGAAGAAGGAAAATATCGTGGTCACCGACATCCACGGCGTCGTATACAAAGGCCGCGAGGAGGATATGGATCGCTGGAAGTCGGAGTTCGCCATCGAAACTAAGGCCCGCACACTCGGTGATGTCATCGAAGGCGCGGACATTTTTCTCGGACTCTCTGCCCCCGGCGTTCTCAAACCGGAATTCGCCAAACGCATGGCGCCGCAGCCGCTGATCCTGGCTCTCGCCAACCCGAATCCCGAGATCACTCCCGAGGATGCGAAGCGCGCGCGCCCCGATGCCATCAT
>JBFICP010000245.1:0-5116 GCA_041581935.1 Gammaproteobacteria bacterium | reverse complement strand
GATTCTGTATAAACCAGGGTATTGAATCCCTGGCGCTGCCCGTTGTCGAGAGTGCGTATACCCCTCGGCTCACCGAAGTAGATGCCGCCGGTGAGCTCGCGCACGATCATCAGGTCGAGACCCGACACGACCTCCGGCTTGAGCGTCGAGGCGTGTGCGAGTTGCGCATAGGTGAGCGCCGGGCGCAGATTCGCGAACACTCCGAGCTCGGCGCGCAGCCGCAGCAACCCCTGCTCGGGACGCAAGCTTCGTTCGACCGAATCCCACTTCGGTCCGCCGACCGCACCGAGTAAAATCGCGTCGGCCTGGCGGGCCAGTTCCAGCGTCTTCTCGGGCAGCGGCAAGCCGCTCGCATCGAGTGCCGCGCCGCCGATATCGGCGTGCTCGAGCTCCACCGCGAGCTCGCCCGAGCGGCCGAGCGCGTCGAGCAGCTTGACGGCCTCGGCAACGATCTCCGGTCCGATTCCGTCGCCGGGGAGAATCAGGATCTTGCGGCTCATGGCCAGTCAATCATGGCTCGGAATCCGAACCTAGGGTCAGTCCGAAAACAACCACGGCGCTTCCTTCCGCCGCCGCTTCTCGTAGTCACGGATTTCGTGCAAATGCTGCAGCGTGAGTCCGATCTCGTCGAGTCCGTTCAACAGGCTGTACTTCTTGAAGGCATCCACTTCGAAGCCGAAAGCGCGCCCCTCGGGGGTGGCGACTGTCTGCGCCTCGAGGTCGACGTGCAGGCGGTAACCCGGATTGTTCTCCACCTCGCGGAACAGCTCATCCACGACCTCTTCTTCTAGGACCACCGGCAACACGCCGTTCTTGAAGCAGTTGTTGTAAAAAATTTCGGCGAAGCTCGGCGCGATGACGACCCGAATGCCGTGATCGAGCAACGCCCACGGTGCGTGCTCGCGGCTGGATCCGCAACCGAAGTTGCGCCGCGCAATGAGTATCTCGGCTCCCTGGTAGCGCTCGTGGTTGAGCACGAAATCGGGATTCAGAGGCCGTTTGCTGTGGTCCATTCCTGGCGCACCGTGGTCCAGGTAGCGCCAGGCGTCGAACAGGTTGGGCCCGAATCCGGTGCGCTCGATGGAAGTCAGGAACTGTTTGGGAATGATGGCGTCGGTGTCCACGTTGGCACGATCCAGTGGAACCACCAAGCCGTCTAATGTGGTGAATGCTTGCATTGCGTCTCGGCCAAGTCATGGCCGGGGCTGTCGCCAGGGCCATGAGTTCTAAGGGCGAAGCGAAGTAGAATAGCCAATCCTTACTTCGAGGTCACCCGCAGCCTGATTGAGCTCGAGAAATCCATGCCGGCACGCGTCGAGGATACCGCAGCGCTCGCCCGCCAGATCAAGACCTGGGCGGGGGAACTCGGCTTCCAGCAGGCGGGCATCGCCGATCCCGACCTCAGCGCCGATGAGGCACGCCTGCTGGCCTGGCTCGACGCCGGCCGCCATGGCGAAATGCACTACATGGCGCGCCACGGGCTCAAGCGCAGCCGTGCCGAGCTCCTGCATCCGGGAACCCTGCGTGTCATTTCCGTGCGCATGGACTACCTGCCTCCCAATACCATGCCGGCCGACGACGTGCTCGACGATCCGGCTCTCGCATACGTCTCGCGCTATGCGCTAGGCCGCGACTACCACCGGGTCTTGCGCCAGCGACTGCGCAAGCTCGCCGGCAAAATCGAGGACGCCATCGGGAAGTTCAGCTACCGCGTGTTCACCGACAGCGCGCCGGTGCTCGAGAAGCCCTTGGCCCAGGCCGCGGGGCTCGGCTGGATCGGCAAGCATACGAATCTGCTCAACCGAGAGGCCGGGTCATGGTTTTTTCTCGGCGAGATCTATACCGATCTGCCCCTGCCGGCGGACCGCGCCGGCAGCGATCACTGCGGCACCTGCCGGGCCTGTCTGGACGCCTGCCCCACCGGCGCCATCGTCGCACCTTACGAGCTTGACGCACGGCTGTGCATTTCCTATCTGACCATCGAGCTGCACGGCCCGATCCCGATGGAGCTTCGCCCGCTCGTCGGGAATCGCATTTTCGGCTGCGACGATTGCCAGCTCGTGTGCCCCTGGAACCGTTTCGCCGTGTGCACGAGAGAAGCGGATTTCTCGCCGCGCAATCGGCTCGATTCGGCGACCCTTGTGACGCTTTTCCAGTGGAGCGAGGATGAATTCCTGTGTCGCACCGAAGGCAGCGCCATTCGGCGCATCGGGTACCTGCGCTGGCTGCGCAACATCGCCGTTGCGCTCGGTAACGCGCCCACCGCGAACGCCGTGGTGGACGCACTCGCGGCACGCCGCGATCACCCCTCGGCGCTGGTTCGGGAACACGTCGCATGGGCCCTCGGGCGCCACGGTGTATAGTGCCGATTTTCGAGTACAGAGGAACAACAGCGATGACCGATCTCGCCCGGCGCATCGAGCTGGCATTCGAGGAGCGCGCCAAGCTCTCGCCCCGCAACGTCGACCAACAACTGCGCAACGACGTGGACCAGGCTCTCGACATGCTGGACAGCGGCGAGGCGCGCGTCGCAGAGAAGCTCGACGGCGCCTGGGTGGTGCACGAGTGGCTCAAAAAGGCCGTGCTGCTGTCATTTCGGATTTATGACAGCGAGGTCGTCGAAGGCGCTTTTACGCGCTATTTCGACAAGGTGCCGTCGAAGTTCGTCGGCCATGACGCGGCTCGGTTCCGGGCGGGGGACTTTCGGGTCGTGCCGCCGGCCGTGGCCCGGCGAGGCAGCTTCATCGGCTCGGGCGTGGTGCTGATGCCGAGCTATGTGAACATCGGCGCCTACGTCGACAGCGGAACCATGGTGGACACCTGGGCCACGGTGGGATCCTGCGCGCAGATTGGAAAGAACGTCCACCTCTCGGGCGGCGTCGGGATCGGCGGGGTCCTCGAGCCGATTCAAGCCTCGCCGACCATCATCGAGGACAACTGCTTCATCGGCGCGCGATCCGAGATCGTGGAAGGCATCGTGGTCGAGGAAGGTTCGGTCGTCTCGATGGGTGTGTATATCGGCCAGAGCACGCGCATCTACAATCGCGAGACCGACGAGGTGAGTTACGGGCGCGTGCCGGCGGGCTCGGTGGTGGTGTCGGGGAATTTGCCGTCCGAGGACGGACGCTACAGCCTTTACTGCGCCGTGATCGTCAAGCGGGTGGACGAAAGCACCCGCGCCAAGGTCGGCATCAACGAGCTGCTGCGTCGAATCTGAGCCGTCGCTCTGCCCGAACAACCAAAAAAAGCCCCGCCACCGGTGGTGGCGGGGACTTGCGGTGTCGAGCTATTCGACCATTTCCTTCAAGCCCTTCAAGGGCGTCACTTTGACGACCGTTCGGGCCGGCTTCGCTTTGAAAATCGTCTCTTCGCCGGTGAAAGGATTGATCCCCTTCCTGGCCTTGGTGGCGGGTTTCCTGACGGTCTTGATTTTCATCAAACCCGGCAGCGTGCAGGTGCCAGCACCGCCCCGCTTCTTCAAGTGGCGGTGAATAACCTCTGCCAGCTCATCCATGACGGCGGATACTTCCTTTTTCGACATTCCGCACCCATCAGCGATGGTGCCGAGCATCTGGGACTTGTTGAGGGGAACTTTGATCGCGGCGTTAGCCATATAGGGTCTCCAAAGAAGATTGATTCAAAAACGGTTTCGCACTCGCGCGCGCAGGCGAATCATAGTCAGGGAGATCGAAAAATACCAGAAAAATAGGGGTTTTCTGCCCTGAGTCCGGTTCGCCCAGGGTAAATCGTGGATGGCGGAGAGGGTGGGATTCGAACCCACGTGGGGCGGTTATGCCCCCAACCGATTTCGAGTCGGTGCCGTTATAGCCACTTCGGTACCTCTCCGGGCCCCTTATTATACGACAGTGCAGAGGTACTGAGCGTCAGCTGTAGTCGACGTGCGCGGTGAACTTGTAGCCCACGCCGCGGATGGTCTTTATCAATGTCGGGGACTTGGGGTCGGGCTCTATCTTCTTTCTGAGCTTTCCGACGAGCACGTCAATGCTGCGGTCCATCGGGGACCAGTCGCGCCCCGATACCAGGCCGAGAATCTCTTCGCGGCTCATGACACGGTTGGGCCGCGCAACCAGGGAAGCGAGCAACTGGAACTGGCTGCTCGTGAGATGGACGGGCGTGCCACCTGGCGAAATGAGTTCGTGGGCTACGAGATCGAGATTCCATCCGGCAAACTGCGCGACGGAATCGGCTCCCGAATGCTCGGAATCCGCTCCCTTCGCAG
Organism: Gammaproteobacteria bacterium; assembly: GCA_041581935.1. Classification (GTDB taxonomy): domain Bacteria; phylum Pseudomonadota; class Gammaproteobacteria; order HK1; family HK1; genus JAABYT01. The sequence continues at coordinate 876 of JBFICP010000245.1, read as the reverse complement.
TGCGGCGAAGGACCGTTCGCATCCGGGCGAGCAACTCACGCTCATCGAACGGTTTGGTGATGTAGTCGTCGGCGCCGAGCTCCAGTCCGACGATCTTGTCGATGGTATCGGTCTTGCCCGTCAGCATGATGATGGCGACATCGGACTCCGCGCGCAGATCGCGCGCGAGGCTCAGGCCGTCTTCGTCGGGGAGAATCAGGTCGAGCAAGATGAGGTCGACCGGTTCCTCGCTCAACTTTTCGCGCATCTGGTCGCCGTTCGTCGCCTCTCGAACGCTGTAGCCTTCTCGAGTGAGATACCTGGATAGTACCCGGCACAATCTCTCGTCGTCATCGACAATGAGAACCTTGGCCCCGGTTGGCATGACTCGATTCACCTCGTGGCGCGAAATTGGAACGAAATAAGTATAGACACAGCGTGGCTGGCTAGCCATTTAGACTCGCAATTCGGCGCCCGGATCCGCCCGCGAGTACGGGTCCGGCGATTGAGTGGTAATCTTGTTCATAAACCCGTCAGTCGACAAACAGCGAACCACCACATGCAGGAACGAGCGTCCCTTATCGCTACGGCCACCGAACAGGCCCTGATACTCGTCGAGCGGGAAAACCTCTCGCTCTTGCACTCGAGTCGGAACGCGCTAACGGCGCTCGGCTACACCGAAGTCGAGCTCGGGGCCATGTCGCTCACAGACATAGTGGTACACCCGGGTCCCGCGGAGCTCAAACGGCTGCTGGGCCCATCGGACGATGATGGCCCCTTGGAGGTTCCGGTCGCCGCCTTAGTTCGCGATCAACGCGGACGAACGATCGCGGTCGAGCTTCTCCTGATCAACCTTCGGCTCGCGGACCGTCCCCTGCTTGCCATGGTTCTCCGATT
>JBFICP010000244.1:0-5123 GCA_041581935.1 Gammaproteobacteria bacterium | reverse complement strand
TTCTCGTCGCGCCAGAAAGACAAGGAGACGTACTTGCCTTCATTGGAGACACTCTGAAATCGCTCGACGGAGATGAATCCGTCGATCTTCTCGAGCTCCGGGCGCAGCCTGCCGGCAAGCTCGAAGTAATCATCACGCCGACCTGGAATCATCTCGACTTCGAAGATAACGGCCAACATCGCGCACCCCTTGCGGATTCCCACGCCTTAGTTTCGGAGGCGCTTGCGCACCACCGATGCGCCGGCCGCGAGCGCGTGCAGCTTGCCGGCCGCCACATGCCGCGGTAGCGGTGCCATGCCGCAGTTGGTACACGGGAGCAGGCGCTCGGAATCGACGTATTCGAGCGCAGCCTCGATCGTCGACGACACCTGCTCGGGCGACTCGACGTCCATCGACGCCACGTCGATGGCGCCGACCATGATTTCCTTGTCGTTCAGAAGTCCGAGCAACGACAGCGGCACTTTCGAATTGGCACATTCCAGTGACACCTGGTTGATTCGGCTCTTGTTGAGCGCGGGGAAAATCTGCTCGTACTGCCGCCACTCCGAGCCGAGCGTCTTCTTCCATTCGATGTTCGCCTCGATGCCGTAGCCGTAGCAGATGTGCACCGCCGTGGTGCACTGCAGATTCTGCGCGGCGCGATGCAGGGCGTCGATGCCCCAATCGTTGACGTCATCCATGAACACGTTGAAGGCGGGCTCGTCGAACTGGATCACGTCGACCCCGAGTGCCTCGAGCTCGAGCGCCTCTTCATTGAGCAGCTCGGCGAATGCCATTGCCATGTCCGCGCGGCGTCCATAGTGGGCATCGGCGATGGTGTCACAGATGGTCATCGGTCCCGGCAGGGTGAACTTGAGGCGCTTTCGCGTGTGATCGCGTGTAAAGCGTACCTCGTCGCCGTGCACCGAACCCTGGCGGCGCACCGGCGCCGTCACCGTCGGCACGTCCACCACGTAGCGGTCGTCACGGATGCCCATTTTGGTCATGCGTTGCCAGTCGATGCCCTCGATGTGCGCGAGAAAACCGTGCACAAAATGGGTGCGGAACTGCTCGCCGTTGGAAACGATGTCGACACCCGCATCTTCCTGCTCCTTGAGCCATACGAGAACGGCGTCGCGTTTGCCTCGCTCCAGATCCTCGCCTTCGAGCCGCCAGGCGGGCCACAGCTTCTCGGGCTCGGCCAGCCAAACCGGCTTTGGCAGGCTGCCGGCAACGGTCGTTTCAAGCACCAAGACCCCCTCGATGGAACGTCCCAGGCTGGCCATATTAACTCAGAAATTTGCGCCCCATGGCGCCTATTGGCCGCGGATCCCCTGTACGGTGTAATTGGAACAATTTCGCATTCCATATAGACTTCGGAGGCGCACGCAGGTCCGAGAGGCGCACTCGAATCCGGCCGAGGAGACCGGATTCGGAGAACAAGAGCCCGCGGACCGTCCAGCGAGTGACCCCATCCAGCCGCCGTCGCACCAAAGGGCCGGCGGCCGTGTCCTTCGCAATATAACGACAGAAAGAGGAGCGAGGAAAATCATGAAGCGACGAAATTTCTTAGCTAAGAGCGCCGCAGGCGCGGGAGGCGTGGCAGCAGCCGCGACCATAGGAGCGCCGGCCATTGCCCAGGAGCGCCGGGAGATGGTCATCGTATCGAGCTGGGGTCGCGATTTCCCCGGTCTCGGCATCAGCGCGCAGCGCCTGGCGGAGCGCATCACCGTGATGAGCGGCGGGCGGCTCAAGACCCAGTACTTCGCCGCCGGCGAGCGGGTCGGCGCCTTCGACGTGTTCGACGCCGTTGCCTCCGGTAACGCCCAGGCCTACATCTCCGCCGAGTACTACTGGAAAGGCAAGCATCCGGGCTTCGGGTTCTACACCACGGTACCCTTCGGCCTGACCTATACCGAGATGGGCGCCTGGATATTCCACCTCGGCGGCCAGCAGCTGTGGGACGAGCTGTCCGGCGGCTTCGGTATCAAGTGCCTGCCCTGCGGCAATACCGGCGTGCAGATGGGCGGCTGGTTCAGAAAGGAAATCGACACAGTCGACGACCTCAAGGGCCTGAAGATGCGTATTCCCGGGCTCGGTGGCGACGTCATGGCCAAGGTCGGCGCCTCCCCGGTGTCGTTGCCCGGCGGGCAGATCTACGAGAACCTGGTGTCCGGGGCCATCGACGCCACCGAGTGGGTGGGCCCCTACAACGACTACTTCCTGAAGTTCTACGAGGCCGCCAAGTACTACTACTACCCCGGCATGCACGAGCCGGGCGGGTTCGTGGCCCTCGGCATGAACAAGTCCTGGTGGGAAGGCCTGCCCAAGGATCTGCAGGGCATCGTGGAGGCCGCCAGCGTCATGGAATGCGAGATCATGATGTCGGAGCTGAACGCGAAGAATGGTGAGTATCTCGAGCGGCTCGTCAAGGAGCACGGGGTGCAGGTTCGCGAGTTCAGCGACGAGATCTACGAGAGCTTCGGCGCGGCTGCTCAGCAGGTCTTGGAGGAGGCGGCAGACCACAGCGATTTGGCCAACCGAATTTACCTCAGCTTTCTAGCAGCACGGGCCAGCACAGCGGCCTGGCTCAAGCTGTCCGACGTGGCCTATTCGCTCAAACGAAACGCCGTTCTGGGCATCTGACGGAAGCAAGTTGACTGTCCATACGGGACGGGGTACGAACCCCGTCCCGTGATTCGCGAGGTCGCTTCTGAATGGCTAGCATCGGTGAACTCGACGCGGGCGGTATTTATACGCCTTCACCATCAACGCTGACATTCCGGTTTCTGGCGTGGTCGGTGGTCGCCACGCTGTTCGCGTTTCTTCTCAACGCCTATCTCAGCTTCTGGCGCGGCTGGCCCGGAGCGGACGCGGTCTTCGGCGAGGGTAGCGGCGGTCTCGCGTGGGTGCAGGTGTTGATCTATGCCGCCGGGATTGCGGGTTCGGCCGTGTTCGTCGCAACGACCCGGCAACGTAGCCTGCGGCAGGACGACTTCGCGATGACTGCGATTGCCACCTACATCGTGAAGGCGGCGTTCTGGATCGTCATGCTCGTCGGCATCGCCGATGCGGTCGTCTCGTTTCTGCGCGTCGAGAACCTCCTTCCGGTTCTGTTCAGCGATCAGCTGGCGACCAATCTCGGTCGCAATCAGTTTCGCGCACCCTATGTTCACGGTCCGCTGATCGTGGCGGCACTGGTGCTCGCGGCCACGACGCGCACGCTCGGTTTCACCTGGCTCGCTCTTCTCGTCGTCGTGGCGGAGCTGCAAATCGTCATCTCCCGTTTCGTTTTCTCCTACGAGCAGGCGTTCATGGGTGATCTGGTGCGCATGTGGTACGCAGGACTGTTTCTTTTCGCGAGCGCGTACACATTGATCGAAGAGGGGCACGTGCGGGTGGACGTCCTCTACTCGGGATTCAACCAGCGAACCAAGGGGCTCGTAAATGCCATCGGCTCCGCGGTGATGGGTCTGCCGTTCTGCTGGACCATCATCGTTCTCGGCATGAGCAAGTCGACGAGCATCATCACCAACCCGATTTTGACCCTCGAGGTGACGCAGTCGGGATTCGGTATGTATATCAAGTACCTGATGGCCGGATTCCTGGCCGTTTTCGCGGTATCGATGGCGATTCAGTTCACCGGGTACTTTCTCGAAGGCGTCGCGGACTACCGTGGTGATGCCGGCAAACGCAAGCTCGACTCCGAGACCGCTGCGGCGCCGGGGGACTGAGGCGCCGCCGAGATGGAACTGGTATTCCTCACACTGCTGATCGTGCTCATGGCGACGGCGCTCGGGTCCGGCTTCCCGGTCGCATTCGCGCTTCCGGGCTCCGCCATCATCACCATCGGTGCGGCGGCTTTGTGCGGCTGGGTTTTTGCCGGCGATGCGAGCGCCTACTTCGCCCAGGGCGGGCCGGTGGAGTGGTTGACCGCGGGGGTGACGAATTTCCGCGGAATCTACTGGGAGGTCGAGCGCGATACGCTCATTGCCATACCGCTTTTCGTCTTCATGGGCATCATGCTGCAGCGATCCCGTATCGCGGAAGATCTGCTGGTGACCATGGCACAGCTCTTCGGCGCCATTCCCGGCGGGCTCGGCATCTCGGTGGTGTTCGTGGGCGCCCTGCTGGCCGCCACCACGGGTATCGTTGGCGCCACCGTCGTCGCCATGGGACTCATCTCGCTGCCGGCCATGATGCGCCACAAGTACTCCCCGTCGCTCGCGACGGGCACCATCGCCGCCTCGGGAACCCTCGGTCAGATCATTCCACCGTCCATCGTGCTGATCATTCTCGCCGACCAGCTCGCGAGCGCCGTCGACCAGGCGAGCGCCGGGCGAAAATCGCTGTACCGCGAGCTGACCGGCGAGTTCTCCATGCCGTCGGGCTTCGATGCCGTGTCCACCAGCGCAGGCGATATGTTCATGGGCGCCTTCGTTCCGGGCCTCGTGCTGGTCGGGATGTACATGATCTTCATCCTCGCTATTGCAATCATGCGCCCGAAGCTCGCGCCGGCGGTTCACTACGAAGGCAAGTACGACCTCGATTTCGCGCTGCGTGTGGTGATGATCCTGGTGCCGCCGCTCACGCTCATCTTCGTCGTGCTCGGCTCCATCATCTTGGGCATCGCGACGGTCAATCAGGCGGGTGCCATCGGCGCCGTCGGCGCCACCATCATGGCCGGTGTGCGCCTGTACGGTGACAGGCCCGGCGCCATGCACCCGGCGGTGCTGGCGGTCGGTTCGATTGCCGTGCTGGTGGTCATCGTCAACGTTGCCCCCATCAATGTTAAGAACATTCAAACCACCGGCGACGTAGTCGCGCTGGTCGTGGCGGTGATCGCGACGGTGGCATTCCTGGTCTCGCTCGTGTGGGCCGGCTGGCGGACGCTCAAGATCGAGAACACCCTGGCCTCGGTGATGGTGGAGACGGCGAAGACCTCGTCATTGGTCTTCATCATTCTGCTCGGCGCCGCCATGCTGACCGCGGCGTTTCGCGCCTTCGGCGGCGAGGAACTCGTGCGCGAGTTTCTGACCGGACTGCCCGGCGGATTCTGGTCGCAGTTCATCATCGTCATGGCGGTGATATTCATCCTCGGGTTTTTTCTCGACTTCATCGAGATCGCCGTGGTCGTGGTGCCC
>JBFICP010000243.1:0-5126 GCA_041581935.1 Gammaproteobacteria bacterium | reverse complement strand
TGCGCGTCCATGTGGTGCGCAGCCCAGAGTGCCGCGGCGATCACGAGCGAGAGCCCCGCCACCAGCGAGTAAAAGCCGGCACTGCGCCCTTCAATGAGCGTGAAATCATCGGTGCCGATAATTTTTCCTGCCGCCATATCGTTTGCGCTCAAAGATTCCGGTAGCGAACACCCGTATTCAACCCGAGGTCGGCACGCAGTTCCTGACTTTCCTGCTCGGCGGCGGCTCTCGCAACCTTGCTGGCAGGATTGTTCAAATCTCCGAATACGATGGCCTGGTGTCCTTCCCGCGCGCACGCTTCGGCGCAGGCCGGAATACGACCTGCACCCTCATCGATTCGGTGCACGCACAAATTGCAGCTCTCGACGGTACCTTTGCCCCGCGGCGACCAGGGTTTTTGATCGGTCAAGTTCTCGTGAACAAAGGAACGCGCCTTGTATGGACAGGCGAGCATGCAGTAACGGCAGCCGATGCAGGTGTGCTTATCCACCAGCACGATGCCGTCGGCGCGACGAAAGGAGGCACCTGTGGGGCAGACGTCGACGCAGGGCGGATTCTCGCAGTGCTGACACATGAGCGGCAGGGTTGTCTCCCGCCCGGACGTCGCGTCGCGCAGCCTGACCTTGCGGATCCACTGGGCGTCGGTCTGCGGCCGGCCGTGCCCGGTGATACCGTGCTCGTCGTTGCAGGCCCGGACACAGGCATCGCACCCGCTTGCGCACTTGCCTGCGTCGACCAGCATGCCCCAGCGCTGGGCACTGCTCACCGGGCCGCTCGCCGCATTGGCGGCGGGAAAGTCGATGAAGCGCACGCCGCCGGCGAGGCCGACCGCAACCGCCGCGCCGGCCCTGACAAGGAAACGGCGGCGACTCTGATCGGCGAGAGACTTCTTCGCTGCGGCCATCATTCGATTGCTTCAGACGTTACGCCTGCCATGGAGACCGCGGGCGAGACCATCCACGGCGGTAATGCCGTGCTAACCGGATCCTCGGCCGGAACGGTGGCGTGACACCCGAAGCAATCCATGCTCACGCCGGCAAAGCCATGGCAGCTCTCGCAGAACTGTCCCTCCGCGTCGACGGGAATGGCAATACCCTGCGCGTCTCTCTGCACATGGCAGTCGATGCAGCCCACGAGGCTGTGCTTGGCGCCCCTGATGCCGCCGTGCACCGTGTCATCGCGCTGGTGCATGAGGAAGCGCATGTGCTCGCGGCGCATGACATCAGTGGGCTCGACGCACCGATCGCCCTTGGACGCCGGCGGTACCACCGGAAGGAACGCGCGGGTCTCGTCCGCGCGCGCAACGGCGCACACCACCAAAAGTGCCGCAACAACGCCGACGTTGCGGAGAATCTCGATCACTCACCCATGCCCATGTCGATGTAGCCGCTCGGGCAGACGTCGGAACAGATATGACAGCCAATGCATTTGGCGTAGTCCGTGTCGACATAGCGTCCGGTGGTGCGCTTGTCTTTCTTGACCCGGAACACGGCGTCCTGCGGGCAAAAGATCACGCAATTGTCGCACTCGATGCACATGCCGCAGCTCATGCAGCGCTCGGCCTCCTTGACGGCCTGCTCTTCGGTCAAACCGATAATGCGTTCGCCGAAGTCTCCAAGGACCTCATCGCCTGTCGGGATACGCTCACCGCGCTGAATTCTTGGGGTATCGGGGAAGTGGGCGAGAAACATGTCCTCGGCGGCAAGAATCTCGTGGCTGGAACGATCTTCGTAGTTGTGAATGGCGAAAGTGGCCGAGTCGGTGCCGCTATCCTGGCTGTAGTCATAATCGTCGGGGCCGAGGCTCACTTCTCTCAGCTTCTCGAGCAAATTGAAATGGTGCACGTCGACCTTGGGACGGCGAGCCTGGTCGTTATCCGAAAGATATCGATCGATACAGTCTGCAGCGATGGCAGCGTGGCCGATGGCCGTGACCAGGAGATGGGGTCGTATGATGTCGCCGGCGACGAAATGGCCCTTGCGGTCGGAAACGCGGTAGTGAGAATCCGCTTCGATGAAACCCTTGCCGTTGTCGAACGACTCGAGCCCCGTCAGGTCGCCACTCTGACCGATGGCGGAAACGATGAGGTCCGCCTCGATCTCGAACTCAGTGCCCTGCTTGGCAGTCGGAGCCCCTTCAACCATCTCGCATTCGGCGAGCTTGAGCGCGCGCGCCCGGCCTTGCTGGTCGAGCAGAACCTCGAGCGGTATGACACCGTCGCGGATTGTGACGCCTTCCTTCAGGGCGTCTTCCACCTCGTGCTCGGCAGCGGTCATGCTCTCGCGTGGAAACAACGAGGTCAGTGTCACCTCGGCACCGGTGCGCGCGGCAGCCATCGCCGCGTCGTGGGCGACGAAGCCACGTACGACCTGCTCGGGGCGTTCCTGGGGATGAATTTGCTGAATTTTGCCGAGACGCCTGGCAACCGACACGACGTCGATGGAGGTGTCGCCGCCGCCGACGCAGACCACTTTCTCGGCGGTAACCTGAAGGCGCCCGGTGTTGAATGCACGCAACAGCTGCACGCCGCTGACACAGTTCGGGGCATCGCCCCCCGGAACCGGCAGAGGGCGGCCGTTCTGGCAGCCGATGGTCCACAGGATCGCGTCGTGACTGCGCTCGAGCTCCTCGACGCTGACGTCTCGCCCGACGCGCGTCCCGAGCTTCGCCTCCACGTTGCCCATATCGAGTATGCGCTGAATCTCGTGGTCGAGAAATTCCCGCGGCGTGCGATAGCCGGGGATGCCATAACGCAACATGCCGCCGAGCGCTTCGTGCTCGTCGTATACGGTGCAGGCATGACCCATGCGACGTAAATGGTAAACCGCGCTCAAGCCCGCCGGTCCGGCCCCGACGACGGCAACGCGTTTGCCGCTCTCCCTGGCGGGCTTGTCGAATGCGAAGCCTTTCTGCATGGCGTAGTCGCCGATGTACTGCTCGACGGCGTTGATGCCGACGTAGTCCTCCACCTCGTTGCGATTGCAACCGTCCTGGCAGGGCGCGGGACAGACGCGACCCATTTGTGAGGGAAAGGGATTGGCGCGCGTCACGCGCTGAAAGGCGTACTCCTGCCACTCGAGCCCCCCCGCGGGCTTCTCCAGACCACGCGCAATCTGAAGCCATCCGCGTATGTCCTCGCCGGCAGGACAGCTGCCCTGACAGGGCGGAGTACGATGCACGTATGTCGGACAACGGTGCGAATGATCAGCGTCGAAAATCATTTCCTCGAAGCTTGGCCACGTATGCTCGCCGTCACGAAATTTACGCAACGTATGGTTGGCTTCTCGGTAGGTCTTGCTCCAGGGACTGGCCACTCGCGATCTCCTCGATTTATTGCCTGGTGCCCAGAACGATGGCGTCGCCGACGAGCTGGTGCAGGCTGAGAATCTGGTCCATTTCGAAACCGTAGTACGGCAATACCTTGGCGAACTGGCTCTTGCAGATGGCGCAAATGGCGACCAGATGCGTGACGTCGTTTTTTTCCACGACCTCCTTGAGCGCCTGCATGCGCGGCAGCGCACCCTTGACGCGAAGCTCCACGAGGTCGTCGGTCAGAAGTCCGCCGCCACCGCCACAGCAAAATGTGGCCTCACCGATGGTATCGGCGCGCATATCGAAGACGTGGTTGCACACTGCCGCGAGCACCTGGCGGGGCAGCACGAACTGCCCTCCCGGCATGTTACCCATGCGCGAGGCGCGGGCGATGTTGCAGGAGTCGTGAAAAGTCACGCGCCGCTCGTCGTTGGCGCTTGCATCCAGCGTCAGCGCACCGCGCTTGATCAGATCGTGGGTGACCTCGACGATGTGCTGCGGCACCGGATAGCGCGCGTCGAGGAAATCGAAAGGGCCGGCGAGCGTATTCAGAAAGCTGTAGGCGACCCGCCAGGCATGACCGCATTCACCGAAGACAATGCGTTTCACACCGAGCGAGAGCGCCGCTTCGCGAATGCGGAGCGCTACGTTGCGCATGTTCTCATAGCTGCCGACGAAAAGTCCGAAATTGGCGGCTTCTGATGCGTGACTGGAAAGCGTCCAGCTGATACCCGCCTGATGGAATACCTTCCCGTAGCCGATGAGACCGTCCACCTGGGGCTCGGCGAAAAAATCCGCCGATGGCGTGACCAGCAGCACCTCGGCACCAGCCTCATCGAGGGGATATCGAACCCTGATGCCGGTTTCCTCTTCCACGTCTTCCTCGAGCCCTTCGAGGGTATCGGCGAGCGCCGGCTGTGGCAGCCCGAGATTGTTGCCGATCGTGTACACCTTGCCGATGATTTCGTTCGAGTACTTCTGGCCGAGTCCGATGCTTGCCATGATCTCGCGAGCCGCCATGGTGATCTCGGCAGTATCGATACCGTAGGGGCAATACACCGAACAGCGTCGACATTCGGAGCACTGGTGGAAATACCGGTACCAGTCGTCGAGGACGTCTCTCGTCAAATCCTCGGCACCCACCAGCCAGGGGAAGTACTTTCCGGCGAGCGTGTAGTAGCGACGGTAGACCTTACGGAAAAGATCCTGTCGCGCCACCGGCATGTTCTTCGGATCGCCGGTGCCGAGATAGTAATGGCACTTGTCGGTGCACGCGCCACACTTGACGCATGCGTCCAGGAACACCTGAAGCCCACGGTACTTGCCGACGAGCTCGCCCATTTTGTCAATGGCCACCTGCTGCCAATCGTCGACGAGCTCGCCGGGAAAGCCGAGCGCTTCCTGATGCTCTGGTGCCGCAACGAAAGGCTGGATGTGCGCCATAGCACCCTCGACCACCACCGGAATTTGCAGGTAGGGCTTGAGCTCGGGGGTCTGGAATTCCTGCTTAGCCATAGCTAACGAATTTCGCTCTTACCGCGGGCTGACTCAACGCGCATCATTTTCTCTGCGTCTCGAGCTTCGCCGCCCACGATGCCAGGTGGCGCTTCTCACGCGGATTGTCCACCTGCACGCGAGTGGGGCTGAAAAAAACCGCCGGTGCGTGCAGCAGCTTGCTGAATGGGAAAACGATCATGAGCAAAGCGACCAGCGCAAGGTGCGTCATCAGCAAGCCGTCGACCGGTAGCGGTTGCCAGTCGAAGGCCACTAGTCCGAGCACGAACGCCTTGACCGCAACGATATCGGTGTGAAAG
>JBFICP010000242.1:0-5169 GCA_041581935.1 Gammaproteobacteria bacterium | reverse complement strand
TCGTGGCGACCGGATTGACGCTGCTCGGTGTGCCCGTCGAGGTCGCCCTGCTGCTCGGCGGCATCGGCTGCGCCACGGCACCTGCGGCGACTGCGGATGTAGTGCATGAAGCGGGGGCGCAAGGCGGATTCTCGCAGACCCTCATGGGAATCGTCGCAATGGACGATGCCTGGGGGCTCATCGCGTTCACATTGATGCTGGCCGCCGTCCATGTCATTAGTGGTGACCAGGGAACGACCGCTGTGATGCTGACCGGGCTGTGGGAGCTCGGTGGTGCCTTGCTACTCGGCGTCGCGCTCGGAATCCCGATGGCGTATCTGTCTGGGCGCATCTCCGAGGGCGAGCCACTGCAGGTCGAAGCCCTCGGTATGGTCTTGCTGTGCGGAGGGCTCGCACTGTGGCTCGAGGTCTCTTTCATTCTCGCAGCCATGATCATGGGCGCTGTTGTAACCAACCTCGCCCGTCACCACAGGCGGCCTTTTCACGCCATCGAGGGGATCGAGTGGCCGTTCCTGGTGCTGTTCTTCGTGCTCGCCGGGGCCTCGCTGGAGATCGAGGCGCTGAGGCTGGCCGGAATGGGATTGGTCGGGTACGTTGTTCTGCGCACGCTCGGTCGTTTACTCGGCGCTTGGCTCGGTGGCGCGTTGTGCCGGGACGATCCTGCCGAGCGCTGGTGGATGGGGCTCGCCATGCTGCCACAGGCGGGCGTGGCACTCGGCATGTCCCTGGTGGCAGCGCAGCGTCTGCCCACTCTGGGAGAAATCATCATTCCCGTGGTTGTCGGCGCGACCGTACTCTTCGAGCTCATCGGCCCGGTGTTCACGCGCCTGGCGCTGCGCCGGGTGGGCGAAGCATCCGACGTAGTCCGCTCAAGACACGATGGAAGTTGACCGCGCGTAGAATTCGCCGCACTCGCGCTCGCGGCCGCGCACCACGCGTTCGCCCCGCAGCGGTCCACGGAACTCGGTGACGACGGTGCACTGGTGCTCCTGGTGGTCGTGATCGTAGTAGTAGACCACTACCCAGTCGCGGGTGCGCCCCAGCTCGTGGGCACGGCCGGTGTTGGAGAAAAGCGCGGTGAAATGCCAGCCGCCGCGCTCCGTGTGCAGCACCGGGAGCCACGCCTTTCCGTCGGGGTTGAATCGACGCGGTGCTATCAGAGGCAGATCGCCCTCCCCGCCCCGGCGGCGGTACTCGCGATCCACATCCAACAGCACCTCCACCGCCGGCGCCTGTCCGCGCACCGATCGGTCCACCCGTGAGCGCCCGAGCATGGCTCCGAGCGCCGCCCGCACGGCAGCAACGCGCCGCCGGCCCATACCCGGCACCTGTTCCAATCTGCCGTCGTGGGCGGCGGCTTCGAGGGCTTCGAGGCTGTCGACATGCAATGCATCGTGTATGCGCTCGGCCAGCGCCGGGCCGATCCCGGGAACGCTCTGGAATAGCCGGCCGACATCGAGCTCACCCCGCAACCGTTCCAGGCGACTCCAGCGCCCGGTCGCGACCATCTCGATGATCGCCGCCGCTATGCCACGACCGATGTCGGGTATGTCCTCGAGCCCGGCCGGGCCTTCTGCCTCCGCGACCTCGCGGATGTCGCGGGGCAAGCGCGCGACGGTCGCCGCAGCGCGACGAAATGCGTGGACGCGAAACGGATTCGCGCCCTGAAGCGCGAGCAGGTCGGCCGCCTCATCCAGCCTCGCCGCTACCTTTGCATTCCATTCGAACACGCGCGTGTCCGACAGTGCCGAGCCGGGGACCAACGATGATTGCGTCATAAATGAACACATCCTTCCTGTTGCCAGGGCAGCAATGTTAATTTTGCCGAGATTCCCTGCCTGCGCATTGATCCCGATCAACGGCTCGGCCGCCAGTGTTTCTATCATGCGCGAGTGATCAACGCCCCGGGACGCGCCCGTGATGAGGCCCAAGCCAAAAGATCTGATCGCGAAGGCGAGCAAGCCGGCTGAAGACGCCATGTACCTGCACCCCTTCTACAGGGGGAAAGTTCAGTTGATGCCGAAATGCAGAGTCAGCGGTCTCGAGGATTTCTCGATCTGGTACACACCCGGCGTCGCGGCGCCCTGCCGCGCCATCGCGCGCGATCCGGAGCTGGCGTACGAGCACACCAACAAAGGCAACACCGTCGCCATTGTCTCCGATTGCACGCGCGTGCTCGGCCTCGGCGATATCGGACCGGAAGCGGGGTTACCGGTGATGGAAGGCAAGGCCTTGTTGTTCAAATACCTGGGCGGTGTCGACGCATTTCCCCTGTGTTTGCGCACAAAGGACCCCGATGAGATCGTTCGCACGGTAAAGCTCATCGAACCGGTTTTCGGCGGCATCAATCTCGAGGACATCGCGCAGCCCAAATGCTTCGCTGTTCTCGACAGGCTGCGTAACGAGCTTGCAATTCCCGTCTGGCACGATGATCAGCAGGGCACGGCCACGGTGCTGCTCGCCGGACTGATGAACGCATTGAAGCTCGTGGACAAGGACTTCACCCAGGTTCGCCTCGCGATGATTGGCGCCGGTGCTGCCAACGTCGCGTCGTATCGCCTGTTGGTAGCCGCCGGCGTCGATCCGGGAGGCATCGTCGTTTGCGATTCGCGCGGTGTGCTGCACCCGAACCGTGGCGATCTGGAAGCCCGCCGGCACGAGTACCCGGACAAATGGCGCATCTGCGAGCAGAGCAACGCCGACGGTGTCACGGGCGGCGTCGCCGAGGCCATGCGGGGCGCCGATGCCGTGGTGGCCTTCTCGGCGCCGCAGCCCGGCATTATCGAGCCGGGATGGATCAAGACCATGGCCGCGCGGCCCATCGTTTTTGCTTGCGCAAATCCCGAACCCGAGATTTGGCCCTGGGAGGCACGCGAAGCTGGAGCCATGGTCGTCGCTACGGGTCGCAGTGACTTTGCCAATCAGCTCAACAATTCGCTGTGTTTTCCGGGGATGTTTCGCGGCGTTCTCGACGTGCGTGCCCGCAGCATCAGCGACGAGATGGCCATGGCTGCGGCCTGGACGCTCGCCGATTTCGCCGAACAGCGCGGCATCGACGAGCAGAACATTTTGCCTCGCATGGACGATTGGGACGCCCATCCGCGCGTCGCGGCGGCAGTCGGACGCGCGGCGCACCAACAAGGCCTCGCACGCATCGAGCGAAGCGAGGCCGTGCTTTACGAGGAGGCTCGCTTCGCCATTCGCAACGCTCGCGACGCAACGGCGGCATTGATGCGCGAGCAGATAATTCCCGACCCGCCGGCCGGGGAGTCCCGAGATACCTGACAAAGATCCCATGGACTCGCCCGCGAGCTCGAACTCCGCGGCCGAACCTGACGGCGCCCGCCCGCTCGGATGGCATTCGCTGCGCGCCGATGCGCTCATGCAGCGGCTCGACTGCGACGCGCAGGGTCTGACTTCTGAGCAGACCGCCCAGCGTTTGCAGCGCTTCGGCCCCAATCGGTCGCGCCCACCCGAGCGGCCCGGCCCCTTCAAGCGTTTTGCCCGCCAGTTTCACAACTTCCTCATCTATGTGCTACTGGCTTCCGCTGCGATTCTAGCGGTGCTAGACCACTGGCTCGACGCGTCCGTGGTCTTCGGCGTCACCTTGATCAACGCCGTCATCGGATTCATACAGGAGGGCAAAGCCGAGCGGGCCTTCGAATCGATTGAAAAGCTCCTCGCGCCGGTGGCGAGCGTGGTGCGCGACGGGCAACGCGTATCCGTGCCCGCCGCCGATCTGGTGCCGGGCGATCTCGTGCTGCTTGGCGCCGGTAATCGCGTTCCCGCCGACATGCGACTTCTGGATGCCAAAGGGCTCGAAATTCAAGAGGCCGTGCTTACGGGCGAGTCCCTTGCGGTACAGAAAGACGTCGCGCCGGCGCGCAGTGACACGCCCCTGGCCGAGCGCCGCTGCATGGCCTATTCGGGCACCCTGGTGACGCATGGACAGGGGAGCGGCGTGGTCGTCGCCACCGGCGATGCCACCGAGATCGGCAGGGTCGGCAGCCTGATCGCAAGCGTCATGACGCGCGAGACGCCGCTGCTTCGCCAAATTTCGTGGTTCGGGCGCTGGCTTACCGTCGCTATCGTCGCCCTCGCTTCGGTCACGTTTCTATACGGCCGCCTGGTGCACGCCTTCGCTCCCATCGACATGTTTCTCGCCGCCCTCGGACTGGCGGTTGCTGCAATTCCGGAGGGTCTGCCCGCCATCGTGACCATTACCCTCGCGATTGGTGTTCAACGCATGACCAACCTCGGCGCCATCATCCGTTACCTGCCGGTGGTGGAAACACTCGGCTCGGTCAACGTCATCTGCTGCGACAAGACGGGAACACTCACGCGTAACGAGATGATGGTGAAGAGCATCGTCACGGCAAATGCCTTGTACACGGTCAGCGGTAATGGGTACGCGCCACACGGGAAATTTCTTTACGACGGCAAAACCATCGAGGTCGAAACCGCTGCTCGACTGCGCGAGTTGCTCGTAGGGGGCGCACTTTGTAACGACGCCGCATTGAGTGACAGCGAAGGCGACTGGCAGGTTCACGGCGATCCGACCGAGGGTGCCCTGCTGGCCGCCGCGGAAAAAGCCAACGTGCGCCAATTCGATGAGCGCGCGCAGTGGGAACGAACAGACACGATACCGTTCGATCCGGCCAACCGCTTCATGGCGACACTTCATACGGGTGAGGACGGGAGTTCGCTGGCCTATGTCAAAGGCGCGCCCGAGCAGCTCCTCTCGATGGTGACCCGGCAGCGCGGCGAAAATGTGGATGAGCCCGTGAACGAGGTCTACTGGTATAGCCAGATGCTGTCTATTGCCGGGCGCGCGGAGCGCATCATTGCCTTGGCCATTAAACATCTGCCCGACGGGCATCGCAATCTCGATATTGAGCACATCCGCGCGGATCTCACGTTGCTTGGCTTGTTCGGTATCGCGGATCCTGTTCGCCCCGAAGCGGTGGATGCAGTGGTTCGATGCCAGCGCGCCGGTATCCGGTTGAAGATGATCACTGGAGATCACGCCGCAACCGCATGCGCGGTCGCCCGCGAGCTCTCGATCGCCGATCCAGACAAGGTGCTAACCGGCAGTGAAATCGAAAAACTCGACGCCGGTCAACTCTCCAAAAAGGTGTTCGAGACAAGCGTGTTCGCGAGAACCAGTCC
>JBFICP010000241.1:0-5210 GCA_041581935.1 Gammaproteobacteria bacterium | reverse complement strand
TTGATCCCCGAGTAAGGCGCGCCGCTCAGCGCTCCGCGACCGCCGAGTCACTCGTTAGGTCGAGGGACGCCTCGGCTGCACGCGTCAGCCGCCGGCGGTTGACCACCATGCGGTCGTGAAGGCGGCGAATGATGTCGCTGCCGGTGCGCTCGAAGAGAAACGGCAGCACCGCGTGGACCGTGCACGCGAGGCTGGCTGCGAACAGGCTCAACGCGAACCCCATGGCGTGCCGGGCGTGCTGGAAATAAGTCTCGTCCACGCTGCGCAGATGTCGGGTAAGTAGCTTCATGCAGGTAACTTTATACCAAAGTCTCTGGAAATAATTTGCAAGTTGCTCTACCTTAAGCCGGAATATTAGAATTAATTACTAATTCTTTTGCCAACCACAGCATGAAAAAGTCACTGGACCGCATCGATCTCAGAATTCTCGACTGTCTTCAGCACGATGCCGGTCTTTCCACCGCCGAAATTGCCGACCGGGTGGGCTTGAGCACCACGCCGTGCTGGCGACGCATTCAGAATCTGGAGAAAGCCGGGGTGCTACGGGGCCGGGTGGCACTGCTGGACCGGGAACGCTTGAACCTCGGCGTGGATGTGTTCGTGTCGTTACGCATCAGCCAGCACAGCGACGAGTGGTTGCAGGCATTTACCCGCGCCATCGACGGATTTCCCGAAGTGGTGGAGTTCTATCGCATGAGCGGAGACATCGACTATCTCATGCGCGTGGTGGTGCCCGACATCAAGGCCTACGACGCCTTCTACAAGCGCCTCATCCGCTATACCGGTATCGCCGACGTGAGCTCCAGCTTCGCCATGGAGCGCATCAAGCACACCACGGCCCTGCCTCTCGATTACGCCTAATTCAGGCGACGACCGCTGCTGGCTGGACAATGCCGCCGCGCCGCGCGCCGGCCTCGATTGCGCGCCACAGCACCTCGTGACCCTCCGGCAGGGCGCGGCTCGTGGGCGAGCTGAGCCATAATCGGTAAAGCAAACGGCGGTGCCCGGGACGCGGATCGTCCTCGAACTGCGTGCGTGCGTGATAGGTCACATGGCTGTTCAGAAACTGGAGATCGCCGGGCGCGAGCACCATCTCCATGCAAAGGGCTTCGGCAATCGCGTGGAGCATATCGAGCGCCTCCCACTGTGCCGCGTCCATGCTCGGCACGTCGGGGAGCAGCTGCGCCGACTCGATATAGGTTCGCGAGTAGTGGCTCGTGAACTTGCCGTCGCGAATGCCGAATACCGGTAGCGCGTAAGTGGCCCCGTTGCTGCCAGCCTCCTCGCCGAAACGCGAACGATGGTAGGGGGCGAACAACCGGTCCACCAGGTCGGGTCGGCGCTCGAGCATCGCGTTGTACACCGCTACCGAGCTGGCGATGCGACTCACCCCGCCCGATCGCGCCTGGCGCACACACAGCAGGCCGACCACGTCGCAGCGATCGGTATGAAAGCGCAGCAGCCGGTTCGACATCGCGCGCGCTCTGGATGACAGGAAGGTGCCGCCGGACTCGCCTGTTCGGACCTCGCCATAGCGTGAACCGACGTCCGGACCTTCGTCACAAATGGCGTGGATCAGCTCGCCTTCGGTGTTTTGATAGACCGGAGTGCCGAGATAGCTGCCGATCCCGAACAGCAGCGTCTGCAGCGCGCGTGCATCGCAGTCGGCGACGGGCAAGCCGGAAATCTTCGCGACGCCGCAGCCGTTTTCCAGCTCCGCGCCGATGGCGGTCAGACGGGGGCCGAGCGTCGGCAGGGGAAAATCAGCCTTGCCGACGGGACGGGGGGCATCACCGCGGGACAGCAGCGCACGGAGCGTCGTGTCGAGCTCCAACCGCTCGCCCGGAGTCAGCGCGTGCGCCCAGGATGGGTCATTTTTCAGATCCTCACCGTGCCAGGCCCAGGGGCCTGGAAGGGGCTGCCGCTTCATGAAGTGAGTGCTCGCTCGACGGGCCGTGGCGGGATGATAGCTCGCCCGGACAGCGCGCCCAAGATGGACACGCACCACTTCCCCCGTCGAAAAAGCGTCAATTCATTGACGCCCGGGACCCGAAATGTGAACCGCGTCATAAGAAGGCCATTCCCATGCCGCCGGTCGCCCCCGGCGGGCCGCTCATCATCTATGATTGAGTGACGGAAATTGCTGAATTCGCTGGCTTTATTGCAACGGGGCGGGCTTCGCGACGGGGTTCTCAAAGCGAGTGTGCAATAGCCCACAGATCCGTCTGCCCGCCCGTGGCAGGCTCTTTAAAGAACGGTGTTATTGGCCGATAGTCATATAGACGGCTGTAAAAGTGTCGTTGAATCAACGGCTACAGCCAACTTTCTAGATGCCCACGAGGGTTTGACAGAATCGAGAGCGTAACGACGGACAGGTAGTCCCAATGGCGCGGAAAAGCACATTACTGTGGCGCGGCGGAGTACTGGGAATGATCCTCGCGGTCATCCCGGTGGCGGTCTTCACCTACGACCGCTACAACGCCGTGGACTCGGATGCCATGCTGAACGTCTCGGTCTCCATCAAGACCATCTCCCACGTACGCATCGACCGGGTCGGAGACTCCGTATGGGAGTCGGGCACCGGTTCGGGCTTTCTGGTCTCGGCGCAGGACTGCGAGGTCTGGACCAACCATCACGTGATTGCGGACGCAGCCGTCGTCGAGGTGTTTCCGCGCGGCTGGAACCGGGCGTCGGGAATCCAGGCCGAAGTCGTCAATTCGACCCCCCGCTCCGACGTCGCAATTCTGCGCATGGAGCACTGCGAGGGCATTCCCGAGGCGCGTCTCGGCGATTCCAGCCAAGTGGCGGCCGGCGATGAAACCTACGCCGTCGGTAATCCGCTCGGCCGCAATCCGGATTCCATCAGCCGCGGCATCATCTCCCACACCGAGCGATTCGCCACGGGCCTGACGCCGTACCTGCAGACCGACGCCGCGATTAACCCGGGTAACTCCGGAGGTGCCTTGTTCAATCACGCCGGCGAAGTCATCGGCATGAACACGGCCATTGCCTCGACCAAGGACGGCGCGAATGTCGGCATTGGCTATGCCGTGCCTATCAACCTGGTCAGAAAGATCACGGCGCAGCTCCACAGCGGCCCACCGAGCTGGGGCGACGCGGGCCTGAACTCTATCGTCAGCAGCCTGACCCCGGACGAGGCCGAAATCTTCAAGGTGCCCGATGGACACGCAGCCATCATCGTCACCAAGGATCCGAAAGAGGGCCCGAGCGCCGGCAAGCTGACAGCTCGTGACGTCATCTACAAGATCAACGAGGTGGGTGTGACCGCCGCCGACCAGGCCATGCGCACCATTGCAAGCTACGCCAAAGGCGACACCGTTGTCTTCGAGGTTATGCGTAACGGCGAGAGCCACACCATCGATATCATCCTCGACGAGGGCTGGAAAGCCGAAGAGGAACAGGTTGCCGAATACTACGAGGGTCATCTCGGCATGACTCTGGAGATGTGGACCGATGAAGACAGTGAGCGGGGCGCTTTCGAGAGCCCTGTGATCACCAAGGTTCAGAGTCTCGGCCCGGCGCACAAGGCGCACATCGCCAGCTCGCAAAAGAACGTCGGGTTTCGCGGCCCCTTCATGGTCTCGTTTCAGCTCGACGTGAAGACCATCACCGGCGCCGTGTACGACGGCGAGTACATCCCGGTTTCGACGCCCGAGGATATGGAGCAGCTCGCGGAGAAAGCCTACAAGGAAACTTCGCCCCTGTTGCTGGAAATCCAAGTGTGGGCACGCAAGAATCCCATGGATCTGGAAGCGTCTCTCGACCATCTCGGCACGGCTTTTTACAAAGTGGTTCCGACGGTATCGACTGCCTCGACCCCGGATCGCGACGAGAATCCGTTCGAGTCGGCCGACGCCGAGCCTGAGAACCCCGGCGAGACCCAGGCCGGACACTCCGTACATCCCGCGCACGCGCTCTAAGAATTCCCCCGACCGTTACCATTTACCCGCGTCGTGAGCGCGTTTAGTCGCGGACAACGCCCTGCACAGTACATTCGCGATCGGGGCGCGCCGTGCGGAAGGCCCGCTCGTGCCGATTCGCCGATTAGCAGCTACACTTTGGAGATCATCATCATGATGATTTTCCGAAACAAACCGATGGTCGACCCCATTATGCGAAGACTGGCTCTATGTTCCGGCGCTGTGATGCTGCTCGTCGCCTCGTCACTATTCGCGCAGCCGCTTTTCGACAAAGGCGCGGCAGCATACAAGCGCGGCGATTTCGAAACCGCGCTGGCAATATTCAGACCCCTCGCCGAGAACGGAGACGCAAAAGCGCAGTCCATCCTTGCGCTCATGTACAGTTACGGTGAAGGCGTCCCGATGGACTATCGGGAATCCGTGCGTTGGTATCGACGTGCGGCCGAGGGGAACTCGAGCGTCGCCCAGTACAATCTGGGCATGCTCTACCTCGAAGGAAAAGGCGTCGCGCAAGACACCGATGAAGCCGTCAAGTGGCTGGCCATGGCGGCTGACGGTGGTCATTTCCGCGCCAGAAGCGAGCTTGCCAAGCTCGACGCCGGAACGTATTCGAATCTGGCGTCTCCACCCAGCGAATCACTCGAGGCGCCGCCCAACACGATTGCTGCGCAGCCCGAGCCGCGATCGGTGGTGATGAGACAGCCGGAGCCTTCGGCCCGCGGCGTCGCGACCGAGACGCTTACGGCGGCAACGTTGATGAAAGTCGATACCTCGACCGCAACGACGCCGACACCGCCGAACAATCATACGCGTGTGAGTGACACGACCCGAGGCAGCGCGGGCACGCCCCGGTCGCCGGCGAGCGGCGATCGCGTATACCGTGTCCAGCTCGCCGCGTCGCGATCCGAGGAATACATCCGTCGGGACTGGTCGAGCTACCAGAAGCATCATCCCGACATCTTCGGCGGCCTCGACGCCAGCGTGGAGCGCGCCGAGATAGGTGAAGACAAGACTGTCTGGTACCGACTCAGGGTCGGGCCTTTCGCGAGCGAAGCAACCGCGAAACAGCTCTGTGAAAAGCTCAGCGCGCGCGGCATCCGGACCGGCTGTCTGCCGCTGCGAACCACGCGCTGAGCGTGCGAAGATCCCCGTACCGGCGAGGCTGGAGCGGACCAATTCGAACTCCCAGCTGGTCGGTCACGTGCGCGCGCCCGTGTGTCCCCCCCTCGAGCGGACCTGGTCCCGTCGGCGCCGGGCGCGGAAAAAGCC
>JBFICP010000240.1:0-5255 GCA_041581935.1 Gammaproteobacteria bacterium | reverse complement strand
GCGCTGACGCTCGTGCTTTTTGTTGCTGTTTGCGTGACTGAAATCGATCATCAACCGATCGCTCAATCCGGCGTCCGAAAGGGCTTTGCCGGCGCTTGCTACGCTTTCGGCATCAAAGTTGGGCTTTTTACCACCACGAAGAATCAGGTGTGTGTCCTCGTTGCCACTGGTGTGAAAGATTGCCGATTGTGCCGCCATCGTGAACGATAGAAAGTGGTGAGGATGGCGTGCCGCGCGTATTGCGTCGACGGCAATCTGGATATCGCCACTGGTGCCGTTTTTGAATCCGACCGGGCAGGACAGTCCGGAGGCAAGCTCGCGGTGAACCTGACTCTCCGTGGTACGTGCGCCAATAGCGCCCCAGCTGATGAGGTCGGTAAAGTACTGGGGCGTGATAATGTCGAGAAACTCGGTGCCCGCCGGTACGCCCAGATCGTTGAGATCGAGAAGCAGCCTTCGTGCGCTGCGCAACCCCTTGTTGATGTTGAAGCTTCCGTCGAGATCGGGATCGTTGATGAGGCCTTTCCAGCCGACGGTGGTACGCGGCTTTTCGAAGTATACGCGCATGACGATAAGCAGTTGTTCGCGAAGCTCGAAGACGAGCTCCTTGAGCCCGTTGGCATATTCCAGCGCTGCCTCGGTATCGTGCACCGAGCACGGCCCCACGACCGCTAGCACGCGATCGTCCTCGCCGTGCAGCTGATGATGAATTGCCAGGCGGGTCTCGTGGATGAGCCTTGCCGCCGCGTCGCTGATGGGAAACTCCTGATGCAGGAGCGCGGGCGGGATGACGTCGTTGATGGACTGGATGCGGAGGTCTTCGGTCTTGTAATTCATGGGACGGCTCGGATTCGTGCGCTTTGTAATTCGTTGAAAATCGGGCAATTGCAAGCGGCGTAGTATAGCGAAATGCCCGCTGTCGCGATAACGAAGCGGGTTCGGAAAATGGCCGTCGCCTCAGGTGGTGGGCGGTGCTGACGACAGGGCGGCAAAGACCCGCTCGGCGGCCTCGAGGGTGGCGGTGATGGCCTGCTCGTCGTGGGCAGCGGATACGAATCCGGCCTCGAACGCCGAAGGCGCCAAATAAACGCCTTCGCGCAGCATGCCGTGAAAAAAGCGCACGAACCGATCCTGGTCGCAGGCCATGACCTGGGAAAATTTGCTGATCGTGCCGTCATCGCTGAAGAAAAGCCCGAACATGCCGCCCACCTGATTACTGGCGAGCGCGATGCCGGCGGCGCGCGCGCGTTGCACGAGCCCGGCGGTCAGGCGCTCGGCGGCGCTGCCGAGGCGCGCGTGAAAACCGTCCTCCTGCACCAGGCGCAGAGTGGCGAGCCCCGCCGCCATCGCCACCGGATTTCCGGAAAGGGTTCCCGCTTGATAGACCGGGCCGAGTGGCGCGAGATGTGCCATGATCTCGGCGCGTCCGCCGAACGCACCCACGGGCAGGCCTCCGCCGATGACCTTGCCGAGCGTGGTGAGGTCGGGTTTGATGCCGTACAAGGTCTGCGCCCCGCCGAGGGCAACACGAAACCCGGTCATGACCTCGTCGAAAATCAACAGGCTGCCGTTCGCGTCACAGCAGCGTCGCAGAGTCTCGAGAAATCCCGGCATCGGCGGCACGCAGTTCATGTTGCCCGCGACCGGCTCGACGATGATGGCGGCGATCCGATCGCCGTACTCGGCGACAGCGTTCTCCACTTGCGCGGCGTCGTTGAAATTGAGCGTCAACGTGTGAGCGGCCAGGTCCGCCGGAACGCCCGGCGAGGTGGGCACACCCAACGTCAGTGCGCCCGAGCCCGCCTTCACGAGCAACGAGTCGGCGTGGCCGTGGTAGCAACCCTCGAACTTGATGATGGTGTCGCGACCGGTGAAGCCACGCGCCAGACGAATAGCCGACATTGCTGCCTCGGTGCCCGAATTGACCATGCGCACCTGCTCGATGGCCGGCATCAGCGTGCAGATAGTGTCGGCCATTTCGGTCTCGATCGCCGTGGGGGCACCGAATCCGAGGCCTCGAGCGGCGGCATCCTGCACCGCGCGCACCACCTCGGGATGCGCGTGACCGGCAATCATGGGTCCCCAGGATCCGACGTAGTCGACGTAGCGTCGGCCGTCGGCGTCGAAGAGATAGGGGCCTTCGCCGCGTTCGAAGAAAACGGGGTCACCGCCGACGGCACGAAACGCGCGCACCGGCGAATTGACGCCTCCCGGAATATGCGCCCGTGCCCGGGCAAACAGTGATTCGGATCGATTCATAGGGTCTCGTCCTGTGTCTGCGAGACGAAGAGTCCCGCGTATCGTTGGGCGGCTTCGGCCGGGTCCGGATGGGCAAACACGCCTCTTACCACCGCAAGCATGTCGGCACCGGCTTCCAGCAGCGAGCCGCCGTTCTCGGGCGTGATGCCACCGATGGCGACGATGGGAAGATCGATTTTCTCTCTCGCGCGCTCGATGGTCGACAGCCCGGCCCGGGTCGCGCCGGGCTTGGTCGTCGATGGGAACATGGAACCGAATGCGACGTAGTCGGCGCCGTTATCGCGAGCCGTCTCGGCCAGCAGCGGTTGGTCGTAGCAGGAAACGCCGATTATGAAATCGTCTCCGAGGCGCGCGCGCGCCTCCGAGAGGTCGACGTCGCCACGCCCGACATGCACCCCGTCGGCGTCGCAGGCCAGCGCCAGCTCGACGTCGTCGTTCACGATCATGGGAACACCGTGTCGGCGGCAAATTCGGACCAGCATGACGGCTTCGGTGAATCGTCGCTGCGTGTCGTTGGTCTTGTCGCGGTACTGGATCACCCGCGCCCCGCCGGCGATTGCGCGCATCACCGCCTGCTCCAACGCCGGGCCCGTGTGAAGCCCGTTGTCGGTAATGGCGTAAAGACCGCGCGACGGTAACCGCGTCCGCTTCATCAGGGACCGGCCTGGCGCGTTCGAAACAACCGTTGCGGTATCCACTGCCCGGCGCCTACGGGGAAGCCGCGTTCGAGACACTCGAGCGTGTACTCCAGCGCCTCGCCGACCGCCGCCAGCGGCTCGACGCCGTGGCCCAGAAGCGCCGCGATGGCCGCCGAGAGCGTGCAGCCCGAACCGTGAAATTCCCCGGGCAGTCGATCGCACTCGAAAGACTCGATGAGCTGCCGGTCCGAGTACAGTCGGTGCACGATGCCGGCTGATGACTCGTGGGTGCCGGTGAGCAGCACGAACTCACAGCCGTAAGAGAGCAACTCCTGAGCCGAGGCGTTGAGGGAGTCCGCCTCCGGTGTCAGCAAACGCGCCTCGACGGTATTGGGCGTCACCACCGTCGCCCGAGGCAGCAGCAGTGAAACCATGGCATTGAGCTGCTCGTCGTCGACCAGCGCGGTGCCGGCGCTCGAAGCGCACACCGGGTCGACGACGACGGGGATCCCGTCGTACTCCTCCACAATGGTGTGAATCGCGCCGATGGCATCGACACTGCCGACGAGGCCGATTTTGAACGCATCGACGGCGATATCCGAGAGGACGACCCGCGCCTGCTCGATGATCGACAGGGCGTCGACCGGCATACAGCTTTTGACGTCCTTCGTATCCTGGGCCGTGATTGCCGTCGCCACCGGGAGCGCGTGCCCGCCCATGCTGCCGATCGCTTCGATGTCGGCCTGGAGTCCCGCACCTCCGGTGGGGTCGAGGCCGGCAAATGTCATGACCGTCGGTCGCTTGTTGCTCGGCCTGCTCATTTCACGCCATATTACCATCGGCGCAACGGTCCGCGCCTCAGGCACGCACAACATCTGTGCAGTTTCATGCGAAAATGCGAGACTATGCCGCTTTCGAGCTCGGGCCTGGAGTACCATGAAGTCCTACATGTGCGTCATCTGTGGATTCGTATACAGCGAAGCGGAAGGGCTGCCGGACGAGGGTATTGCTCCCGGCACCAAGTGGGACGATGTACCGCCGAACTGGGTGTGCCCGGATTGCGGGGCGCGCAAGGAAGACTTCGAGATGGTGGAGATTTGATGCGGCAGCGGGTCGGAAGCGTGACGTGCTCTGTTGTCGGGATCCCGGCCCCTGGCGTATAGTCGGGACATCGAGATCGACTGAAGGAAAGTACCATGAGCGTTGAAAATGCCGTCGAATACAGCGATGACGTGCGTGCCGAAGACGTCACCATTACGCCGGCAGCAAGCGAGCAGCTGGCGAAATTGTTCAGCGACATCGACGATGACGACATCGAGGCGATTCGGGTTTACGTTGCCGGCGGTGGTTGCGGTGGCATGACTTACGGCATGACCTTTACCGACCGCAAGTCGAAATATGACAAGGTACTGAAGGGCGACGGCTACCTGTTCTATGTCGACGTGGTGGCGCTGAACTTCCTGCGTGGCGTAGAGATCGACTACGCGACCCGCGACACGGGAGCCACATTCGTCTTCAACAACGTATTTCAAACGACCGGCGGCAGTGGCCTGTGTGGCGCCTGTGGTGCCGCGGTGGGCGCTGGCGGAGGTTGCGGCTGAAGCCGAACGAGGTCTCGACGCCAGCGTCTGCGGACCGGGAGGCGAACCCTCGGATACTCCTGGTCGCAATTCATCAAAGTTACCGGGTGCCGGCCTATCAGGCGGCCGCGTCGGCGCTCGGCGCGCGTCTCGTGATTGCCTCCCAGGGCCGCCATTCGGTGATTCCCGAGATCGCGGACGGCATTCACATCGAGTTCGCGAACGTATCCGACGCCGTGGAGCGTATCGTCTCGAGCGCAGCCCGTGACTCCTTCGACGCCGTGGTCGCCAGTGACGACCTGGCCCTCGAGGTCGCGACCCGAACCGCCGCCGCGCTCGGGCTACCACACAATCCTCTGTCGGCCGTACGCGCCGCGCGGCGCAAGGACCTGGCCCGCGACGCCTTGCGCGCCGCCGGGCTTCCGGTGCCGCGCTTCCGATGTCTGAATCTGACCCAGCCCCTGGCGGTCCAGATCACCGATCTCGACTACCCGTGCGTGCTCAAACCTCTGGCGATGGCCGCGAGCCGCGGGGTCGTGCGCGTCGACTCGGCAGCCGAGCTGCTCGGCACCCTACCTCGCATTGCGGCCATAGTCTCGGAGTCGGTGGTGCCCGATGAGCGGAACGGGGTGCTGGTTGAGTCGTTTCTCCCGGGAATCGAGATCGCCGTCGAAGGACTGCTGAGCGGCGGTCGGCTGCACGTGCTGGCGATATTCGACAAGCCCGAGCCGTTGGACGGGCCGTTCTTCGAGGAGAGCTACTACGTTACGCCGTCGCG
>JBFICP010000239.1:0-5313 GCA_041581935.1 Gammaproteobacteria bacterium | reverse complement strand
CGATCGATAGGCAAATGCGGTGAGCGTATCCTCGTTAATCGCGACGACGACGATCTTGTCGGACTGTGGCTCTGGCGGGGTCAGCGTTGCGGTGCGCAGATCGCGTGACCAGTTTTCGGCGACCCGGATGAGTGGTAGAAAGCGCTCTGCGGAAAAGCTGACGGCGGTTGTCACGAGAACGATCGTGATCGCCGTGACCGTTCGCCTGTTTCGACTGCTGGCTCGCATCGACGGTGTTTCTCGGAATACTTGGTGGCCATCGACCATTTACGCCCAAACTACGCTCCAAGCAAGAATATCGCCAATCCGAAAATCGCAAATCCTGCGAGCATGAAAAACAACACCCCCATTTCTGCCCGTCGCAGCCCGTCAAATTCGCGCACGAGCTGTGAATTTGGCAATGTCTCGAACTCGCGCTGCATGAGAAATCGAAAGTGTGCACGCCGCCGTTCGCTGTTCAGAAATCCCGGCCAGGGATTCCCTGCGCCAGCATACTGCTCGGGGAACTGACGTTCGAATTCGCGGAGCAACCGACGGCCGTAGCGAACGGTCGCCAGGAGCAGTGCTCCACACATCGCCAGGAATACACCCCCCGCGATGCCGAGTATCATTTCGAGTGACATGCATACCTCGGGATTGAGACAATCGTAATCGAACCCTAAAATGAACACCTTCATAAGGGTGTGACATCGGTCTCATGACCACTCATCTGCTTCTCCGACGGGCGTCTTTGCTGTCTGTCCTGGTGATGGCGGTGTTGGTGCATGTCGCGGCGTCAGCCGCCCCGGCGCCCGACCGCGTCGCCCTTGTCATCGGCAACGCCGACTACCCCCACGCGCCGCTGCTCAATCCGGTGAACGATGCCCGCGCCATGTCGCGCGCGCTGCGCCGGCTCGGGTTCGAAGTATTCAGTCTGGAGAATGCCGACAAGCAGCGCATGGAGCAGGCCATCGTGCGTTTTGCAGGCCGATTGAACAAGGAGACGTCCGGACTCTTTTTCTATGCCGGCCACGGGGTTCAGGTCAACGGTCGAAACTACCTCGTTCCCGTGGATGCGGATATCAATTCTGAGCGCGAGATTCGTATCGAGACAGTGGGTGTGAATCTCGTGCTCGACGAGATGGCTTATGCTGACAATCGCATCAACATCGTGATTCTGGATGCGTGCAGGAACAATCCGT
The DNA here is from genome assembly GCA_041581935.1 of Gammaproteobacteria bacterium. GTDB lineage: Bacteria > Pseudomonadota > Gammaproteobacteria > HK1 > HK1 > JAABYT01. The sequence continues at coordinate 4,132 of JBFICP010000239.1, read as the reverse complement.
TCGAGCGCCGCCTGCGCGGGAGCTCGAGGGGCCTGGCCGCCATTGACGCCGCGCGCGGCACGCTCATCGCCTACGCAACGTCACCGGGATCGGTCGCGCTCGACGGCGACGGGTCGAACGGAGTTTACACCGAGGAGCTGCTGCGTGCGCTCGAGGAGCCGGGGCTCGAGGTGGAGAAGGTGTTCAAAAGAGTCCGTGTTGGTGTCGCACGGCGGACCAACCAGCAGCAGATTCCGTGGGAATCCTCATCGCTGACGGGCAATTTCGTTTTCAACCTGCAAGGGAAGTCGTCGACGGTGATGCAGAGTGCACCGCAAAAACAGGCGGAGCTTGTGTACTGGCAAAGCATCAGCACGAGCGACAATCCGGACGCCTTCCGGGCATATCTGCGGCAGTTTCCGCAAGGCACGTTCGCCGGGCTGGCGAGAATCCGAATCGAGGAGCTCGAGCCCACAAGCCCGGGCGCCGTGCAGCCCGATTTTGCCTCTGCCGGCGTCCCCCAGGCTTCCAGCGGGCCGAGTGACGCGGATCCCGTGCCGGACATTGGAGCAACGCCGGCTCCGGGTGAGCTCCTCGCAAAGGCGCGACCGTCGCCTCAGGCGAGTGCCGGCATCGCGAGGCAATTGCCGTTCGTCATCGGGATAGTCGCGCCGAATGGCACAATCTGGGCCGGATGCGGACAGTTTGACGGCGCGGATTCCCTTGCCAGGAACGCAAGCAAGCACGTACAGAAGGCCGACGGATTCACTTTTTTGAATCGCTGGGGACGGGCTGAGAACACCGGGCATCTTTGGAAAAAGTCGGGACTGCGGCTCAAACCGGTTGATGAAGCAGTGTTCACTTACGGACAGTCGTACGATCTGGATGGAGTACTGGTGTTGAGGTACGAGACTGGCGGCACCTACTGTGAGCATGTTCGTATCGAGGCATACCTCTTCGATGTCGGGCGGAAAACCAACTACCGCCAGGAAGGCAGCGTTGGGGAAATCCCCGAAATGACTGAAAAACTGGTAGCCGAGTTCTCCAGCGAGAGGAAAAAGGATCGGTAAAGTCAATCGGGCCGGTGGAGGCTCCTCAGCTCTCCAGGCCTTCCACCCAGCTGACGTAGCGATCGATGTCGAACTTCCGCTCGAGGCCCGCGGCATTCATGTAGCGGACCTTTCCGAAGATCGGGCGCTCGGTCCAGGGGCGATCGTGCAGGCCGAATAGCCACGCCACGCTCGTGTACGAGTTTGGATCCCGTCCGTCGATGAAGTACTTGTTGTTGAGCTCGAGAATCGTCCTGTAGGCACGTTCCGGCGATGCCGACCACTCGATAATCTTCTTGCCCCAGTACATGCGCATGTAATTGTGCATGAATCCTGTTTTGACCATTTCGTTCATCGCCGCATTCCAGTACGGATCGTGAGTCGCAGCCGCCTGGAGCTTACCCGCTGTATAGCGAACGGGGCGTTCATCGTCGGCGTGTTCCCGCAGCGTGCGGCGGGCCCACTCGGGCAGTGCCGAAAATCGATCGTAGCGGGGCTCATGCAAAACGAAATTTATCGAGAGTTCACGGCGCACGATGAGTTGCTCGAGAAATGCCTCGCGATCGGCCAATGCGCAGTTCTCCGTACGTGCGACCTTCAACGCCGCTTCCACCGGCGAAATCTGGCCGAAATGCAGATAAGGGCTTAGCCACGAGCAGCGGGGATCGGCCGGGTCGTTTCGCGCCTGTGAATAATCCACGAGCCCGCGATTCGAAAACCGCTCGAGGTGCTTGCGCGCTTCACTGGTGCCACCGTTGAAGCGCCTCACTTGCCGAACACTGCGATCGACATCGAGCGCGGCGAGCATTTCATCTGGCTCGAATGGATCGAAATCACTCGCGATGTCGTGGGTTCCCGCGCGTCGCTTGAGTCTTGTCCTTACCAGTGGGCGGAGATACGCGTCTCGATTCCGGAGAATTTTCGGGCGAATGGTTCGCGCGGCATACTCCGCCCGATCCGAGACCGTGTCGACCGGGACGACCACATCGCCCTCGACCTGCACCACCGGGCAGGACGCCTGCCGGGAGAGCGATTCTCGCCAATCCCGCTGATGTTTGAGATAACCCCGGTCGCAGACCAAAAGCGAGGCCGCGTCGGCCAGCTCGAGAACGACGTCGCCGGGTTCTCCGCGTCGCACGACAAAGGGGATGCCGCGTTTGTCCAGGGACACGGCGACCTCCCGAAGCCCCTGCAGCATGAAAGCGAAATGACGCTCGTTTGCCTGAGGGTAATCTTCCATTACCACGAACGCGACCACTACGGGTTGGTTGCGCTGATTGGCTTCCTTGACAGCGAACTCGAGGGCAGGATTGTGGGCCTCGCGTTGCGACTGTTGCATCCAGTAGAGCACATAACGGCGGCCGTTCGCGGCGCGGCGGTCGTTGAGAGGCTGTATTCGCTGGGGTTCAATCATTGACATGGTCGAAAACACGCTCGGCACTCTGCGTTCGTCGAGTGCTGTAAAATGGGTTTTGGAATACCATCGCTGGCCGCGACGAGTGTAAGCGGCCTAGCATCTCGAGTGCCACCTGGCTGGGAATTTGAAATCGAACGCTGAGTTGCCCCGCGCCGCCCCGGGCGAGCAGGCGCGCCCATCCGCACCGGGAGGGCTGCTGCGCCGTGCGCGGGGGTTCCAGCGCTCGATCGTGCTGATCGTCATTCTCGCAGCGGTGGTGCTCGCGGGCTTCGAGGTCCACGACCGCGTCACCCACGTCTCCGAAACCGACGCCCGCATCGCCGGGCATCTGGTCACCATCAGCAGCCGCGTGTCGGGCTGGGTCACCGACCTTTCGGTCGAAGAGGGCGATACGGTCGACGTGAACGAGGTGCTCGCGACCATCGACGATCGGGAGTCCCGGTTGCGCGTCAAGCAGCTCGAGGCCCAGTTTCGCACCATCGAGGCCGATCGCGACCGCCTCGACGCCGAGCGGGCACTCATCGACGAGCAGACGCGCAGCCGCCTGGAGACCCAGCAATCGCGTCTCAACGCGGCACGGGCCTCCGTTTCGGCACTCGACGCCCAGAGTGAGCTTGCGACGGCCGAGCTCGCCCGGGCGCGCTCGCTGTTTTCCAAGAACGTCATTTCACGCCAGGACCTCGAGAAGGCGCAAGCCGAGGCGCGTCGGCTCGAAGGTCAGAACCGCATGGCTGTCGCCGAGCTCGAAGAGTCGCGGGCAAAGCTCGTCGAGGAGCGTGCCGAGCGCGCGCGGCTGAAGGTTCTCGACAAGCTGCTCGAGAAGCTCGGGCACGAGCAGGCGGAGCTTCAGTCGCGGCTCGAGCAGCAGAAGCTCGACCTGGCGGATCGCACCATCCGCAGCCCGGTGGCCGGCGTCGTCGACAAAACATTCGTCGAGGTGGGCGAATTCGTGAACCCGGGACAGCGCCTCGCGGTCGTCCACGATCCCACCGACATCTGGGTGGAAGCCAATATCAAGGAGACCCAAATTCGAAAACTCGCGCTCGGCCTGCCGGTGGAGGTGTTCGTCGATGCGTTCCCGGACGATGCGTTCACCGGCGAGATCATCAGTATCGGTCACTCCACCACCGGCAGCTTCGCCCTGTTGCCAAACCCCAATCCCAGTGGAAACTTCACCAAGATCACCCAGCGCCTGCCGGTACGCATCGCCATCGCGCAACGCGAGCAGAAGCTGCGCCCGGGCATGATGGTGGAGGTCAGGATTGACGTCCGCGGCCGCTGATCCCGCGCGGGACGCGCATCCCCGTCTCTACCGTTCACTGGTCGCCATCACCGGCATGACGGCGGCGTTCAGCATGGTGTTCTCCGGCACCATCGTGAACGTCGCCGTGCCCCACGTGATGGGTGCGTTCGGCGTCGGACAGGACAAGGCGCAGTTCCTCACCACGGCCTACGTCGCAACCATGGTTGCAAGCCAGCTTCTTAACGCCTGGTTCGTCACGGTGTTCGGCCGGCGTGCGGCTTTTCTCGTGGTTCTCGCGTTGTTCATGGCGGGTGGCATTCTGTGTGTCATCAGCCCGAATCTCGACCTGATTATCTTCGGGCGCGTCATGCAGGGGTTTGCCGCCGGTATTGTTCAACCACTGGTGATGGTCACGTTGTTCCAGCTCTTCCCGGAGCATCGTCG
>JBFICP010000238.1:0-5325 GCA_041581935.1 Gammaproteobacteria bacterium | reverse complement strand
CGGCCAAATCTGGGATTCCCCGTCTGGTCGCCGGACGGTGGACGATTCGGTTTCACTATCACGACCGGAGCGGGAGTCGAACTGTGGGTGGCCGATTCGCGTGCCGGCCACACGAGGCGTCTGGTCGGTCCGGTCTTGAACACCACTCTGGGCAGCCCGTTCGTCTGGATGCCTGATGGGCAACGTATCCTTTATCGGGAGATTCCCTCCGATCTGCGGCGGCGAACATCGCCTTATCCAGTGTCTTCGAATCCGCGAATACGCGACTCACGCGCAACGCCGCCGGTCGGCAGGGTTCGCGGCGAGGAATCGGTATCACCGCTGGCCGAGGACTATCGGTCGGCGCAGTTGAAGCTCATCGACGTTCGCACCGAACTGTCGCGACCGATTGCGGCACCGGGAGTGTTCGAGCGGGTCGAGCCATCGCCTGACGGCACTGTCCTTCTGGTCGCGCGGCGCACGGCGGGTACCTCGAACGGCGAGTCGACTCCGACATCCGCGACGTCTGTCGAGCTTTGGGACATACACGGACAAACGCTCAGGCAGCTGGCTCTCAACACCGCACCGCGCAGAGGGCGGTGGAGCGCTGATGCTATCCAGCCCAGAGGATTCGGCTGGCGACCCGCAGCGCCTGCAACCGTCGTGTGGTACGAGACCGAATCAGGCGCCAATGGAAACGTCAACGAAACCGGGGAAGACAGACTCATGCAGCTCGATCCGCCCTATGTCGGAGCTGCCAAGGTCATTGCGCGTCTTGCAAAGCCGATTTCCCGCGTCGATTGGCTCCCGGGGTTCGAGAGCGCGTTGCTGACTGAGTACGACCGGGACATGGGCATTGCCCGGACGTGGCTGGCTGAGCTCGGTCAAGCGTCGAACACGAAGCGAATGGCATGGGAGCACCGTGTGGGCCACGGTAACAGCGAGGAGATCGTATTCCTGACGCCCCGAGCTGCATCGGATGCCGGCTCGGTTACGAAGCGCGACACGGCGGTCTACCTGAAAGGCTCGGTGCGGGAGGAGGGCGGGAATCTCGCATACGTCGACGAATTGCAGCTTGCCACGCTCACCAGAGAGCGTCGGTGGCAGTCTTCGCTGGTCGGCGCAGAGAAAGTCATCGCCGTTCTACCCGGCAAGGGACCGTCGCTGTGGCTGATCCGCGAAGGCGGTTCGAATGGGTCCGGCGTCTATACGCGCGATCTCGCGACCGGCGTCGAACGGCGCGTGGTCGAATTAGGTACGCGCAAAGACTCGATTGTTGCTCTCAAGGCGCGCCCGATCACCTACTTCCGCGCCGACGGCGTTCCACTGTCGGCAAAACTATATCTGCCTCCTGACTTTGAACCGGGCCGACCCCTCCCGTTGATCATTTCCGGGTATCCGCACAATTCCCCGGCGATTGCGTCGCGTGGCACACCGTCAACCGTGCGCTCCGCAATCACGGATATTCGGCGTTCTCCCCACTTGCTGCTCGCGATGCGTGGTTATGTGGTCATGGATCGCGCTGCCATTCCCGTGATCGGCAATCCGGCGATCGCCAACGACACGTTCATCCGACAAGTGGTGATGGGAGTGGAGGCGGCGATCGAGACAGCGGTCTCGCTCGGAATCGCCGACAGGGAGCGCGTCGGAATCATCGGCCACAGCTACGGCGCGTTCATGGTAGCGAATCTGCTGGCGCGTTCCGATCTTTTCCGAGCCGGTGTCGCCATGAGCGGTGCGTATAACAGGACCCTGACGCCGTTCGGTTTTCAGACCGAGCGGCGCAGTCTGTGGGAGGCCAGAGATACGTACCTGGAGATCTCCCCGTTCCTTTTCGCGGATCGCATCCGCGCGCCGTTGCTCCTCATCCACGGAGCGCTCGACGACAATCCGGCGACGCCCCCGCAACAGGCCGAAATGATGTTCGAAGCCATCGAAGCGCACGGAGGTCGCGCCCGCCTCGTGCTGCTCCCCTATGAGGGCCACACGTACCGGGCGAAGGAATCTCTGTTGCAGACCGTGCGGGAGATTGCCGACTGGTTCGACGCTCACGTGAAGGGCGCCGATTGTGGTTGATGTTCACCCAGTACCGCGCCCAGTTTCTGAAAACGAAGGACGCCGGCCTCGCTCGGCGGCGTAGCCACCCCTGAAACTGCATATCCGCACCTGTGGCTGAACAGGGCGTTTTCCGTTGGCGGGGTCTTGACTTCGTCGGCCGCAATCCTGATGTATCGGAGCGAATCTGAACGTGACGAAGAAGGAGAAGTGGTCATGAACCAGACGAAGAAGAAGGGGCGCGAACAGCCCAAGAGCAAGAACGGAATGGTCAACGGCATCAAGCTCGAAGCGTTGATGGAGACCGTCAACGCCATCAAGGCCGATCCCCAGCTCGGTCTCTGTCAGTTCCGGGCAAAAAACAAATGGCTGGGCGGTAGCCACAACCGCAGCACCGTGAGCTCTTTTTACGGGGCAAAGCAGGAGATTGCTCACAAGCAAAAGTTCGAGATGCATGCCGATGAGCCGGCAATTCTGGCCGGTAAGGACAAGGGCGCCAACCCCGTCGAGCATTTGTTACACGCGCTCGCCTCGTGTATCACGACCAGTATGGTGGCGCATGCGGCGGTGCGCGGAATCCACGTGGAGGCCGTCGAATCCGAGCTCGAAGGCGACATCGACTTGAGAGGATTTCTGGGCCTTGCCGACGACGTGCCGAAGGGTTATACGGACATCCGGGTCAAATTCAGGGTCAAGGCCGATCCGAAGGACGTCAAGCGACTCAAGGAGCTGAGCATGTACTCGCCTGTATTCAACACGCTCACCAAGGGCGTGCCGGTGCACCTTCAAATCGAAGCCAAATAGCCGGAGGGCGATATCGGCGGGCCGAGGCCGCTACCCGTGTAAATGAGAGCGCAGTGCGCGCATTGGCCACCATCGGACCTGGTGGCCAATGCCGGGGTCGTTCGCACTTCGCCTGATCGGTCAACAATGGTGTATGTTGAAAAAGCGACCGGGCGCGGCTCGAGTTCGTTTCGTCATTTTTTACCTTTCGTTCAATTACCGGGGCACGTAATGGTGATGTCGCTGGCGCCGCCGGCGGTATGCCGCTTCAAATGGAACCTCACCAACGCGTCGTGCGGGCACCGTTTTAGCCAGGCGCTGGACGGCCGGCCGGGGTTCGGCACGCCCGCTCTTCAACAGCTCGAACGCGCGGGGTATGCCGATACGCAGCCACTTTTCTATTTTCCGCCGCCACCGGCTGCAATGTGCCCTTGAGAGCCAGTGACCCGATGGGGCGTAAGCTCACCTGTGGGCGCTGAGCCGCCTCCCCGAGATCGAACCCGCTCACGTCAGACGGCGGCAGCGCGTTCGCGAAGCCGCAAGGTGAAGGGACAGTGTGGCTTGAGCGACGCGCGTTCGTTCAACAGAGCCGTCGCCAGCGCCTTGTTTTCGGCGCGCAGCGCCGCCTCGACCAGCGTACGGTGCACGATGTCGCGTTGCGCGTGGCTGCCGCCGAACACGTGGGCACGGTAACGTTGCGCCATCAGGTGATCGACCGTATCAGCATAGCGCTCGCGGCCGAAGGCTTCGAGTCCACGGGCGATGGCGAGGCCCACTTCGCGCGTCATCGCGGCGTTCGTGCCCTCGCCGGCAGCCGACGCCTCCATTGCCGCAAGGCGATCAGCGGCCGCTGCGCCCCGATTGGTGGCGACAAATGCCATCATGGCGTGCATGTCGTTGAAGGCATAAAAGCCCCCCTCGCCGTCGCGCTCATACAGCTCGGCAAGCTCGTCCCACCGGTCGCCCACGTCCACGCCTCTCAGGTGCATACGCCAGAGCAACGCGGCGGCGTCGAGCATCATGAGCTGAAACTTCGCCGGATCCGGACGCACGCCGTTGTCATAGATCTCGAGGACGCGCTCGAACCGGTCCTGGTCGAGGTTGTAGAGCGCGGTGTGCCACCAGTTGTGGAAACGGAACACGTTGTCCGCCTGTGACCAGCAATCCGTTCGGCCCTCCATGAAGGCGATCCCCTCGACCTGGCGGGCCTGCATCTCCATGACATGAGCGACGGCGTGGTGGGCCCAGCAGTCCTCGGGATCCAGCTCCAGTGCGTGTCGCCCCGCCTTTTCCGCTGCCGCGTAGCTGCCGCACTCCTCAAGGCCGAAGGCGTGCATGCCGTGCAGAAATCCGTAACCGGGATCGTCGCGCGTCCACGCAGGCAGTGCGCGTGCGACTCGCCCGCGAAGGTTTTCCCGATCGCCATGGAAAAAGTCGCAGAGGTGGCCAATTTGCAATGCGAGCAGGTCGCGCGGGTATTCGGCCAGCAATCGATCCAGGGTACCGCGCGCATCATTCCAGTGACCCGACGACCATTGCTCCAGTGCAAGGGCATGACGTCGCTCGCGGTCGTTGATGCGATTGCCGAGCTCTCTCAGTTTCGCGGCACTGTTCGCGACATCCGCAACCGCACTCCTTTCCCACAAGCTGACGTGCACGTGCCCGCGCAGCACGTGGCCCATGGCGAACTCGGGATCAGTCTCCAAGGCCTCGTCGATGATGGCGACCGGATCGCCCAGGTAGGTGTTGAAGGCCCTCAGCGCGCGTTCGTACGTGGCTAAGCTCCTTGCACTGTCTGTCGATGTGTCCTGACCACGCTCGTCTTTCATGTGGGGTCTCCGTTCCTGAGATAGACGGGTGCGAGAAAACGGACGGGCCCCAACCGCAGCGAGGCCCGTCCTCGATTTCACGTCAAACGCCGCGTTAGAAGTCGTAGTCTTCCATATTGGCGCCCGGCATGGCGGCTTTCTTTTCCTTCTTAGGCTTCTCGGCCACCATGGCTTCGGTGGTGATCATGAGCCCGGCAATGGAGGCGGCGTTCTGCAGCGCGCAGCGCACGACCTTGGTGGGGTCGAGGATGCCCATCTTCACCAGATCGCCGTACTCCTCTGACTGGGCATTGAAGCCAAAATTGCCATTACCCTCCTTGACCTTGCCGAGCACGACCGATCCATCGGCGCCGCTGTTGATGACAATTTGTCGCAGCGGTTCCTCCATGGCTTTGCGCGCGATATTGATGCCGACGTCCTGGTCGTGGTTGGCGCCTTTGAGATCCTTGACCTTCTCGAGCACCCGGATCAAGGCGACACCGCCACCGGGCACCACGCCTTCCTCGACCGCCGCGCGGGTCGCGTGCAACGCGTCCTCGACGCGAGCTTTCTTCTCCTTCATCTCCACCTCGGTCGCGGCGCCTACTTTGACCACCGCGACACCGCCGGACAGCTTCGCCGCGCGCTCCTGAAGCTTCTCGCGGTCGTAGTCCGAGGTCGTCTCCTCGATCTGCTGCCG
>JBFICP010000237.1:0-5327 GCA_041581935.1 Gammaproteobacteria bacterium | reverse complement strand
GCAGAAACTCTCGGCCGAGCAGTTGCAAGCGCTCGCCGGCAAGCCGCCCAGCGAGGAGGCGGAGCTCGAGGCGCTCGGGCGCGCACAGGACGAGGTCGGGCTCGGTATGCGGCGGCTGCTCGCCATCGCGGAGAGCTACCCAAGTCTGCGCTCGGCGGATCAGTTTCTCGAGCTGCAGGCCCAGCTCGAAGGCACCGAGAACCGCATCAACGTCAGTCGCATGCGTTTCAACGAGGTTGTTCGTGACTATAACGGAGCGTTGCGCAAGCTGCCGGGCAGTCTCGTGGCGAATGTCGCCGGCCTGCGACGCAAGGCGTACTTCAAGTCCGACGAGGGCTCGCGCGATGCGAAGCCGCTGGGCCTCGATTAAGCTCTCGACAGCGCTGATCGCACTGGTTCTGGTGATACTCGCTTTGTCTTGGCGCGCCTGGCGCGCGTACGACATCACCGATGACGAAGACGCCGGCGGCGTGCGCGATGCCGCAGAACTGATGACCGAAGAGCAACGGACCCGGGTTGCCGACTACCACGCCTATTTACTGCTGGACCATGATATCGACTATCGTGTGCAGACCACGAATGACAGCGCGGACATCAATACCCTGGCCGTGCGTCTATTCGATGAGCTGCGCGTGGCTGAGCAAAGCGCGTCCGGGCGTGGTCTGCTGCTTTTAATAGACCCGCGGCAGGATCTGGTTCGTTTGGAGGTCGGCCAATCGCTGGAAGGCGTGTTTCCAGACGCATTCATCGCCTACGTTCAACACCGCCAGATGGTACCGTTCTTTCGTACCGGGCGCGTCGCGGACGGCATCCTTGCCACCACCGAGCTGATCGTGACGCGCGTGCAGAACGCCAAGGCGAATGCGGGGTATGAAAACGAGAGCTGGGCGGCGGGAACCGCCGGTGGTGGCGCCACGACAAAAGCGAAGCTCGCGGCAGGTGCTGACGAGAGCTATCGCAGCGGTGGCGCCGTCGCTGCGCAGGCAAGCCCCGAGGCCACGCTCGCCGAATACTTCCGGTCGATGAGGACGCGCAACGCAAATCCGAACTCGGGTATCTATACGGTGCAAACACGTAAGATGCTTCAAAACTGGCTCGTGACGCCTGCGCAAATGGATAATGTGATTCGAACGTACCGGCAGTGTGCCGCGGAGCCGGTGCGCTACGATCGTTCGGGAAGCTACGCCGTGATCCGCTATCCGGTCAAAGACAGACAGTGTTCACCGTGGTTTTTCGAATTCGAAGACGGTCGGTGGCGCCTCGACCTCACCATGATGCAAAAAGCCATTCGATTCGGTCGCAGCAATGCCTGGCGATTCGAGCAGAGCGTGCAGCATCCCTACCTGTTCGCCTTCAAGGATTGGACCCTGGATGCGCACGGGTTTCCGCGCTGAGTTCGCCCGGCCTTCGCCGGGAAGACACACCCACGTAGCGGGTCGCTCGGCAACTGAGATAGGCAAGCGACGAGTCCGTTGGCCGAACCCGTACGCGATCAGGAATCTTTCAGCCACTGCTCCATCAGCATTTTGATTTTCGTCTGATATTTGACCTGCTCGATCTCGCACTTGCGTCGGAAACTCTCGAGAAGAGGCCGGGATATCTTGATGCTTATCAGCTTCGACTTCGCGGATGTGTCGTTCATCAGTCTGAAGCTTTCCAGAAACTCGAGGATTGCTTCCGGAGTCGCCTTTTTGCACTGCTCGAGATACTCGTCACTGAAGTATTGAATCGGCCTCATTGCAGCTTCCTCAATGCTTTGATGTCTTCCAGATCCTGTGCCCGCCCGGACTTTTTCTTGATAGCAATCAGATCGGCGATTTCGGCCACTTTGATGGTGATGCCGAAAGCTCGCTTGCTGGCAGCGTCGATCCTGGTTGCGTCCTCAGTAATGAGAATATCGACGGCCTCGAGAGGATTGCGCGGGTTTGCGAAAGACCAGGTTTTGAGATTTCGCTTTTGAATGTATTCCTCGCGAAATGAGAAAACTTCTTCGGCGGTGACAGGCAGCCGAGACTCGAGCCCAATCTCCTCGAGGGCCGTCTCGGCGCGTTTGAATGTCGCGCGATTGAGGGCGATTGCGATATCGATATCGACCGTCCCTCGCACGGCCCCTTGCAGAGCAACGGCATATCCCCCAACCAGCACGTACTTCACGCGATGCTTGCCGAGCGCGCGGATGACTTCCTGGATAAACACATCAAAAGTATATACCGATATATATAAAATGAAAGAATGGCGGGATTCCATGACCTCGCGCTGTGACAATGCTTGCATGCGATCCTCGGGATTTCGGGTAAAACAGCCGGGCATGACGGTCTGTCAGCCAACACGACCACCGCAGCCGCAGAGCACCGGGCGGTCGCCGGTGATGCGCGCCTGGAACAGGCTGAGCCGATGCGCACTGCGATGCGCACCGGAAACCTGTCCGAATACCACGCAATCATGGGCTCGATGATGTGCGCGAATCGCTCGTGAACATCCGGGCCGACGAAGACGTCAGTCTGCGGCGACGTCGGGTTCCAATTGCGGTTGCGACGTTTCTCAAAGCCGTTTGATATCGCGCGCCCATGCGGGCTAACCTGCGTGCCCGTGTCTCGATAACGACGAGAATGCCCATGCGATTCCCTACGGCGCTCGCCTGCCTCCTGGCGGTCTCAATCTCGGTGGCGACGCCAGGGAGCGTGGCGGCCGCCGTTCCCGGCGTCTCCGCCGGTGCGGAGCCCGCCGCCGCAGAAAGCGTCGAGCTCCCCGAGAGACTGACCCGGGAGCAGGTCCGGGATCTGCTCTCGAAGCTCTCCGACGACCAGGTGCGCGCGCTGCTCATCCGTCAGCTGGACAAGGTGGCGGTGGATTCGGGCGCTGGGGCCCGAAGCGAGGATGCGGACACCATAAAGCAGATCCACGACATGGCGGAGACGGCCAGGCTGCAGCTCGCCCGGGTTCTGGGATCGTGGGGCGCACTTTCGGCCCTGCCAGGTGAGATTTGGACCCAGGTGACCCTGGCAGGGACCGTCTCTTCGTGGAGCGTCGTGGTGGGGATCGTGCTCATGTTCGTCGTCGGCTGGGTAGCGGAAATCGCTCTGCGCCGTGTCACCGGCATCGGCACCGTGTCATCGCCCGAGCGGGCACCGGAGGGCCTGATCGCACGTCTCGGTACCGGAGTCGCGCGGGCGCTCATGAGGTATCTGGCCCTGCTGGTCTTCGGCGTCGCCGCCTTCGGCGTCATGTGCGTCGCGGTTTGGGACAATGACGGGGCGGAGCCGCTCTACATCATGCTGCTCTCGGCAGTGGTCATCATTCGTGCCATCGCCATCTTGATGGACGTGGTGCTCGCTCCGCGCGCACCCGGCCTTCGCCTGGTGACCCTGGACGACGGCGCCGTGTGGGCGCTTCGTTTGCGCCTTCTGGTGCTCGCCGGACTTCTCGTGGTCCACTTTTTCGTCGCCCAGTCCCTGAACGCATATGCCATCGAGCTTCGCGTGGCAGAGCTCGTGGAGCTTATCGTGATTAGCGCGATCGTGGTGGCGCTGATCTTCATGATCTGGGAGGCCCGGTACCCCTATGCGGCCATCATCCGTGGCGGGGGCGCGCACAACCCGGCCGGCGACGGCGGTTTTGTCGAATCCATGGCCGCGCACTGGCACATCATCGCCATCACCGCGGTGCTGATCCTCTACGTTATCGCCGTCGGCAGGCTCGGCGTGCGGGGACTGACAACCGACTACGCGGGTATCAAGACCCTGGCGCTGCTGATGGTGCTGCCACTCGCCGATCTCGGTCTCAGACGGGTCGTGGCGAGGCTCTTCCAACCCGACCGGGAGCAGGGCGATGCGCAGGGCGAGCAATCCCGGCTCACCCTGGCGCCCGCCAGCGAGGCAGAGGAGCGGTCGAGGCAGGCCGGCGGCCGTGAGATTCAGGCCGTGGTGCTGAAGAATCTTCGCATCCTGCTCGCACTCATCGCCGTCCTCTTGGTGCTCGGTGTGTGGGGTATCGAGCCTGGTGCCTTTGCCAGGTCCATGGCAGGTGAACGCATCGGCCGGGCGTTCTTCGACATCATCGTCACGGCGCTGCTGGCGTACGCCGTGTGGAGCCTGGTCAAAGCAGCGGTCTCTTATCACCTGGATTCGGAGGAAGAATCCGAGAATGCCAGTGGCCTGGGAGGCGAAACTGAAGTCGGCGGGGCCGGCAAGACGCGCATGCAGACGCTGTTACCGCTGTTTCGTAAGTTCATTCTGATTACGTTGCTGATCATGGGTGTGCTGATAGTGCTGTCATCGCTGGGGGTCAATATCGGACCACTCATTGCCGGCGCCGGCGTTGTCGGCATTGCCATCGGTTTCGGTGCCCAGGCACTGGTACGCGATATCGTCTCGGGCATTTTCTTTCTGCTCGACGACGCATTTCGTATGGGCGAATACGTGGAAATCGGCGAGATTCGCGGCGTGGTCGAGGCGATCTCGATTCGCTCGCTCAGGCTGCGCCATCACAACGGACCACTGCACACCATACCGTTCGGCGAGATCCGGCACCTCACGAATTACAGTCGCGACTGGGCAATCATGAAGTTCGAGCTTCGTCTGCCCTTCGAGACCGACATCGACAAGGTGCGAAAGATCATCAAGAACGTGGGCAAAGCCATGGAGGCCGACGAGGAGCTGGCGCCGCTCATGTTGACGCCGCTGAAATCCCAGGGGGTCAATCGGATGGACGACTCGGCGCTGATCATCCGCTGCAAGTTCACGGCCATGCCGGGTCAGCAGTTCTACGTGCGTCGCGAGGCATTCACGCGCATCCAAAAGGCGTTCGAGGAGAATGGGATTCAATTCGCACCGAAACGCGTCATCGTCGAGGCGGCGACGCCGGCGCTCGCCATGGCGGGTGCGGCCGCGCTGGAGGCGGAGGATCCCAAGGGTAAAACCCCTAAGACGGACGACCGTGGGTGATGGCGCGGGTCAGGCGTCGTGACAGAGCGGTGCGCCGGTCACGATCGCGCGGTGAGCATCGTGATGGCCGATGGAAGACTGTGATTGACGAGTCGGAACGATAAGGCATCGAGTCGAGAACGGATTCCGAGAACCGTGTGACGACACAACCCGCCCGTCCGCGCCGCGCGGGATCGGTAGGCGAAGTTTGCGGTTTCCCGCTCAGCCGCCACTATAAACCGGATTCGGCTGGCTGAAGAATGCATGCAAAATATGATAAACGAGCATGTAGTTCTTCTGCTGAAAGCTCGCGTGTGAGATCCCAGGCATCACGGCGAACTGCTTGTCCGGATTCGGCAACGCCGAAAAGAAGGCAATGAGATCTTCGATGCCGGCGATGCCGTC
>JBFICP010000236.1:0-5342 GCA_041581935.1 Gammaproteobacteria bacterium | reverse complement strand
TGATGGTTTGCGCGTCGACACCGGACATCTCCGAAAGCCGCGCGAGCCGTTTGTCAAAATGGTAGCGGCACAGCACGTCGTCCATGTCAAAGATTACCGCTGCCGGTTTGCTGTGCATCGGGTCGTCGCCGCTCTGTCGTGGAGTCGAAAGGCGATGATCTGCGATTTGACCGAAGCCTGCCAGTACCGTCGCATTGCGTTTATCATGCGCCGGGGTTGAAGGTAATCGTTGTCGAGCGGGGGAGTCGTCGGCGCGTCGCCATGCACTACGTGGACAGCTACTACAGCCGCACCATGACGCCGGGAGCAGCGCACCCGGCGCTCGACGGCGCCATCGATACCGAGGTCTGCGTGGTCGGCGGGGGACTCGCCGGACTCGCCACGGCGCTCGGACTGCGCGAGCGCGGCGTCGATGTGGTTCTGCTGGAGGCGCGCCAAGTCGGATGGGGCGCGTCGGGGCGAAACGGCGGATTCGTCGGCAGCGGCTATTCGCTCGCGCCCGATCGTCTCGTCGCCAGGGTCGGTTTGCAGCAGGCCCGCGAGCTCTACGGTCTCACCCACGAGGCAGTGGCGCTCGTTCGCCGGCGCATCGCGCATTATCGTATGGACTGCGGACCCGTCATCGACGGCGCGCTGAACGTTTCCTGGTTCGACGACCGTGATGCCGTGCTGCGCACGCGGGATTTTCTCGCGGAGAATTTCGACGATGCGCGCGAGTTCTGGCCGCGGGAGCGGGTGCGCGAAGTGTTGCACACGCGTCGCTACTTCGACGGTCTGTTCAGTGATCGAAAGTTTCAGTTCCATCCGCTGAACTACAGTCGTGCCATGGCGGCTGCGGCCGAATCCCGGGGCGCCCTGGTCTTCGAGCGGTCTCCGGTGACCGGGCTCGACGTGCTCGGCGCGGACAAGACCGTGCATACCGCCGGCGGCAGGGTTCACTCGACGCACGTGGTGATGGCCTGCGGAGGCTATCTGAACGGTCTTCACCACCGGCTTTCCGCAGCCATCGTGCCGGTGGCGACCTACGTGATTGCCACCGAGCCGCTCGGGCAGAAACGGCTTCGCGCCGCCATCGATGTTCCCTATGCGATCTCTGACAATCGATTCGCCAGCGATTATTATCGCGCGCTCGCCGATACACGCATTCTATGGGGCGGGCGCATCAGCACGCGGCGAAGCGAGCCCGCCCGTCTCGCCCGTTTCATGCTCGCCGATCTCCTCAAGGTCTATCCACAGCTCGAAGGCGCCCGGGTCGAATCGGCGTGGTACGGCCTGATGAGCTACGCGGCGCACAAGATGCCGCAGATCGGTCAGCTGAGCGACGGGTTCTGGTACGCCATGGGATTCGGCGGTTCCGGCATGGGCACGACCACCGTGGCCGGCGAGCTGATTGCGTCGGCTATTGCCGAGAACGACGATCGGTATCGACTGTTCGCACCGTTCGGGCTGACACCCACGGGCGGGCCGCTCGGCGTTGCCGCCGCCCAGCTCACCTACTGGGCCTATGGCCTTCGCGACGCGGTGCACGAACGGCTGGTCGGTCGACGCGAACCGTCATGACGGCGGTAATGTCGCCACGCGGCTGGCGGGTGCGCAATCTCGTCGCCGTGAGCGCCGTGCTCGGCGTTGCCGCCCTGGTGCACGGTTTCAGTCTGCCGCTGCTGTCGCTGGTGCTGGAAAAGCAGGGCGTCGGCACCACGCTCATCGGGCTCAACACCGCCGCTCAATATCTGGCGGTGCTGGCGGCCGCGCCCTTCGTGCCGAAACTCATGGCGCGGCAGGGTCCGGTGCCGCTGATGCTGTGGTCGATAGTCGCAACGGCGCTGTTGTTGCTGGCCTTGCCGGCGTATCCCGATGTGTACGCATGGTTCGTACTGCGGTTTCTTCTCGGAATGTCCGAGAGCTTCATGTGGATCGCCGGAGAGGCATGGCTCAATCACGTCGCCGAGGACAAGCGCCGCGGGCGCACGGTCGCGCTCTACGGCATGGCGGCGGGCGGTGGATTTGCGCTCGGGCCGCTGCTGCTGGCGGCCATCGGCAGCGAAGGCTGGGCACCGTTTCTCGTGTGCGCAGCCATCACGCTGGTGGCCATATTGCCCCTTGCGCTCGTGCGAGGCGCCGCGCCGAGGCTCGAAGGCGTGCCGTCCGCGAGTGCCTGGCGTTACGTGATGCTCGCACCGGTGGCCATGATCGGATACTTCGTGTTTGCGGCCACCGATGCCATCGTCATGAGCTTCTTTCCCATTTATGGCGTCGCCGCAGGGCTCACGGAGTCTGCGGCCGTCGGGCTCATCAGCGTCTTCGCAATCGGCACCATCGCGTTCCAGCTTCCCGTTGGCTGGCTCATGGACCACGTCAATGCGATGGGAATCGTGCTCGTGGCGATTCTCGCGATGCTGTTCGCATCGGTGGCACTGCCGTGGGTGGTTCCCTACGCGGGCTGGAACACCGTGTTCATGTTCGTCTTCGGCGGCACGTTCGCCGCGCTCTATATCATTCCGCTGACGCTACTCGGTCGTAAATTCAAGGGTGCCGATCTGAGCGCAGCCGCTTGTGTGTTCTCGGTGATGTTCTGCTTCGGTGCCGTGGCGGGTCCGCCGATGAGCGGGGTCGGCATGGCCTATCTCGGCAACGACGGGATGCGCTGGGCACTTGCCGTCATCTACGCGCTCGCGCTGCCACTACCGATCCTGGGGTTCTTGCGCCGCTGGCGCGCGTAGCGACATTGCTCTAGGCGCGGGCAAGCGCGCTCCTGCACGCACGACTCCGGAATTCTCGCCCGTCACCCGTTACACTTTCACGACCAGATCCGCGGCACGCGTGGCGGAATTGCGGCAAGCATGCGGTAAACGCCGCCCACCGCCGGTGCGAGCTCCTCGACGGCAATTCGGGCGCTCATCTGTCGGCCGAGCAGCACGGCCTCGTCGCCCGCCCGAACCGATTCGACCGCGGTCGCGTTTACGAGCGTGGTGTTTGCGCTGAGCGCGAGCACCGGGCAACGCCGTCCGCCAATCAGCACACCGCTTCGTTGTTCCGGTGATCCCCGGTAGCCGTCCGCCCAGCCCGTCATCAGGCTCGCCACGCGGGTGTCGCGCGCAAGCGGAATTTGCTCGCCGTAACCCACCTGCTCGCCTGCCGCAATCGTTTTTATCCCGGCGACGCGGGATTTCCAGGTGACCGCGCTTTCCAGGTCGGCGAGCGCGACGCGGTCCGTATCCAATCGTTGCGGCTCGCTGGGTGGAAATCCCAGCAACATGACACCAGGACGCACGACGTCGAGGCTGCTCTCGGGCAGGGTCAGGATTGCGTGGCTCGATGCAAGGCTCCAGAGCACGCCGTCGAGCGCCGGCAGTCTTTCGCGCAACGCCAGGAAACGCTCTAGTTGGCGGCGATCACGCTCGCGGTTCTCCGTGAGCGTGCTGTAGACGCCCGCGATGCGTACCGGCATGTTGCGCAGTAACCCCTCGATGAACGCCGTTGCTGCGTCCACCGGAACGCCGAGTCTGCCGAGACCCGTATCCACTTTGACCCAAACGCGCAGACGCTCGCCGATTTCCCCCGCGATCCTGCCGATGGCCGATGCGCTTCGCTCGCAGTGCACCGTGGGAGTCAGATCATGGTGGCGAATCGCTTCTGCATCGCCGTCGTCGAAATAGGTGAGACACAGGATGTCGCCGTCGATCCCGGCTTCGCGAAGGGTCACCGCTTCGTCCACGGTGGCGACGGCGAAGCGGATCACGCCGTGATCCTGCAGGACCCGTGCCACGCCTGTGGCGCCCGCGCCGTAGGCGTTCGCTTTGACGACCGCCATCACCTGGGAGGGCTCCACCAGGCGCCTTACGCCGGCCAGGTTATGGGCAACAGCGGAGCGACTCAGCTCGAGCCATCCGCCGTAAGTTCTGGTCGCGGTCACCGTCGGCACGCGCACGCATCTACGAGTAAGCTATGCAGACCCCGAGTCATTTGCGGCACAAAAATTTTTCAGTCATGCGAATCTACTTCAGTGACAAGCACGCCGTCCACGCGCCAGGCGCGTTCATCAGCCGCGGCCGGATTACGGACAACCCGGAAACACCCGCGCGTGCCTCCACATTGCTAGACGCGGCACGCGAGGCCGGGCACGAAGTGTGCGAGGCCCAACCGTTCGGCCTCGAACCCGTGCATGCGGTGCACGACAGCGACTATCTCGAATTTCTCGAGAACGCCTGGCGGGACTGGTGCGCTCTCCCCGACCACGCAGCGGAGGTGATTCCGAATGTGCACCCCAATCGCAACATGAGCGCTCGGCCGAACGCCATCGTCGGACGCGCCGGTTACTACCAGGCCGACGGCGCCTGTCCCATCGGCCCGGGCACCTGGCAAGCCGTTCAGGCGAGCGCGAATTGCGCCCTTTCCGCCGCCAGTGCGGTGATGGGCGCGGACAGCGTCGACTGTGCGTATGCGCTCTGCCGGCCACCGGGTCATCATGCGTACGCCGACATGGCCGGCGGATTCTGCTTTCTCAACAATACTGCCATCGCGGCGCAGTACTGCCGCGAACGGGGTGCCGGGCGTGTCGCGATCGTCGACGTCGACGTGCACCACGGCAATGGCACCCAGGGGATTTTCTACGCGCGCGGCGACGTCCTGACCGTCTCCCTGCACGGCGATCCGTCGGAGTTCTATCCGTTCTTCGCCGGTTACCGGCAGGAAGTCGGGGAAGGCGACGGCCGCGGATGCAACATCAACGAGCCGCTTGCCAGAGACACCGGCGATGACGACTACATGCAATGCCTCCACGAAACGCTCGCGCGGGTCGCGCGCTTCACGCCCGAGATGCTGGTCGTTGCTTTGGGGCTCGATGCTTCGGAGCGTGATCCGCTGGCGTTTTTGAAAATCACGACCGCCGGCTTCGAGCGGATCGGTCAGGCAATCGGTGCCTTGGGCGTGCCGACCGTGCTCGTGCAGGAGGGCGGGTACTTAAGCGGACAGCTGGGCGCCAATCTCGTCTCGGCGCTTGCGGGCTTCGAAGCCGCGCGCTGACAATGGGCCTGTTACCGGAGTGGTCGGCACTCAGCCTGTTTCTGGTCGCCGCCTTTGCGGTCGGTATATCTCCGGGGCCCGGAATGCTCTACGCGGTCGCCCGCGGCATCGGGCAGGGCAGCGGCGCCGCCCTGGTGTCGGTGCTGGGACTTTCCACCGGTTCTTTCGTCAACTGTCTGGTCGCCGCATTGGGCCTGTCGGCGGTGCTGGCGGCGTCGACAATCGCCTATGACGTCGTGCGCTATCTGGGCGCGGCCTACCTGTGCTACCTGGCTTTTCGGATCCTGCTCTCGGCGAGCGAGGGCATTGCCATCGACAGG
>JBFICP010000235.1:0-5354 GCA_041581935.1 Gammaproteobacteria bacterium | reverse complement strand
GCACACGCGCCAGTGCGCGGACAACCCGGTCTATTCACCGTGCATATTCGAGTACGTATATCTGGCGCGCCCGGATTCGATCATCGACGACGTGTCGGTTTACAAGGCCCGGTTGCGCATGGGCGAAAGGCTCGCCGATCGAATTCTCGAGGCGTGGCCCGACCACGACATCGACGTTGTGATTCCGATTCCCGACACCAGTCGAACGGCTGCCCTGCCGCTTTCATACAAGCTCGGCGTCAAGTATCGCGAAGGCTTCATCAAGAACCGGTATATCGGCCGCACGTTCATCATGCCCGGACAGAAGGAGCGCGAGCGCTCGGTACGCCACAAGCTCAACGCCATCGATCTCGAGTTCGAAGGAAAGAACGTTCTGCTGGTGGACGATTCCATCGTGCGTGGCACCACGTCTGCGCAGATCATCCAGATGGCCCGCGAGGCCGGCGCCCGCAAGGTCTATTTCGCGTCCGCCGCGCCGCCGGTGCGCTACCAGAACGTTTACGGCATCGATATGCCGGTGGTCGGCGAGCTCATCGCTCACAACCGCACCGAGGACCAGGTGGCCGAGACCATCGGCGCGGACCGGCTTTTCTATCAAACCGTGGAGGACCTCATCGACGCGGTGCGCAAGGGCAACCCGCGGCTGCGTGAGTTCGATACCTCGTGCTTCACCGGCGACTACGTGACCGGAGGGGTCACCACCGAGTATCTCGAGCAGATCGCGCTCGCCAGGAACGACAGGGCCAAGGAGGAGAGGCTCGCCGAGGCCGAGCAGGCCTAGGTCGTTGATTCCGTAAGAAATGATGCCATTGACAGGAGCCGCGGCATTGGCTTAACCTCCTTCATCAAGCGCCGATTTGATCCAAATCAGCTTGCGGGCGCTCAATAAATACGGCTAAAGCGAGGGCAAACCTGCTTTAGCAACCGCTTCAGCAGGTTTTTTTTTTGCCCTCATGACAACTGCCCGATCAAAGGGACCAGGGACCATGGAGAAATTCGATACCCTCGCGATTCGCAGCGGTCAGACGCGCACCGCCGAGTCCGAGCACAACGATCCCATATTTCTAACCTCGAGCTTCGTATTCGACAGCGCCCGCCAGGCAGCCGCCCGATTCGCCCACGAAGAGGAAGGCAACGTCTATTCCCGATTCACCAATCCGACGGTGCGTACGTTCGAGGAACGTCTTGCGGCTCTGGAGGGTGCCGCACACTGCATCGGCACGTCGTCGGGCATGTCGGCGGTGCTGTCCACCTGTCTCGCGCTCTTGAAGTCGGGGGATCACATCGTCGCCGCCCATGATCTGTTCGGCTCGACGGTGTCGATGTTCAGCAACGTTCTGTCGAAGTTCGAGATCGAGACGACCTTCGTCTCGGTCACCGATCACGAAGCATGGAAGACGGCCATACGGCCCGAGACGCGCCTGCTGTTCATCGAAAGCCCGACCAATCCGCTCGGCGATGTCGCCGACATCGGCTGGCTTGCGCGTCTCGCCCACGAAAACGACTGCCTTCTGGTGGTGGACAACTGCCTGTGCACACCAGCGCTGCAGCTGCCCTTCGAGATGGGCGCCGACATCGTCATCCACTCGGCGACCAAGTTCATCGACGGTCAGGGACGTTGTGTGGGCGGCGCGGTGCTCATGCAGGACCAGGAAATTCGCGATCAGATTTTCAGCTTTCTGCGCACCTGCGGCCCGACCATGAGCCCCTTTAATGCCTGGGTATTCTTGAACGGGCTTGAAACGCTGAGCCTGCGCATGCATGCCCATTGCCGGGGCGCGCTCGAGCTCGCGCGCAGGCTGGAGAAGCACCCGGCGGTGGCGAAGGTCTACTATCCCGGTCTCGAGAGCCATCCCCAGCACGCGCTTGCCGCGCGCCAGCAGAAAGCGTTCGGCTCGGTGGTTGCCTTCGAGGTCCACGGCGGTCGCGCAGAAGCATGGTCGGTGATCGACGCGACGCGGTTTCTGTCCATCACCGCCAATCTCGGCGATGCGAAAACGACCATCACGCATCCGGCGAGCACGACTCACAGCCGCATCACTCAGGAGCAGCGCGATCTTGCCGGCATCCGCGAGTCGCTCGTCCGCGTGGCGGTGGGACTCGAGGACATCGACGACATCGAATGCGATCTGGCGCGCGGCCTCGACGCCCTGACGGCAGTGCCGCCGATTCGCGCCGTGCGCTGTCGATGACCGTCATCCGGCAGGACGATGTCATCGACAGTGTCTGCGACGCCCTGCAGTATATCTCCCACTACCATCCGGTCGACTATGTAAAAGCGCTGGGTGAGGCTTACGCCAACGAGCAGTCGCCGGCGGCCAAGGACGCCATGGCACAGATCCTCACCAATTCCCGCATGAGCGCGGAGGGCAGGCGCCCTATCTGCCAGGATACCGGCATCGTCGTCGCGTTCGTGGAAGTCGGCATGAACGTTCGCTGGGACGCGGACATGGGCCTCGAGGACATGATCAACGAGGGCGTGCGCCGCGCCTACACGCATCCGGACAACATACTGCGTGCATCCGTCGTCGACTCTCCCTTGAAGGGCCGCGTCAACACTCGCGACAACACGCCGGCGGTCATTCACACGCGGCTCGTGCCCGGCGAGTCCGTGGACGTGCGCATCGCCGCCAAGGGCGGCGGCTCGGAGAGCAAGGCACGTTTCAAGAGGCTGCATCCGAGCGACAGCGTCGTCGACTGGGTGGTGGAAACCGTGCCGGGCATGGGCGCCGGGTGGTGTCCGCCCGGCATTCTCGGTATCGGCATCGGTGGCACGCCCGAGAAGGCCCTGCTGCTCGCCAAGGAATCGTTGCTCGCCCCCGTCGATTTGCACGAGGTGCGCGCCCGGGGGGCGCGGGATCACATCGAGGAGCTGCGTCTCGAGATCTGCGACAAGGTGAACGCGCTCGGCATCGGTGCCCAGGGACTCGGCGGTTTGACCACGGTGCTGGACGTCAAGATTCTGGAGTACCCCACCCACGCCGTATCCCTGCCGGTGGCGATGATTCCGAACTGCGCGGCCACCCGCCACATCCACTTCAGTCTCGACGGCAGCGGCCCCGCCGAGCTCACGCCACCGAATCTCGACGACTGGCCGGACGTCACCTGGGCGCCCTCGGGGCAGGCGCGCAAGGTCGACCTCGATACGCTCACCCGCGAGCAGGTACAGGAATGGAAGGCCGGCGATCGCCTGCTGCTCTCTGGGCGGCTTTTCACCGGCCGCGACGCCGCCCACAAGCGCATCGCCGACCTGATCGCGGCCGGCAAGCCGCTCCCCGCGGGCGTCGATCTCGAGAACAAGATCATCTACTACGTGGGTCCCGTGGATCCGGTGCGCGACGAGGTCGTCGGACCCGCGGGCCCGACCACCGCAACCCGCATGGACAAGTTCACCGACATGATGCTGGCCGAGACCGGGCTCATCGGCATGATTGGCAAGGCCGAGCGTGGCCCCGAGGGCATCGAGGCGATTCGCCGGCACAAGGCCGTCTACCTGATGGCCGTGGGCGGCGCCGCCTATCTGGTGTCCAAAGCGATTCGCAAGACCCGCATCGTGGCTTTCGAGGACCTCGGCATGGAAGCCATCCGCGAGTTCGAGGTGGAGAACATGCCGGTGACCGTGGCCGTCGACGCGACCGGCGAGTCGGTCCACCACACCGGTCCCGCTCACTGGCGCGAGAAGTTTCCGGTCGCTGTCGCCTGAGCCCACCGCGCCCGTCCTCAGTGCCCGCGCCGTCCACGCTGTCCGTCGTCACCTCGGCTGGCGATCCGCGCCTGGAGCAGGCCCGCTCGCTGCTCATGGAGTATGCCGAGTCTCTGGATGTGGATCTGTCGTTCCAGGGTTTCGATGACGAGGTCGTGGCGTTTCCCGCGGCCTACCTGCCTCCGCACGGCGCGCTGATTGTCGCTTCGCGCGATGACATCCTCGCCGGCAGCGTCGCCATGCGCCGGCTCGATGCGAGCACCTGCGAGATGAAGCGTCTCTACGTGCGTCCGGACTTCCGCGGAAGTGGCATCGGACATGCGCTTGCCGTCGCCATCATCGCCGAGGCACGCGACGCGGGCTACCGGTGCATGCGACTCGATACCCTGCCGGGTATGCACGACGCCCAGCGTCTCTACCGGCTGCTTGGATTCCGCGAGATCGGCGCATACTATGAAAACCCGGTTCCCGGAACGCGATACATGGAGCTCGACCTGAGGACCTCGAAATGACCGAAAAGATCATGAAATCCCCCGAGGAGTGGATGAAGGAGCTGACGCCCGAGCAGTACCGGGTAACGCGCCAGAAGGGCACCGAGCGTCCGTTCACCGGTGAGTACCACGACTGCAAGAAGGAGGGCATCTACCGGTGCGTGTGCTGCGGGACGCCGCTTTTTCATTCCGATCACAAGTTCGACTCAGGCACCGGCTGGCCGAGCTTTCATTCCCCTTTCAACGAGGACCACGTGGAAGAGGAAGAAGACCGCATGCTGTGGATGGTGCGCACCGAGGTGCTTTGCAGCAATTGCGATGCGCACCTGGGTCACGTGTTCCCGGACGGACCCGAGCCGACGGGGCTGCGCTATTGCATCAACTCGGCGGCATTGAAGCTCGACGAGAAAAAGCGTTCTTCGGAAGATTAACCAATGATTCGACCCGCCGGGCGTTAGGTGACCTTGCGGCCATGGGTGTCAAGCACCGGGTGTGGATCGCGGGTGTGCTCGCCGCCGTCGCGCTGGTGCTCGCAGGCATCGCCGCCGCCGTGCCGTTCATGGACGCGCCGCCCGGCGGCGCGCTGGGCTCGATTGCCACCCTGGTGATCGCCGCGGAGGTGAGCGCGGCGCTGGCGATTCTCGTAGTCGGCAAAGAGCTCTACGCCAAGCTGTGGGCGAAGCTGCAGGCGATGCGGGCGGAACTGAGCGAGCAATCCACGAGAGGAGACGATCATGAGTGACCATGTCTACAAATCCCTGGAGCTTACCGGCTCATCGACGACGACCATCGAAGACGCCGTCAGCAACGCCGTCAGCCGGGCATCGCAGACGATTCACAACCTGAGATGGTTCGAAGTCACCAACGTACGCGGTGAAATCGAGAACAACGCCGTGGCCTATTGGCAGGTCACCATGAAGCTCGGGTTTACTTTGGACTGACGCGGCGCTTCGTCTCCGAGGATTACATCACAGTCCTGACCAACGCACCGCAGCCGGGCGTGCACACGGCAAACGACAATCAGCGAGTCTGAAGGAAGGCGAGCGCCGACCTATGCGTGCGGCTCAACGGGCCCGAGAACCGGTTAACGGGAACTCGACGGTTAGAGCAATGCCTCGCCTCGGTCGCGCATGCC
Organism: Gammaproteobacteria bacterium; assembly: GCA_041581935.1. Taxonomy (GTDB): domain Bacteria; phylum Pseudomonadota; class Gammaproteobacteria; order HK1; family HK1; genus JAABYT01. Next base: position 25 of record JBFICP010000235.1, on the reverse strand, counting down.
AATCTGCCGGGTGCGTATCAAACTG
>JBFICP010000234.1:0-5358 GCA_041581935.1 Gammaproteobacteria bacterium | reverse complement strand
CGTGCACGATTATTGGTGGATCATGGCACTGGCTGGCGCCGGGCTCTTCGTGTATCTGCGCCAACAATATGCCGATCCCGTGAGCCGGGCACGTTGGGACGGTCGACTTCTGCGATTGCCGTTGGTGGGTCCTCTTATTGCGCGGCTCGAGGCGGCCCGATTCACGCGCACACTCGGGACGCTGATTGGAAACGGCGTTCCGTTGCTCGACGCCATTGCCATCGCCAAGGAAGTGGTTGCCAATCAGGTCATCTCGGATGGCATTCATCGAGTTGCCGAACGCGTTCGCCAGGGTGAAGGTCTGGCAAGGCCGTTGACCGAGGCGAGGGTGTTTCCGCCACTCGCTGGCCATTTGCTGCAAGTCGGGGAAGAGAGCGGCAATCTGGAAGCCATGCTCGAGCAGCTTGCAAAAATCTACGAGCGCGAGGTGCAATCGTCGTTGCGCCATCTGATGACGGTGTTGGAGCCTGCTCTGATTCTGGGCCTTGCCGTAATCATCGCGGGCGTCATCTTGTCCATCGTGATAGCCGTGCTGAGCATCAATAACCTGGCGCTTTAACCGTGAAAGAACATACGTATCCCCGTGAGAGCGAGCGAACGCGCCAACGGCTTCGAGCACGCTCGCTCCGGCAGGCACGAAAAACCGGTGCATTCACCCTGATCGAGCTTCTTGCCGTGCTCGCGATTCTGGGGCTTATCGCGGCGTTTGCCGTGCCGCAGGTGCTCAAGTGGGTATCCGGCGCGCGCAGCGATTCGGCGCGCATCCAGATCGAGGCGCTCGGGGCCAGCATTGATCTCTATCGCCTGGAGGTGGGCAGCTTTCCGCCCACCCTCGAGGCGCTGATCGAAAAGCCTCCGGGGGTCGACAACTGGAACGGTCCATACCTCAAGAAGAAAGTCATTCCCAAGGACCCATGGGGGAACGACTACGTTTACCGCTATCCTGGAAGAAACGGAGACTATGATCTGATGTCCCTGGGAGCCGATAAGTCCGAAGGCGGCGAGGGCGAGCAGAAGGACATCGTGAGCTGGGAGTGAGAGTCCCTGCCGAAACCGGGAGCGTGTGATCAATTTGCGGCCTTCAGCCACCGGATTCACACTGTTCGAGCTGCTAGCGGTTCTCCTAATTTTGTCGCTCGTTGCGGTGGTCGTCGTCCCCTCTCTCGGCAGCGGCGCATCGGTCGAGCTCAAGAGCGCCGCTAGAAGCCTTGCAGCGGGGTTGCGTCTTACACGCAACCAGGCCTTGAATGAAAATCGCTCGGCGGCTCTCGCCGTCGACGTCGTCAAGCATGAGTTTCGGCTACCCGGAGAGCGGCACGTACGCAAGCTTCCAGAAAAAATCGACATCGTGCTATTTACGGCGCGCTCGGAGCAGCAAGATGAGTATCGAGGTGCCATACGATTCTTCCCCGACGGCAGCTCGACCGGTGGACGCATAACACTCTCGGTCGATGGCTTGCGATACCTTGTAGACGTGGACTGGCTGACTGGAAAAGTGAACGTAATCGAGTCCGTTATCGAGGAGGCCGTCGGGCGATGATTTCGAGAAGCGCCTGTCGTGGGTTTTCTCTCCTCGAGGTGATGGTGGCCTTTACGATACTTGCCATGTTACTCGGCGCACTGTTCAGGGTTTTCAGCGCCGGCATGCATGCCGCGAGCGCCGGGGATCGCTACACGCGTGCCACGGTGATCGCGCAATCAAAGCTGGCGTCGCTCGGTCCCGAGTCTCCGATCGTTGAGGGGGTGAGCAGCGGAAACACGGTCGATGACTTCCACTGGCGCATTTCCATCGGCCCGTATACCGACGAACAAATGCAGATGACGAGTCCTGCGCTGCAGCCGCTGACCGTCAACGTGGAAGTGTTTTGGGAAGATTCTGGAACCCCGCGGATCGTATCTCTGACATCCATGCTGCTCGGTTCTGCGCGACCATGACGGGCCGGCGAATCCGCGGTTTTACTCTCCTCGAGGCCCTGGTGGCCATCACCGTTTTCTCCCTGGTGATCACGGTGCTGTACGCGGGCTACCGGCTCGGTATTCGCAGCTGGGAGAGCGGTGAACGCAAACACGCCGCAATTTCGGAGCTGCGCCTTGCAGGGGCATTCGTTCGCAGGCACGCGGCGCAGGCCTTTCCGCTTACCGTCAGCAAGAACAATGCGTGGCGGCTGTGGTTCAGAGGCGAGGCACGGCGTTTGGTATTGGTGACGCCGATGCCTGCACACCTGGGTCAGGGAGGCATGTATGAGATGACACTCGCAATCGACGAGCACGAAGACGGTTCGGTTTTAACGGTGTCACGGCGCCTGCTGCACCCCGACGCCGAGCAGGGTCGCCCGGGCGTCGATGAACATCCGCGAGCGCTTGCGCGAGGTCTTTCCGAGGCCCGCTTCGACTATTTCGGGCCGATCGGTGATGATCGTGAGGCCTCATGGAGCACGCGCTGGGTGGACCGGCAACGCTTGCCGCGCCTGGTGCGTTTGCGTCTCGCGAGCAAGCTCGCGGGCGACTGGCCGGATATCGTCGTTCACGTCTCTACCGATGCCATCCGTTTTCAACGCACGGTAGCGCCGGGCGATCCGGGGCAATCCGGTGCCGCGGGCGTTCCAACGACCGGCCAGCCGTCCCTTCTGGCGCCGGGGCTCACGCGATGAAAACGGGCGCGGGCAAGCGCGTGCAGTGTGGATTCGCACTCGTCATCGTCCTCTGGGCTGGGGTGCTGCTCGGCGTCATCGCCGCGAGCTTCGCGTTCACCATGCGCGTCGAGACACGGCTCGCCGGTAATCTGGTGGAGCGCGCGAAGGCGCAAGCCATCGCGGATGCGGGAATACATCGCGGCATTCTGGCTCTGTTGTCCGAGTCCCCAGAATCGCGTTGGGTCGCTGACGGCCGCCGTTACGAGTTGCCATTTGCTGACGGCAGGGTGCGTATCCGCCTGTATTCGGAGAACGGTAAGGTGGACTTGAACGGCGCGCCGGAGGCGCTGATTCTCGGACTCGTCACCGCCTTGGCCGAAAGCGAAGGTAACGAGAGCGCGTCCCCGCCGACTGCAGTCGCCAACGCGATCCTCGACTGGCGGGATCCGGATCAGCGCACGCGTCCCGATGGCGCCGAGGACGCGCACTACAGGGCGCAAGGGCGCCGCTTCGCGTCGAGAGACGGCGCGTTCCTGAGCGTTTCGGAGCTCAACCAGGTTCTCGGCGTGGACGCCGCCACCTACGCCAGGCTCGCACCACTGGTGACGGTGTATTCCTGGGCGCCCCAGGTCGACCCGATGACCGCCCCGCGAACGGTTTTGCGTGCGGTTCCGGGTCTCGATGACGAGCGGGTAGACCGTTTTCTCTCCGCCCGCGAGGCGCTTTACGCGAGTGGCGTCGCGGGCGTCGATTCGCCTGGGTCGCTGCCCTTGGAGCTGCTGTCCCCGGGCGCGCGCTATCTTTCCCGCGCGAATTCCCGGGTCTACACCGTGGATGCGGAGGGCGAGCTCACCGGCGGCGCTCGTGCCAGCCGCCGGGCCGTCGTCCAGCTGACGGGCGACGCGCGAAAACCGTACTCGGTCGTTGCCTGGTTCGACTCGATTCCCCTTTTTGACGCCTACGGCGTGGTTTCTCCGCAGCAATGATGATGCAACCGGGATCACTGATATGCTATTGCCGAAGGCCGTATGGGAGCGTGCTTGCTCGCGGACTTTTTCCCGGCCGCAGGTCGCTCGCGAGCACACTCGCTTCTTCAGGCAAATTGCAAACGCGGGAGATTCATTGAGTGAGCATCGGTGAATTCTTCGATTGGTGGCGATCGGAACTCGCCGGGATGCTCCCAGAGGCGCTGCGACGCCGATTCGCAAGGCGACGCGATACTCTGGTGCTTTCTCCGTCGAATCACGAAGTGCGCGTCAGTCGACGGCAGAACGGTCGCTTGGAGGCGCTCGGCCGCGTCGGTACCGAGCCGCCCGGCGTCGCCGAGCGCATGGCCGCGATCCTGGGAAATCTCAGCTCGGCTTCGACACGCGTGGAAGTCGAGGCGCCGCCGGAAAAGCTGCTGGTCAAGCAGATTCAACTCCCACTCGCGGCCGAAGAGAACCTGCGTCAGGTTCTCGGTTTCGAAATGCAGCGTCAGACCCCGTTTCGCGCCGAGCAGGTGTTTTTCAACTACCGAATCACGGATCGCCGGCCACAAAGTCAGCAGATTGTGGTGCGACTGTGCGTGGTGCCGCGAGCTGCCATCGAGCCTGCTCTGGCGCCCTTTGTCGAGTGGAATTTGGTGCCCGTAGACAGCGCGAAACGGTCCAACGAGGACGATGCCATATTCGCGTTCGTCTCCGGCGACAGCGCGCAACACACATCCAGCAGGTTTCATCGCAGCCTTGTGGCGGCGAATCTCCTGCTATTGGCTATCGCCGTCGCAATCCCGTTTGTTCAGCAACATCGCTATCTCGGGGAATTGCGTGATCGACTCGCGGAAGTGCGCGAGGCGGCGACGACGGCATCCGATCTCATGCAACGCATTAATGCGCAGCGGGCACGGATCCAATATTTATTTTCACAGAAGGTCGCGCAGCCGGCCGCAGTCGCGCTGCTCGAGGAGTTGACCCGGCGGTTACCGGACGACACGTGGCTGTTCCGGGTCGAGCTGCGCGGTGGCGAAGTGCACCTGCAGGGAACATCGAAAACGGCATCGGCGCTCATCGCCGAGCTCGAGGGATCACCATTTCTCGAGAACGTGCACTTCGCCTCGCCGATTACCCAGGATGGCGGCTCGGGCCGGGAACGCTTTCATCTCTCTGCCCGCGTGCTCGCGTCGCCGGCCCAGGCGCTCGCGGGTAATCCCGAAGGCGGCGACACGTGATCGCGCGCCTCACTCCGGTTCAGCGCCGCGTTCTGGCGCTCATCTTGTTGCTGGCGGTCATCGTCGTGGTCGCACGCGTGCTGATCGTGCCGATGTGGAACATTTATTCGGATAATCGTGACGCCATCGTGCAAATGGAAGATTCGATTGCCCGCTACGCGCGAATTTCAGCGCAGGTTGGCTCATTGCGTCAGGCGGTGGAGGACCTCGCTGAGGCGGACGAGCTGACCCGCTACGTGCTTGCGCAGGAAAGCGAGTCAATCGCGGCGGCCGCGCTGCAGGAGCGCGTCAAATCGATCGTCACGACTAGCGGCGGTGCGCTTACGAGCACACAGGTTCTGCCCGCTGTGGCCGAAAAGGGATTCAAGCGCGTCATTGTCAACGTGCGCATGGCGGTTTCCATTGATGCTTTGCAACGCGTGCTCTACGAGCTGGAGAACGGACTGCCGTATCTGCTGGCGAGTGATATGATTATTCTTTCGCGTAACGTGCGCAAACGCGGCCGGACAGGTCAGT
>JBFICP010000233.1:0-5366 GCA_041581935.1 Gammaproteobacteria bacterium | reverse complement strand
GGATTCGGCGTTGAGGGTGACGGCGATATCGGCCACCAGTGAGATGCGATCGTCATCGGACTCGCTCGGCAGGGTCTGGTGCATGGTCTTGGCCGGGAAGATCAGCACCTGACCTTGCTCCAGATCCAGGTCCGCGTGGGTCGCGTTGAACGGCGTACGTTCGATGAAGAACGGCGCCACGGCGACCGACGATCCGAACAGGTTCGCAACAATCTCGTTGGGCGCGTTCGGCATCAGCAGGCGCAGACCACCGGCGCGCTGCGGCTTGCTCAAGTAGTAAACGAGCCTGATATGCGCGTTCTCGTGATTGTGCGGAGCAATCTGCTGGTTCGACATGGTGTGTGTCGGCCATGAGCGCTGGAAGTAAATCTCCAGATGCTCGGTGCGCAATTGCAACAGTTCGAGGTAGCGATGGATGTGTGGCACCATGGCGTCGATCCACGGCTTGAACGTTTTTGTCCAGATGGATGAACCCGTGGCCCTTGACGTCGCCGGTCCAGGCGAAACGGCTCTGCGGCTGGTAGGCCGGCAGCGACTTGACCTTTGCAGACAAGCGCTCCTTGAGCGACGCATGCTCCGCGACATCGTTGACGTACACCGAAAGCGGAAACAGATTGACTATGTTGTTCAGTAAGTCGCTCATGAAATCGCTCATGGCGGGAATCGTTCGGCACTGACGCCATCGCGGCAGTGCGGGATGCCATGACAGTGGCTGCACAATGCGCCGTCATCGACCGCCCGCCGACACCCGATAGGGATGAAAACGGATGAACCTGCCACCCATACCCGAGGAATGGCGCACCGACTGGCATCTGGCCGCCAATCTCGACGAGCTCATGGGCGACGACGTCCTCGATGTCACCGTGGCGGGAGTGGTCCTGCACATATCGAATACCAAGGACGGGCTGAGCGCGTGCAGCGACGCCCGCGCCTATCCGGTGATGGTGGTGGATGACGAGGTGTTCGTGCTGATGAGCGATGCCCGGGACTGAGCCAGGCGGGCTGCGGGTCGCGGTGGCCGGGCTCGGCGCGGTGGGGCTCGAAGTTGCCCGGCGCCTTGCGGGCGGTATCGACGGCCTGAGCTTGAGCGCCGTGTCGGCGCGGGACCGGGGCCGGGCACGGGCGCGGCTTCAACGTATCGACGTCGACGCGCCGGTGCTGCCGCTCGAGGCGTTGCCCGAGCACGCCGATGTGGTCGTCGAATGCGCACCGGCGGCGGTGTTCGCGGCCATTGCCGCGCCAGCTCTGGAGGCGGGGCGGGTGCTGGTGCCGATCAGCGTCGCGGCGCTCATGGACCACGGGTATCTGGTCGAGGTCGCCAGGCAACGGGGCGGGCGCATCGTCGTGCCGAGCGGCGCGCTGCTCGGACTCGACGCGGTGCGTGCCGCCGCCGAGGGCACGATTCACAGCGTGCGCATGGTGACCCGCAAGCCGCCTCAGGGGCTCGCGGGCGCGCCGTATCTCGAAGCGCGCGGCATCGATGTCGACGGGCTGAAAGAGCCATTGAAGGTCTTTTCCGGAACCGCCCGGGAGGGCGCGGCCGGCTTTCCCGCCAATCTCAATGTCGCCGCGGCCCTCGGCCTGGCGGGCATCGGGCTCGATCGCACCGGGCTCGAGATCTGGGCCGATCCGGGCGTGACCCGCAACTGCCACCGCATCGTCGTCGAAGCCGACAGCGCGCGTTTCGTGCTGGAAATCGAAAACATTCCGACGGATGCGAATCCACGCACCGGGCGCCTGGTGGCGAACAGCGTCGTCGCGACGCTCAGGCGGATGGTGAGCCCGCTGGTGGTGGGGACATGACCCGGCTCTCGGCTGGTATTTTGTATACAACAGCGAGAAACCCTAAAATGCCGGCAGCGGCACCGGCCGCATAACGAAAAGCGGGCTTCTGCGGGCGCCAGTGGCATGCGCAGTGCCCCCCGCAGCACCAAAGACGCCGTAAGGAGGAGATCATGAAATCAGTATTGGTTCGTTTCACCCTGTCCGCTGCCGCACTCGCGGTCGCCGCGCTTGCCGGGGCATTGCCCGCTGCCCACGCCGCGGAATTTTCGTGCAGCACCGCGAAGCTCATCGTTCCGTGGAAGCCCGGTGGTGGCACCGACGTCATCTTCCGCATCTACGCGAACACCATCAACGGCTATGGCGGCAAACCGCAGATCCAGGTGGTCAACATCTCCGGGCAGGGTGGTAACAAGGGTGCCAAGGAAGCGAAGAAATCGAAGCCGGACGGCTGCACGCTGTTCGCCATTCACCAGAGCGCCATTACGAGCTATCTGAACGGGCGTATCGATTTCACCTGGGACGCATTCGACACGGTGTCACTGTTGACCGATTCGCCGGACATCGTCGGTGCGGCCGGTAATGCGCCGTGGAACACGCTCGAAGAAATGCTCGAGGCCGGTCGCAAGAACCCCGAGACGATTTTGACGGGCGCGACCTTCGGTTCCACTAGTCAGTTCATGTGGCTGCTCATGGAAGACAAGTCGGGGGCCAAGTTCAAATACGTACCCTTCGACGGCACCCGCGAACGCATGACGGCACTGCTCGCCAACAACATCCAGCTCGGAACCCTGAACGTGGTTGCCGGCAAAAAATACCTGACCGGTGGTCAGCTCAAAGCCTACGGCATCGCCGCCGATGAGCGTTCGGATCAGCTGCCGGATCTGCCGACGTTGAAGGAGCAGGGACTGGATCTCGTCTACTCACTCAAGCGCGGTATCGTCGTTCAGAAGGGTACGCCCAAGGACAAGATCGACTACTGGGCTGCCGCATTCAAGCGAGCGTCGGAGGATCCCGAGCTGCTCAAGCAGATGGCTGCCAAGGGAACCGGGGTCAAGTGGGTTGGACCGGAAGACTATGCCGCCTGGTTCGAGAAGACCTACAAGGATCACGAGAAGGTCGCCATCAAGATCGGCATGTACAAGAAATAGCCTTTGAATTTCCGTTGATCGCTTTGCCCGGGCCGCGCTGCGGCCCGGGCTTTGTTTTCACGGGCCCCGGGGGATCTCCTTGAGCCGACTCAGCCGCGACGTCTATATCGCGATCTTCCTGCTCTTGTTGTGCGGCGTGTTCTTCATCGCCAGCTTCGACATCCGGGATATCGACTACGGCATTCTCACACCGGCGGCGTGGCCGCGCACCATCCTGGTCGCGCTGACGATTCTCTCGCTCGTGTACCTCGTGCAATCGGTACGCCGCGGCAAGCCCGATGATTCGGAGCCTTTCAGCGTGAGAGGCGTTGTTTCGAAATACCGAAATCCCCTCTGGTGCTACGGCCTGTTCCTGCTGTTTCTGCTGACGCTCGACTATCTCGGCATGCTCATCGGGGGTGTGCTGTTCGTGTTCTGCCTGTTGACGGCCATCGGCGGCGCCTCGAGGCGCAACCTCGTGGTGCACGCGCTCATCGCCGTCATCATGGTCGGCGCCATGTGGTCGCTGTTCACCTACGCGCTCGGGGTCATTTTCCCGCAGGGCGAGATCATTACGAATCTCTAGCCGGGAAAGCCATGCTCGAGAACATTGGCGCCGCGATTCAAGAGGTCTTCATCGTCGAGACCATACTGCTGATGATGGTCGGCGTCGTCGCCGGACTCATCGCGGGCGGTGTGCCGGGCTTCACCATCGCCATGGCGGTAGTGCTGACCTTGCCCTTCACCTTCGGCATGGACGCCGTGCAGGGGCTCGCGGTGATGATGGGCGTGTTCGTCGGGGGGCTCTCCGGCGGGCTCATGTCGGGCATCCTGACCGGCATTCCCGGCACGCCTTCCTCGGTTGCCACGACCTTCGACGGATTTCCCATGGCGCGCGCCGGCCGCCCCGGATTCGCGCTGGGGCTCGGTGTGTGGTCGTCGTTCTTCGGCGGCATCATCAGCGCCTGTCTGCTGGTGACCCTCGCGCCGCAGCTGGCGCGCATCGGTCTCGAGTTTCAGCAATGGGACTACTTCTCGCTGGTGCTGTTCGCGCTCACTATTACCGCCAGCCTGGCCGGCGAGAATCTGGTCAAGGGCCTGATCGCCGGCGCCATGGGCCTGCTGGTGGCGACTGTCGGAGAAGACGCCATCAACGGCGTGGCACGATTTCACTTCGGCAACGACGCGCTCAAGCAGGGCTTCGGCTTTCTGCCGGTTCTGATCGGGCTGTTCGCCTTCAGTCAGCTGCTGAGCGACATCGAGGATCGGGTCAAGGCGCGCAAGTCGCTCGCCGAGGGCGGCGGAGTAGCGGTCAAGATTGAGCATCGCAAGGCCGCCGCCGCGGTGCTCAAGCGCTGGACCAATCTGCTGCGCTCATCGCTCATCGGCGTGTTCACCGGCATCCTGCCGGCCGCCGGCAGCTCGATATCCAACATCCTCGCCTACGATCAGGCGAAGAAAGCCTCTCGGGAGCCGGAGAAGTTCGGCACCGGATACGAGGACGGCATCGTCGCTCCGGAGTCGGCCAACAACGCGACCGCGGGCGGCGCGCTGATTACCATGTTGGCGCTCGGTATTCCCGGCGACATCGTGACCGCGGTGATGCTCGGCGCGCTGCTGATCCACGACATCATCCCGTCGCCGACCTTCATCACTGAATCCCCGGTGCTCGCCTATTCGCTGTTTCTCGCGTTCTTCGTTGCGAACTTCATGATGCTCGCGCTTCAGTCCTATACCCTGCGGCTGTTCGTGCTCATCACCCGGGTGCGGATGTACATCCTAGCGTCGGTGATTCTCGCCTACTGCGCCATCGGCGTGTTCGCGCTCAGCAACATCGCATTCGATATTTGGACGCTGTTCTGGTTCGGCGTGCTCGGCTACCTGATGCGCATCTTCGGCTTCCCACTCGCGCCGATGATTCTCGGCGTGGTGCTCGGGCGCATCGCCGAGCAGTGGCTGGCGCGCGCCCTGGCGCGCTCGGAGGATCTCAGTTATTTCGTCACCTCGCCGTGGTCGTTGTTCTTCCTAATCCTGGCGGGGTTCTCGATTTTCTTTCCCACCTACCAGGAGCACCGCGGCAAAAAGGCGTGGACGCTCATTTATCCTGCCGTGTTCACAATGAGCCTCTCGGTGCCGGCGTTTATGATGGGTGGAGTGGTGCGCACGGGTCTCGGAATACTCCTCATTGCGCTCGGCGCTCGCATGCTCATCAAGCATCACCGCAACGGCTGGAAGATCGATCCCGGCGCGAGCGCCGCGCCCCGGCTTCGCGAAAGCTGACCGCCCATCATGAAAGCCGGTTTCCGGTAGAAGGGGTGCGTGGCATTCGCCGCGATGGTCGTGCGGAGGAGGCGAGGCGCGCACCTTGGGATACAATCCACGCAAACGGCTGCAGGAGGGCTCATGCCAATGACCGACGTTGTCATCATCGATGGCGTTCGCACGCCCATCGGG
>JBFICP010000232.1:0-5383 GCA_041581935.1 Gammaproteobacteria bacterium | reverse complement strand
TCCAGAACGGCGAGTTCAAAGTCGTCGCGCCGTCGAAGTGGGCACCGCATCCGGTCGACTGGCCGCGCAAGCCGCGGTAAGCGAGCCGCGCGGCAGGCGTACTGCAACGGCCTGAAGAAAAAGTCCCACCGCATGCCTGCCGGGGCCGTTTGCCAGCTTGGCAGCCAATTGACCGGGACAAATAAGCACTTTTCCGGCATTATTGGAAGATATTGTCGGATTGACCGGGTATTGTCCCGGTACTAACGTGCACCCCATGCGCATCACCATCGAACGCAACGGGCGCGGCGACACGGCTTCCCGCAAGCCCGTCTATCAGCAGATCGCCGAGCAGGTGAACGACGCCATCGTCTCCGGCGAGCTTCGTCACGGCGACAAGCTGCCCACCATTCGCGCGCTTGCCGAGGAGCTTGGCGTCAATCGCGATACCGTGGCGCTTGCCTACGACGGGCTCGCGCGGGCGCACCTGGTGGAGACCACCGTCGGCCGCGGCACGTTCGTGCGCCACATCCCGGCGGCGGCGAAGGCCGCCGACCAGGCGCCACCGCCGCTCTCGCCGGTGGTCGACCGCCTGCTCGACTTCGAGCGCTCGCGCCCCGACTACACCGCCCGTGACGGTGCGGTGCCCCTGCACTCATTGATCCCGGATCCGTCGCTGTATCCGCTCAAGGCTTTTCGCCGATCGCTCAATCGCGTGCTCGACGAAGGCGGCACCGAGCTGCTTTCCTATGGCGGGCACCAGGGCAACGCTGCGCTTCGCGAGGTCATTGCGACGCGCCTTCGCGCCCACGGCGTCGATACCGCTGCCGAGCAACTGGTTCTGTGCCAGGGCGCGAGCCAGGGCATGTCGCTCGCCATGCGCCTTTACGCCGAGCCCGGCGACTGGGTGGCGGTGGAAGAACCGACGTACCACAACGTGCTCGGCGTGCTCGTCGGTTTGGGACTGCGCCCCGCGCCGGTGCCCATGACCGAGGACGGACCGGATCTCGATGTGCTCGAGCGCACGCTGGCGCGCGCGGAGGTGAAGCTCTTCTACACCATGCCGAGCTTTCACAATCCGCTCGGTACCACTACCAGCCTCGCGAACCGCCGGGCCCTTCTCGAGGTGGCCACGCGTCTCGGCAAACCGATCATCGAAGACGGCTTCGAGATGGATTTGCGCTACGACGGCCGCGAAGTGCCGCCACTGGCGGCGCTCGATTCGAGCGGCGTGGTGGTGCATCTGTTCTCGTTCTCGAAATCGTTGTTTCCCGGTGTACGCATCGGCAGCATTTGCGCGCGCGGGCGCGCGGTGGACGGATTACTGGCGCTCAAGTACACGACGGATCTGAGCGGTGTGCTGGTGCTTCAAGCGGCGGTCGCGGACTTCGTGCGCCGTGGCGGCTACGACCGGCACCTGGAGAACCTGCGCGGCCGGCTTCGCGAGCGCCGCGACGTGCTTCTGGGTGCGCTCGAGACGCATATGCCCGAAGGCACGCGCTGGACCCGTCCGGAAGGCGGCTATCAGATATGGGTCACGCTGCCCGAGGATATCGACTCGCGCGCCTTGCTGCGTGATGCCCAAGCGGCCGGCGTAATGTTCTCACCCGGACATCAATTTCACCACGACGGACGCCCGTCGAGCGGCCTGCGACTCACCACCGCACTTGCCGACAGCGACGAGATCCGTCGCGGCATCGAGATACTGGGAAACTTGGTGCGTACCCAGCTCGCGGAGCGCGCGCCGCGCGTCGCCCGCGATACCAGCATTCACGTTTGAAGGAGGACAACGAAGTGAGCAAGACGAGAAGTAAAAAGGCCGGCAACGGCAATGGCAGCGGGGCGCAGCGAAGCGACGCACGCTCGTACGAAATCAAGGTGGGGCTCGCCGAGATGCTCAAGGGCGGCGTCATCATGGATGTCACCACACCAGAGCAGGCGAAGATCGCCGAGGACGCCGGCGCCGCCGCGGTGATGGCGCTCGAACGCGTGCCGGCGGACATCCGCAAGGAAGGCGGCGTTGCACGCATGTGCTCCATCGAGGTCATCGAGGGCATCCAGAAGGTGGTGTCGATTCCGGTGATGGCCAAGGTGCGCATCGGACACTTCGCCGAAGCGCGCGTGCTGGAGGCGCTCGGCGTCGACTTCATCGACGAGAGCGAGGTGCTGACCCCGGCCGACGAAGCCCACCACGTGGACAAGCACGGGTTTCGATCGCCGTTCGTGTGCGGCGCGCGGGATCTCGGCGAGGCACTGCGGCGCATCGGCGAAGGTGCGGCCATGATTCGCACCAAGGGCGAGGCGGGCAGCGGCAATATCGTCGAAGCCGTACGCCATCTGCGCCAGGTGTTCGGTGACATCCGCGCGCTGACCGTGCTTCCCTCCGAAGAGCTTCCCGCGCGGGCCAAGGAGCTGCGTGCACCTGTGGATCTCGTGCGCACGGTCGCCAGCATCGGCAAGCTTCCGGTGCCGAACTTCGCCGCCGGCGGCATCGCCACCCCGGCGGATGCGGCGTTGTGCATGTCGCTCGGCGCGGAAGCCGTGTTCGTGGGTTCCGGTATTTTCAAGAGCGACGATCCGGAACGCCGCGCCCGCGCGATCGTGCAGGCAACCACCCACTACCGGGATCCGCGTGAGGTGCTGGCCGCATCGCGTGGCCTCGGCAGCGCCATGCCGGGCATCGAGCTGGAGACGCTCTCCGACGAGCAGCGCATGGCGAGCCGCGGCTGGTAAGTCGCGATCGGCGGGTCTCGCGATGATCGAGCGCGTCGGCATCCTGGCCATCCAGGGCGACGTGGAGGCCCACCGGCGCATGCTGGAGGGTCTCGGCGTCGAGGTCACCGAGGTTCTCTCGGAAGATGATCTCGACGCCATCGACGCCCTGGTGATCCCCGGCGGCGAGAGCACCACCATCGCCAAGGGGATCGCGCGGCTCGGCCTGCATGAGCCGTTGCGGGCACGCATCGCCCGAGGCCTGCCGGTGCTCGGCACCTGCGCCGGCGCCATCCTGCTGGCGACTAAGGTCGAGAATCACTCGGTGCCGGTGCTGGGCGCGATGCACGTGACGGCCGTGCGAAACGCCTACGGCACCCAGGTGGATTCGTTCGCCGCACCCGTCGACCGCGATCCGGCGGCGGGTCTGGAGGATCTGCGCTGCGTGTTCATACGAGCGCCGCAGCTCACCGACCCGGGTCCCGAGGTCGAAGTGCTCGCGCGCGTGGACGGCAAGCCGGTGCTGATGCGCGAGGGAAACGTGCTGGCGGCCACCTTTCATCCCGAGCTCACCAGCGATAGCCGCGTCCACGAGATGCTGCTGGAAATGCGCTGAGCCGACACGGCCATCCCGGCCGGCGCGCCTGGTCACGCAGGGTCAACGCCTGTTAGATTTCTCTTGGGGCGTTCAGCTCCCGAAACGGTGGCACCGATGCGCGAGATTTCCCCGTGGCTTCGTGAGCTCGGCCTCGATGAGTACTCCGCGCTGTTCGCAGAACACAAGATCGACTTCGAGGTTCTGTCGGAGCTGACTGAGTCCGATCTCAAAGATCTCGACATCCCTCTCGGTCACCGTAAAAAGCTATTGAAGGCGATTGCCGCGCTCGACGGGCCCGATGCGCCGGTGCCCCGCGAAGGGAGCGAGATCCCGCCCGCTGCCAAGACCGGTGCCAGCACCGATGCCGAACGCCGTCAGGTCACCATCATGTTCTGCGATCTCGTCGGATCCACCGAGCTCTCGGGACAGATGGACGCCGAGGATCTGCGCGCCTTAATCGCGCAATACCAGGATGCGTGCCGGGCGGCCATCGCAAAGTACGAAGGATTCATTGCGCGCTACATGGGCGACGGGGTGCTCGCGTATTTCGGCTATCCGAAGAGTCATGAAGAAGACCCCGAACGGGCCGTCTTGGCCGGTCTTGCACTGCTCGAGTCCATTCACTCGCTGAACGAGCAGGCGACCAAAAGTGCGCGATCGGAGCTTGCGGTAAGAATCGGGATCGCCACCGGGCTGGTGGTGGTCGGCGATCTCATCGGTGAAGGCGCTTCGAGGGAAAGCCCGGTGATTGGGGAAACTCCCAATATCGCTGCGCGGCTGCAGAGTCTGGCAGAGCCGAATACGATAGTGATTGCGAACAGCACCCACCGGCTTACGGGCCAGGCATTCGAGTATCGCGCGCTCGGTGCGCGCAACCTAAAAGGCGTAAAGGAGCCGATCGAAGCGTGGGTGGTGCTTAGGCAGCGCCCGGTAGAAAGTCGCTTCCACGCGGCATGGAATACCGCAATGACGCCGATTGTCGGACGCCAGGAAGAGATCGCCCTGCTCCTGAACCGATGGGCGCGGGTCAAGCAGGGGGACGGACAGGTCGTCCTGATTTCCGGTGAGCCCGGTATCGGCAAGTCGCGCCTGACCGAGGAGCTTCGCGCATCGATCGCAGCCGATCCACATGTGCGCATCGGCTACCAGTGCCTGGCGCACTATACGAACAGTGCGTTTCATCCGGTGATCGCTCAGCTGGAACGCGCGGCCGGCATCGGACACCGACACACTGCCGATGAAAAACTGGAGCTGCTGGAATCTCTGTTGCGCCACTCCGCGCAGCCGGACTCGAGCGAGCTCTCGGTCGTTGCGGAGTTGCTCTCGATTCCGACCGGCGATCGTTACGCCGATGTCCATATCGAACCCGAGCAGCGAAAGGAGAACACGTTGGCGGCGCTCACCCGACAGCTCGAATACCTCGCCAAAAACAATTCCGTGTTATGCGTCTTTGAGGACGTGCACTGCATCGACCCGTCGACCCTGGAACTGCTCGAACGTATCGTCGACCGCGCGAGCACGCTTCCGGTGCTCGTGATTGCCACCTGCCGGCCGGGCTTCGATGCCTCGTGGACGGGTCAACCTCACACCAGCCTGCTGGCATTGAGCCGCATGGATCGACGCCAATCGCGCGCCATCGTCGACCAGGTCGCAAAACGCACCCGGCTCCCGGAATCGCTGTTGACCGAGATCGTCGAAAAGACCGACGGCATTCCGCTTTTCATCGAGGAACTCACGCGCGCCATGCTCGATTCGAGCGAAGACGCGCTCGATACCAGGGCGGATGCCGAGCAACGCTCCGGGGGATCGCTCGGCATCCCGGACACGCTGCAGGACTCGTTGATGTCGCGACTGGACAGGCTCGCGGTGGGTAAACCACTTGCGCAGGTCGCGGCCGCACTTGGACGGGAGTTCTCCCACGAGCTGATAACGGCCGTCTTCGGACAGACAGGCCGGGAAATCGAAGTGGCCCTCGGCGAGCTTGTCGACGCGGGGCTGGTGCTGCGCCGCGGCGGCGGATCCGAGGCGTCCTACATGTTCAAGCACGCCCTGGTGCAGGATGTCGCCTACCAGAGTCTGCTGCGTTCGGCCCGC
>JBFICP010000231.1:0-5412 GCA_041581935.1 Gammaproteobacteria bacterium | reverse complement strand
TGTTACCCACGCTCGGGTCCGCGCAGGCGGCATCGCGCAGGTCGGTGTTGTCGATCTTCACCTTGTGGCTGTCATTCAGCTCCACCGGCGTGGCGGGATGATCATCGGCGAGGCTCACGTCGGTGTAGATGACGCGGCTTGTATAACCGGGCACATGGGCTCCGGCGCCGCCGACTCTGATCTCGCGCCCGTCCTCGACGGTTCCCCACAGGCTCACCGCGGTTTCGAGGATCTTGTTGTCGGCGCCTATGGCCTGGTTGTCGTTGGCATCGAGCACATCGCCGAGCTCGCAGCTGCTGTCGAAGCTCGGGCACAGCTTGTACTTCTTGACGTTGCCCTGCCAGCCCACGTTGAGGCTCGGCTCGAACAGCGAGAAGTACACCTCGTCGCGATGGAACAGCTTGTTGAATGCGTTCACCGCCAGCGAGGGCGACGCCAGTGACGTCGAGCGCTTGAGGATGTCGCCGATGATCTCTTTGAATACGCTGGCGAGATCCGAAGCGCTCTCGGCATCGTAGAACTTGCCACCGGCCGCGTTCGCGACCGCGGTCAGGAAGTCCGCCTCACCCGCGGCGTTGAAGCCGATGGTGTAGGTATGCACCAGCTGATCGTCGTCGAGCGGCGCGCTGCCGGATTGCAGCAGCTGGCTGGCGTCGTAGATCTGATCGCTGGTGTGCATATGGGAGACCAGGTCGATGACGCAGGTATCGTGGTCGCTGCCGCAATCGGTGCCGATGATGTCATCGGTGCGGTTGCGCGGATCGCTCTCGGCGGTCTCCTTCTCCTCGCTGGTGACATAACCCGAGCCGTCGGAGAGCAGGATGATGTAGCTCTCCTGGCAGGACGCCGTGATGGGACTCTTGTAGACGGCACTGCCCGTGATGATCTCGTCGATGCACGCATCGGCATCCAGATCGAGGTCGGTGCATCCGGCGGGCCGCACGACGGTGCCGCCCGTCCAGGAGGCCGGGTGACTCACGCGGGTGACCTTGTCCGCGCTCTGCTGCGGTCCGCGCTGCAGCCCGTAGTAGACGGGCTCGCCCCGGTAGTAGTGGGCGGCCTCGGCCATCGCGCCGAGGATCGGCGTGCCGCCGCGCTTCTGGATGTCGTCGACGATCTGATGCAGCCGGTCGCGCACGGTGACCCCCGTGGGCCCGCCGGCGCCGCCGGAAGCCTCTGACGCGGAGCCGCCGGAACCGCCGGAGCTCGTCTGATACTCGATGCGCAAGCGCGGCGCGTCGATGGCGTTGCCGTCCTGGGATTCCGCCACCCGCTTTCCGGAGCCGGTGATGATGAACGCCATGCTGTTGCCGTAGGACCAGGCGGCCTGATCGACGACCTCCTGAACGACGCTGACCAGTGAAGGCGTGGTGAACTGATCGCCGACGGTGTTCCAGGCGACCATGGCCGGCGTCGACGCGGCGTCCCAGGTGACCGAGGCGATGGTCGTGGGGCGGCCGCTGATATCGTTGTTGCTGTTGGAGAAGACAGCCGCATCGCCGCTCTTCTCGGCGCGGAAGGTGAGCGAGGTGACGCCGCTGTCGGTTTCGTCAGCCGTGAACGTGATGTCGGCGCTGATGATGGTCGCTCCCTGGGGGATACCCAGATCCGGGAAGCGGATGCCGACGGTCTGGGTGCTCGATTCCTGAACCAGCTCGAGATCGGAGCTGCCGGTGTCGACCGAGCCGCTGGCGGCCTCCTCGGCATCGTCCGACGAGCTCTGAGGCGCGGCGATGACCGTGCTGCCGAGGCCGCAGCCGTTGGCGCCGGGCTGGGGATTGTCGGCGTCGAAGCTGAGTCTCAGCACCGGCGCGAGCGTGCTGTCCTCGTTGTACGAGTAGGCGGAGCGTTTACCCAGCGAGGCGGGCACCGCGGTGCTGTCCACCTCGACGAAAAAGGCCATGTCGTTACCGCCACACCAGCCCGTGCGGTTGACGATCTTCTGAACGATGGCTTTGATGTCCGGGGTCTTGTGATTCTGATCGGGGGCGGTCCAGGCGGCAAGCGCCGGCGTCGTGCCGGGATTCCAATCCACCGGAGCGGTCCAATTACGCACTGTGAAGTCACTGACGTTGCCGCTCGAGAAGGGCGCGGCATCGTCCACGTCCTCGCCGTAGATACGCGTCTTGGTGGCTTCGCTGTTGGCGTTGCCGGACACGAAGTCGAGCTCGGCATAGGTGATGGTGGAGCCCTGGGGCACGTCGACGCCCTGATAGCGAAGACCGATGCGGTAGACGCTGGTGGACCCGCCCTTGAGATAGCGGATGCGCAGCTCGGGCGCCGCCGCCGGCTCCCCGTCGTGGGACTCCACGGTGCGGTTGCCGTTGCCGGTATCGCCGGCGTCGCGCTGCAGCATGAACACCATCGCCTGGTTCGAGGACCAGCTCGCATGGTTGACCATCTCCTGGACCACGGCGCTGATGTCGCTGGTCACGAGATCGTCGTCGACGTTGGGATTGGCGACGTCGTTCCAGTCGGCGACGGTGCTCGTGCGCGGGCGGCTGCTGATATCGTAGGCGGTGCCCGTGAACGCGCCGCGGGCGCCCGCGGGGCTCTCTCCCCAGATGTCCAGATCCAGGGACACATCCTCGCCGCTCTTGATCTGGTCGACCTCGAAGACGATTTCGGCGCTGACGATGGTGGCGCCGTTGGGCACGTTCACCGACGGGAATCGCAGCCCGGTGATCTGATTATTGGAGCCGTCGTGGGAGAGCTCCAGATCGCTGCTGCCGAGGTACATGCCACCGTCGGACACGTCTTCCTCCGCGTCGTCGTTGTCACTGGTGATTCGAACGCTCACCAGCTCCTCGGTGGCGCCGCTGCCGTCGACCGTGCCGACGTGCAGGCGCAACCCGTCAAGGGTCACCTTGCCGATGCTGTCCTCGACGCCGTCGTCGTCATTGCTGGAGATATAACTGGTGCGGTTCTGGTTACCCGTCAGGTCGGGGCCCGGATCGGGATCGGGATCCGGACCCGGGTCGGGGTCTGGATCGGGACCCGGATCGGGATCCGGAACGTAGTCCGGGCAACCGCCCTCCACCGTGCACACATCGGCGTCGATGTCCGATACCGGGTAGAGCACCGGCCCGCCGCGGCGGTGAAAACGCATCAGCCCGACGTTGATGTTGGTGGCGATGTCGAGAATGGTATGCAGCGCCTCCTTCATGCGATCGAGGCGGGTGACCTCCGGATCGGTGTCGTCGGTATTGGACATGCTGCCCGAGGTGTCGAGCACGAACAGCACGTTCGGCTGGATGGCGCCGATGCTGGTCTTGGATCCCAGGTAGATGTCCGTGTCGTCCGCGGGCACCCGCACCGGCAGCGCGGCGGCGAGACCGACGAGCCCGGCGAGCAGGAAGTTGAACAGTCGAAGCGAGTAGGTGCGCGTTTTCATACCTGATATCCCGATGTCTGTTGACGTTGCCACCGTGTGATGCTCTCACCGTGTGACGTCGTCACCGTGGCGCCCGAGGCGTCTCGAGCGGCTGGCGCGAGCCTCTGCCCGGG
Organism: Gammaproteobacteria bacterium; assembly: GCA_041581935.1. Taxonomy (GTDB): domain Bacteria; phylum Pseudomonadota; class Gammaproteobacteria; order HK1; family HK1; genus JAABYT01. The sequence goes on along the minus strand of JBFICP010000231.1, from coordinate 1,905 downwards.
CCCGGCCGATGCCGTGTCTCAAAAAGTATCGACCGCTAATTCAACGAGTTACAGGAGGGGCGGCGGCAACTTGTGATCGCCATCATGGTCGGTCCGACAGCCGTAGCGACAGGTCCGACAGGCGGTCTGCCGGACTTGGGGAGAAGCCATGATCCAGCGCCGTCGGCCGGCCGGATTCAGGAACCGGGTTCGCAGCGGCGTTGGAAGGATCGATGCGCCGCGGCGGAACGCGGGGACTCGAATGCGCTCAAATGGGAAAGCGATTCCGGCCCGTGCGGCGCCGTTGCGGCCGCGGAGTCCGCGATGGCGCAAGGCCGGGGGAGCGCGCTTGTCTAGTCGTTGAACGCCACCCAGCCGCTTCCGAGCACCACCGCGTCGCGCTCGACGACCCGCGAGCGGAAGGAAAGGCCGCCGTCCACGTTCCACATCTCGGTGCGAATGGTTTCGCCGGGAAAGACCGGTGCGGTGAAACGCACCGAGGTGCTCTGAATCCGGTCGGGCTCGTAGTTGCAGCAGTATCTCAAGATGGCGTGGCCGGCCACGCCGAAGGTGCACAGGCCGTGCAGTATGGGCCGCTCGTACCCGGCCGAACGGGCGACTTCCGGGTCCGCATGCAGTGGATTCATGTCGCCGTTCAAACGGTACAGCAATGCCGCCTGGGGCAGGGTCGCCAGGTCGCACACGTAGTCGGGATCGCGAACAGGAATGGCGCGCCGGGTTCGCTCGACCTCGCCGACGCTGCCGCAGCCGCCGTCGCCCCGGCAGACCGTCGTCTGCTCGAGCGTGCAAACGGCCTCGCCGCTGTCCTCGTCGACGACGCGGCGCTCGAGGTAGACGTAGGCGCCCTTGTCCTTTCCGCGGTCTTGAATGGCCTTGATGCGGGTTCGCCCGACGAGCCTCGCCTCCACGGGAAGCGGCTTGTGAATGGTGAACTTCTGCTCGCCGTGCAGAATGCGTCGCCAGTCCATGCCGGTATCCGCTGCCTTCATCCAGAACCCGGGATGGGCCAGCACGTTCGCCATGCTCGGCATGGCGCGAAGCTCGGGCTCGTATACGAATCGCAGCTGGTTCTCATCGGTGGGATCGTCGCCAACGCCGATCCCGAGCGCATACAGCATGCAGTCCCGCCGCGTCAGCGCCTGCTTGGCCTCGGGGATGGCGTAATCCATGAGCTGCTCGGCATCGAATGGCATGTCACTCTCCAGCAGTTGTGTGAGATGTCGTCTGTAGAAACGACCCCGCCCGCGAGTCGAGGGCCGGAAATGCGAGCGAGCGCGCTCGAGGGGTTACACCGGATCCCAGCTGAACACGTCCGCAGAGACATCCAGAGGATAAAGATCGGCCCGTAACGATGGCATCGCGTGCTCGGCAATGGTTTCCGGAGTCCAGCCCTCACCCCGGTGCACGGATCGTATCGGTCGCGGCTGACTCATGAGAAAAATTTCGTTGTTGCGCACAGCGAAGATCTGTCCGCTGACATCAGCGGCGGCATCGCTCGCGAGAAACACCGCCATTGGCGCGATCTTGTCCGGGGTCATGCGCTGCAGCTTCTCGACCCGTGCTTTCTGGGCCGGCGTATCGGCCGGTATCGAGCCGATCATGCGGCTCCAGGCGAAGGGCGCGATGCAATTGGATCGGACGTTGAATCGCTGCATGTCCAGCGCGATGGATTTCGAAAGACCGACGATGCCCATCTTGGCCGCCGAGTAGTTCGCCTGACCGATGTTACCCACCAGCCCGCTGGTGGAAGTGAAGTGGACGAAGCATCCGCCTTCCTGATCGCGAAAGTGGCGTGCGGCGGCCTTGCTGACATTGAAGCTGCCCATGAGATGCACGTCGATGACCGCGCGCCAGTCCGCGTGGCTCATGCGATGGAAAATGCCGTCGCGCAGAATGCCCGCGTTG
>JBFICP010000230.1:0-5448 GCA_041581935.1 Gammaproteobacteria bacterium | reverse complement strand
GCGATTCTCCTCAACGGCGCCCGTGCCGACGTGGTCGACAACGCGGCACTGGTCGAGGCGCTCGAGTCGGAGCGGCTGTTCGGGGCGGGCATCGACGTGTTTTCCCCCGAGCCCGTTCCTGCAGATGACCCGATACTCGCCTGCGAGCGGGTGGTGCTCACGCCACACGCCGCCGATCAGACCCCGGAGGCGGTGGTGGCCACCAACGAAGCGGCTGTGGACAATATCATCGCATTCCTCGAGGGCAGGCCGCGGGTGAACGCGGCCGGATGAAGCCCTCGTCCCAAGACAATAGAAGGAGCACATGGAAATGCAGAAGTCAGTGAAAATCGCCCTGGTTGCGGCTTCGATCGGCTGGCTCGGCGCGGCCGCCGCCCAGGAGATCGCCGATGGCACCCTGGCGGCCGCCATTCGCGAAAGCGGCCACGCCTGTGCCCATGTCATCAGCAAGGAGCGCGCGGGCGATTCGGTTTGGCGCGTACGCTGCAACTCGGGGCGCTTTCAGGTCACCATGAGCCAAGGCTCCACGCCTCAGGTGATACCCATCGACTGACAGTTGCCCCCGCAGGAGAAAAATTCAGAACCGCACCAGATAGCAGTATCTTCGCAACGCGTTCGCACGCAACGCGGGGAGGAACTCCTCGTCGGCTTCACGCTCGAGGGCGTCACAGATAAAACCGTTGCCTTCAGCCTCGAATGACTCTCGCAGTGCGGCGACGGACTGCTTTATCCGCGGCCAGAAGGACTCGAAAGACGCGGTCCAGTCGTGTAGGTCGTAGCTCAGATTGAGCCGCGCCAGTGCCGTCGCGACGAAGGTTTTGTCCGCCTCGAGCGCTTCGGGTCCCTCGCCTTTTTCGTCAATCACGGAGATGACAATCGCGAGCCGTGCGCCAGGCCTCAATGAATCGGCGATTTTCGTGAGAGTCTCGGCGGTGTCGGGCGCCCAATAGATCGAATCGATCATGATCGCGGCGTCGTAGGTTCGTGCGGGAAGATCGAGTGCGCCGAGATCGCCATGAACGAAACGGAGCCTCGAACGTCTGTCTGCGGTGCGCTCGCGTGCTGCCGCCACCGCCGGTTTGGAGTACTCGATTCCCGTCACGCGGGCGCCGGTGCGGTCCGCAATGTATTCCGAAATGACGCCGGCCCCGCAACCGAGGTCGAGCAGCGCGTCACCGGCCTGCAGCTGGATAAGGTCCAACAGTTGGCCGAGCTCGGCCATGTCCATTTGACCCTCCTGGCACAAATCCTCGCCATAGACCTGTTTGCAGTGGCGAGAGTGCGCGGCGCTCGCTAGAGCGGTGCCATAAAAGCGCTGGTAGTAATACCAGTAGTGATCCGGTCGCTCGCGATGATAAGTGTCGCCACGCGCACGGCCGGTGTCACTCAGACGATAGCCGTTGTCGTCTCCATCGATGAGTTCCTTCGCCTTCAGGCTCGCGAACGCACCGGCCCAGTCTTCAAGAAAGATCCAATACCGCTCACTCAGGCGCTCGAGCGATGCGCGATCGGTGGCACATCCTTCGAGCTCGGCCTTGCGTAAGGTGGCGAGAATCTGGATCTCGGCTTCGCACAGGTCCGTATGCGGAATGTTCATGATGGAATTCCTATCGCGCTTCATGATCGATTTCGCGCTGCGCCTGCAGCAGTGAGCTTGCTTCCAACGGATGTTGTGAATTTATGGCGGACTTCGAGCAACGAACGGGCGGGAGGCAAGAAAGTCGAAATCGCAGCCTTCGTCCGCCTGGGTCACGTGGTCGAAGAACAGCTTCCCGTAACCGCGCCGCGGCGCGGCCTGCGGTGACGCCTTCCATGCGTCTCTACGCCGCTCGAGCTCCTCAGCGGAAACCTCGAGCCTCAGCTCACGCGACGGCACGTCGAGGCTGATGATGTCGCCCGTGTTCACCAGCGCAAGCGGTCCACCCACCGCCGCCTCCGGACTGGCGTGCAGCACGATGGTGCCGAACGCCGTTCCGCTCATGCGGCAGTCGGATATACGCACCATATCCTTCACGCCCTGGCGGGCGAGCTTCTTCGGGATCGGGATGTAGCCGGCCTCGGGCATTCCCGGCGCGCCCTTCGGCCCGGCGTTGCGCAGCACCAGGACATCGTCGGCGGTGACGTCCAGATGCGGATCGTCGATGCGCGCCGCCAGGTCGTCGAGGGAATCGAACACCACCGCGCGGCCCGAATGCACCAGCAGCGCCTCGGAGCATGCCGACTGCTTGATGATCGCGCCGTCGCCGCTCAGGTTGCCCTTGAGAAACGCGATGCCGCCGCCGTGGTGCACCGGATCGGCGAACGGGCGCACCACGTTCTGATCGAACGCCGCCGGCAGCGCCGCGATCTCCTCGCCCAGCGTGCGGCCGGTGACGGTGAGGCAATCGAGCTCGAGCAACGGCTCGAGCTCGCGCAGCACGCACGCCATGCCGCCGGCGGCGTGAAAGTCATCCATGTACGCCTCGCCCGTGGGCTTCAAATCGATCAGCACAGGCGTCTCGCGGCCCATGGTGTCGAAGGTCTCCATGTCGATGCGGATCCCCAGGCGCCCGGCGATCGCCGCGAGATGCAGCAAGCCGTTGGTGGAGCCTCCGATGGCGAGAAGCACGCGCAGGGCGTTGGCGATCGACGCGGGCGTGATGATGCGCGAGGGAGTCAACCCTTCGGTTGCCAGCTCCATGGCACGCGCCCCGGCCTGCTCCGCGTGCCGTAGGCGATCGGCGTGCACCGCCGGAATCGCCGCGCCGCCGGGAAGCATCATGCCCATCGCCTCGGTCATACAGGCCATGGTGCTGGCCGTGCCCATCACGCCGCAGGTGCCCGCGGAAGAAACCAGGCGATCGGTGACCGCATCGATCTCTGCATCGTCGATCCGGCCGGCCCGGTAATTCGCCCAGAATCTTCGGCAGTCGGTGCACGCGCAGATCCGTTCGCCGCGGTGCGATCCCGAAAGCATCGGCCCGGTTACGACGACGATGCTCGGAATGTCCGCGCTCGCCGCTGCCATGAGCTGTGCCGGTACGGTCTTGTCGCAACCGCCGATCAGCACACAAGCATCCATCGGCAAGGCGCGCATCATCTCCTCGGTGTCCATGGACATGAGGTTGCGCAGATACATGCTGGTCGGATAAGAGAACGACTCGTGCAACGATATGGTCGGGAACTCCAACGGCAGGCCGCCCGCCAACATGACGCCCCGCTTGATGGCATCGACAATTTGCGGAACCGTCGCGTGGCACGCGTTGTACGCGCTGAATGTGTCCGCAATGCCGATCACAGGCCGGGACAAGGCATCGTCGGTAAATCCCATGGCCTTGATGAAGGCCTTGCGCAGATACAGGGAGAACTCGGCGTCGCCGTAGTCGGTGAGCTTTCGCCGCATGCCTCGATTCCCAGTGCTCACTCCTGCCTCCTCCCAATCGGCGGCGTCGTCCGATGCCTCACATGAACAGGGTGTCGACGTCCAGGCCGAGCATGAAACGCCCGACGGTCTCGTAATTCGTGTGCCGCCCCTGGACCTGCTGGGATACCGCGTGCGCATCGCGGAACCGGCGCTCGAAGGGCCGGCTTTCGAAAATCGCCGTCGCTCCGGCGAGCCGATAGACCTGCTCGACCACGTCGGTCGCTGCGTTGATCGCAAAGGTCGTCGCGAGCCGAATCTGCACACGGTCGTCCATCCTCAGGTCCCGAGTCGCTTCGACTCGGCGCCACGTGTCGTCCAGGGCCTGCTGCTGATAGGCGCGTGCCGACGCGAGCCTTGCTTCGAGCTCCGCGAGCCGCGTCTGCACCACAGGACTGTCGCGCATCGAGCTCAGAGCGCCCCGCGGGTGCTTGTGCCCGGCGAGCTCCAACAGGTCGTCGAGCATCGCACGGGCGATACCCAGCGCGACGCCGGAAAAAACCGACGCATAAACGTTGGTGGTGGAGAAGCGGTAGAGTGTTGCATCGAGCCTGCGTTCCTGCGGCGTCTCGCGGTCGAGCGTCAGCGCGTCTTCGACGAACAGATCGTCGACCGTATAACCCTCGCTGCGCGTGCCTCTCAAACCCATGACATGCCAGTCGTCCGCGATTGCCGCTTTGGAGCGCGGAAACAGGGCGGTACGATGCGCCTGGCCGCCGGCCGCCCCCACGCGCGGGGTACCGTCGGCCTCGAACACCCTGCAGTGTCCGCCGAGCCAGGTGGCATGCTTTCCGCCGCTGGCAAAGCGCCACGTGCCGCTCACCCGGTAGCCCCCATCGCTCGCGACCGCCTTTCCCTGGATACCCGCGCCCCAGGCGAGAACCGCATCGCGGGGGCCGAATACCTGCCTGGCCGGCGCCTCGTCCAAGAATGCCGCCGACATGGCGCAGCCATAGGCCTGCCCGAGACACCAGGCCGAGCTCGCGTCGGCCGTCGCGATCGTCTCGGTCACTTGGGCGAGCGCCGTTAACGGCAGCTCCGACCCGCCCAGAAATCGCGGCAAGCTCAACCGGAAGAGCTCCGCGTCGTGCATCGCCTGCAACACATCCACCGGCAGCTCGCGTTGCGTTTCGATGCGCTCGGAAGCCTCGGCAAGTTGCGGGACGAGCGCCCGTGCGCGCTCGACGGACTCATGCGCGGATTTAACCGTTTGCGAAGGCTCGGCCATTTTGGGCTTGCTGGACATGGATGTCATTGCGCCTATTATCAGTGAGGCCCGGATTCGCGTCGAATCGGTCGAGCGGTACCGCCGCCCGCGACAGCATGATATCCGCGTCCCATGGAAGCGTTCAGTTGACCGCAAGCAGCTTCAAATTCGGCCTGATGATACGCGCGCAGTACCCACGTCACGACGACATGGTGAAACGCTTCGACGAGATTTGCGCAGTGGCGCGCTTCGCCGGCGAGCTCGGGTTCGACTGCATCACCAAGGGTATGCACTACGGTGCCTCGCCCCTGGGGGACTATCAGCAGGTCCCGTTTCTCGCCCGCATCATGACCGAGGCTCCCGATTGTCGCCTCAATGCGGGCGTGGTGCTCTTGTCGCTGCACAAGCCGCTCGACATCGCCGAGCAGTTCGCGACCCTCGATGTCATGTCCGGCGGCAAAATCATTCTGGGCGTGGCACTGGGTTACCGTGAGCTCGAGTTCAAGGCCTTCGGCACCACGCAGCGTGAGCGTGTGCAGCGACTCGAAGAGAATCTCATCGCCATCAAGCGCCTCTGGACCGAGGAGCGGGTCAGCATGAAAGGCTCGCACTTCGAGCTCGACGGGGTTTCCCTCGGCATGCGTCCGGTGCAGAAGCCGCATCCGCCGATCTGGATGGGTGCCAATGCCGACCCTGCCATCCGCCGCGCGGCGCGACTCGCCGACTGCTGGTACATCCCGCCGCACAACCGCGTCGATACGGTGCTCCGCCAGCTCGATGTCTACCGGCGCGAGCTCGAAGCCTGCGGCAAGCCGGAGCCGGGTGAGCTGCCCATGCGCCG
>JBFICP010000229.1:0-5475 GCA_041581935.1 Gammaproteobacteria bacterium | reverse complement strand
TTCTATTTAGCGTCGCTGCGACTATGCCGTTGACGCTTCGGGGTGAGATCTCGATGGGAACTATGGTGTAGCTGTCGACGCGTACTCGTCCGAACCTCGCAGAATCGACCCGTTCCGGCTGCTCCAGCAACAGCCGAGCTGCGGTTGAGGTGTTTGGTTGTGACCCGAGAAAGCCTGAACCCCGAAATTATAGTTACGTTTCCGTGCGCCGTTGTGACTCAGGGCGCACTTCGCCGACGGGGTCACTCCAGCGCGTTTCTCCCTGGCCCGGAGCGCCACGCCCGGTCGGGCGCGACTACGCGCGCACGATGCTCAGGTCAGCGGTGACGAACACGGCTTGCCGGAGAAGAACGCATCGAGATTATCCAGGCAACAAAAACCCATGGCGTCTCGGGTCTCGTGAGTGGCGCTGCCCAGATGCGGCAGCAGGAAAACGTTGTCGAGCGACCGGTAGCCGGGGTGAATATCCGGCTCACCGTCGAAAACGTCGAGACCTGCGGCTGCCACCTTGCCGGAAGTGAGCGCCGCGATGAGCGCCTCGTCGTCCACCATGTTGCCTCGGGCCGTATTCGCGACGACCGCGCCGTCAGGCAGCAGCGCGATGCGCTCAGCGTTGAGGAACTTCCGGGTCTCGGGCGAGGAGGGAGCGTTTATGGAGAAAAAATCACTGACCGCCATGAGGGATTCAGGGGTTTCGTGGTAGGTGGCCCCCTGTTCGAGCGTCGCGTCGAGCCTCGATCGATTGTGGTAGTGAATGCGCATGTCGAAACCGCGTGCGCGTTGTGCCACCGCTCGGCCGATACGTCCCATTCCGTAGATGCCCAGTCGCTTGCCGCTCACGTGGGTACCGAGCATCATGGTCGTGTACCAGCCCTTCCACTCTCCGTTGCGCACCAGTCGGTCGCCTTCGGCGCCGCGTCTCGCGGCGCCGAGCAGGCACAGCAAGGCAATATCCGCCGTCGCGTCGGTGAGCACGTCGGGTGTGTTGGTCACCTTCAAGCCGCAAGCTTCGGCTGCAGAGATGTCAATGTGCTCGTAGCCCACGGAGAACGTGGCGAGAATCTTGACGCTCTCCGGCAGCCCGGCGATGACGTCGGCGGAAAATTTCTCGGTGCTGCAGCAAAGGATGCCGTCGTGGCCCTCGGCAGCGGCGAGGATTTCGGCGGACGAGTATACTTTGTCGTCAACATTCAAGGTCGCCTGGTAGTCGCGGGTGAGACGCGTCTCCACATTCGGCGGTAGGCGGCGCGTGACAAATATTCTCTGTTTGGTCCCGGGCATTCGCTATCTCCTGAGTGTTCTCACACGGTCGGATCGTCGCCTACGCGAACGATCAGCTTGCCGAAATTTCGCCCTTCGAGCAGACCTTGAAACGCACGGGGCGCGTTCTCGAGTCCATCGACGAAGTCCTCACGATACTTGACGTGCCCGTCTCGAATCCATTTGGACATGTCATCATGAAAGCTATTCCAGCGATGCCGGTGATCGAAAATGATGAATCCCTGTATGGTCAATCGCTTCGTAAGGATTCCTCTCAATACTTTCGGAAACGTGTCCGGTCCCGGTGGAGGCGCGGTTTCGTTGTAGTGCGAGATCATGCCGCAAATCGGAACGCGTGCGGCGACGTTGAGCCGTTCGAAGGCCGCAGCGAAGACCTTGCCGCCGACGTTGTCATAAAAGACATCGATGCCGTCGGGACACGCTTGCGCGAGTCGCTCGGACAAGCCCTCTTCGAGGTGACTCACGCACGCGTCAAAGCCGAGCTCGTCGACGACGTAGCGGCATTTTTCCGCAGCGCCGGCAACGCCGACCACGCGGCATTGCTTGATGCGCGCGATTTGCCCGACCACGGACCCGACCGCGCCCGATGCCGCGGAAACCACGACCGTTTCCCCGGCCTTCGGTCGTCCGATATCCAGCAGGCCCACGTAGGCCGTGTGACCGGGCATGCCGAGGATTCCCAGCGCCGTCGACACGGGTGCGGCCGCGGTGTCGAGTTTGCGCAGCCCCTTTGCATCGCTGACCGCATGCGTCTGCCAGCCGGTATAGCCGACGACCAGATCGCCGGGGGCAAAACCATCGTCGTTGGAGGTCATCACCTCGCTAACCGCGCCGCCGACCATGGTCTCACCGATCTCCACGAAGGGCGCGTAGGACTTCACCGCGTTCATGCGCCCGCGCATGTAAGGGTCGAGCGACAGATAGATGGTCCTCAGTAGGATCTCACCACGTCCGGGTGTCGGCACGGCATCCTCGACGAGGGCAAAATCAGCGTCCTTCGGCGCTCCCTGCGGCCGCGCCGCCAGCGTAATTCGACGGCGTTTCGTCTCAGTCACGGTCAGCTCTCCTCGGTCTCGTCAGATCCGGTAAACGCGCGCCGCGGTGTCGTAAAACATCTGCTGTTGCTCACTCGGCGAGTAGCGTGCCGCCCAGGCATAAAATCCCGCGTAGATCTGATCATACGTTTTATACAGCGCGTCCGGCGGCACGTTGCTCGCGAACATGCAGCGCGACGGCGCAAACATGTCGATGGTTTCGTGAACATAGGGCGCGAAGGTCTCCACGGTCCAGTCGATCATGACCATACCGGGACCAGAAAGCTTCGCGTGCGCGTGAGGAAGATCCGCGAGCCGACGCATGCCACGTCGCCACGCCTCGACGCCGGCGTCCGAGCGATCCCACGGGAAGCCGGTGTGGCAGACGATGATCGGCACCTCCTCGTGACGGGCGGCGAGCTTCGCCATCGCCTCCATCTGCGCCGGGAAAACCTGCAGGTCGAAGGACAGATCGAACTTGGCAAGCAGGCGGTAGCCCCGCGCCCAGGCGGAATCGCGCGTGTAGTCCGGCCGATCCCGGCGTTCGAGCAGAGGGTCATCGGTGTGTCCCAGAATGTGGCGTATGCCGCGCACGTTGTTCGATTCGCGGTGTGCCGCTAGCAGCCGCTCCACCTCCGGGTTTGCCAGGTTTGCATGCGCGACGATTGCGTGGGGAAAGCCGTGGCGGTCGGCGACGCTCTGACACCAGCGGGTTTCTCCGAGCGGATCGTCGGGGTTCCAGTTGGCCTGCACGTGCACGGATTTGATGACGCCGTGGGGCGCACTGTCGGCGATGAAGTCCTCGATGAGATAGCTTCGGCACATGGCCTCATAGTCGCCATACATGCGTGGCCCGCGCGGTTCGCGCAACCAGGGATAGTCGTTATTCTCCAAATCCCACAGATGATGGTGGGCATCGATCTTCGGCAGCGATCGAAAGTCTCGGCTCATGCTTGCACAGTCGCTTCGTTATGTTGTGATAGGGTGTGTCGATCCCCCGGAATCCGTGGGCATTGTGCGTCTCCCGCCGGATTCGTCGCAACCGTCGCTTCGGAGAGAGCCATGAAGATCGCCGCCCTGGAAGCCATCCCCCTGGAAATTCCCTTCGACCCGGGGAGCAAGGCCCACACGCTGGGGGGCCAGCCGTGGACGACACTCAGCATCCTGCTGGTCAAAGTGCAAACCGATAGCGGGCTGGTGGGATACGGCGAGGCCTTCAGCTATGCCTGTCGCCGTGCGGTGCAGGCCGTATTGCAGGACATGATCGCGCCGCTCGCGATCGGTGCCGATGCGGCCGACATTGCCGGGCTCAACCGCAAGGTGCAGCAGGCGCTGCATCTCCAGGGTCGCTACGGGCTGACGCTGTTCGGGCTCTCGGGGCTCGACATCGCTCTGTGGGACATCGCCGGCAAGGCCGCCGGTCTGCCGCTGCACCGCCTGCTCGGGAGCGCGCGTGTCGAGACCATTCCGGGCTATGCCAGTCTTTACTTTTACCGGGATACGGCGCTCGTCGCGCAACGATGCCGTGCCGCCGTCGGCCAGGGCTATCGCTGGGTCAAGCTCCACGAGATTGCCGAGGCGGAGGTGGCAGCGGCGCGCGAAGCGCTCGGCGCGGACGTGCCGTTGATGGTCGACACGAACTGTCCCTGGACCCCGGAGGAGGCGCGGCGCATGGCGCTGGCGTTCAAGCCTTACGGTATTCACTGGCTCGAGGAGCCGATATTCCCGCCCGAGGATTTCGCCTCGCTGGCGCGTCTGCAGGCGGATACCGGCGTGCCCCTGGCAGCCGGCGAAAACGCCTGCACCGCCTTCGAGTTCCAGAAGATGTTCGCCGCCGGCGCGGTCACCTACGCTCAGCCCAGCGTGACCAAGGTGGGAGGAGTCAGCGAGTTTCGTGCGGTGGCGGAGCTCGCGGGCAGGCACGGGGTGGCAATCATGCCCCACTCGCCGTATTTCGGTCCGGGCTTTACCGCGTCGTTGCAGCTGGCGGCGACGTTGCCCGATGGCGCGCTGCTCGAGCGGTTGTACGTCGACCTGGAAGCGAGTCTCTACGGCGACCTGATCGATCCCGTGGACGGAAATTTCCGCCTGCCGGAAGGACCCGGGCTCGGCGCCGATCCGGATTGGGACGTCGTCGAGCGCTACCGGATCCACGATGGGTGACGGCGAACCGGGGGCTGGTGCATTCGCCACTTTGTGGGCGTAAACTCATAGCACTTCCCGCGGTCAAAACGCACCACGGGTCAGAGTTCGTACACAAAAACACGAAGCGAGGCTCCCACGGCGTGCCGGGCAATTCCGCTCCGGCGCGATCCGTTAGCGGATTACCTATGGAGAAACGCCATGGCACTGCACATCAACGACGAAGCACCTGATTTTACCGCCGAGACCACCCAGGGCACCATTAAATTCCACGAATGGATCGGCGACGGGTGGGCCGTGCTGTTTTCCCACCCGAAGGATTTCACGCCGGTCTGCACCACGGAGCTGGGTTATATGGCGGGGCTCAAACCCGAGTTCGACAAGCGTAACTGCAAGATTATCGGGCTCAGTGTCGATTCCACCGGTGATCATGAGAAGTGGGCGAAGGACATCGAGGAGACACAGGGCCACGCCCCCAACTATCCGATTATCGGCGACACCAATCTCGAGATCGCCAAGCTCTACGACATGCTTCCGGCGAGCGCCGCAGGCGGCGCTTCGGGGCGCACGGCGATGGACAACGCAACCGTGCGTACGGTTTTCGTCATCGGTCCGGACAAGAAGATCAAGCTGATGCTCACTTACCCCATGAGCACGGGAAGAAATTTCGACGAGGTGCTGCGGGTGCTCGATTCCATTCAGCTGACCGCGAAGCACAAGGTCGCGACACCGGTGAACTGGAAGAACGGCGAGGACGTCATCATCATCCCCGCCGTCTCCGATGACGAGGCCAAGAAGAAATATCCCGGTGGCTGGGAATCACCGAAGCCCTACATTCGCATCGTGCCCCAGCCAAACTGAGCTCTATCGCAATCGACTGAAAAAGAGGCGCCGCCATGGCGCCTCTTTTTTTGGCTGCCCGTTGACTTCTCGAGCCGGCGTGGTTCGGCTCAATCAGTACAGGGCTACCGGATTGCCGGGCGAGCCGGTGCCGCCCTTGATCTTGAGCGGCGACCAG
>JBFICP010000228.1:0-5482 GCA_041581935.1 Gammaproteobacteria bacterium | reverse complement strand
CCGTTGCAGAAGCCGTATCCGCCGCTCTGGATTGCCGCACGGGACCCGAACTCCCATGCCTTCGCGGTCAACAACGGCTGCAACGTCCAGGTGACGCCACTGTGGAGCGGCGATAGCGAAGTGGAGAGCCTGATGGGACGCTTCAACGAGGCGTGCGCCGCCAGTCCGGACATTGCACGCCCCCGTATCATGTTGCTCATGCACACCCACGTCGCCGCGAGCGAGGCCGAGGTGGATCAGGCATGTCGCGACATGAGCCGCTACTACGGGTTATTCGCCACCTGGTTCAGAAACGAGAAGCCCGTTCGCCAGGGATTCATCGAGCCGCCCGGCGACGAGGAGCTGGCGGCCATGCCGATGTACGCTCCCGAGTCGTTGCGTGCGTCGCTGGTTATCGGAACGCCCGATACAGTTATCGAGCGGCTCAAGCGCTACGAGTCCATGGGTTACGATCAGTACAGCTTCTGGATTGACAACGGCATGCCCTTCGAAAAAAAACGAAGGTCCCTCGAGCTTTTCATCGAAAGGGTCATGCCGGCGTTCGGCTGAAGGCGGCACGGCGAGCGCGCGTCTCCGCCGGGGGTTCGCAGTCACGAGGTGTCAGTGGCGATGAGCAACGCCGCAAGGGGCAAGCGCACTCTACAGGCATTGGGCATTCTCGCCATACTCGTCATCGTGCTGGTGATCGGCTCTAAGGGTTTCAACGACATTTCCGCTCTCCTCGATAATCAAGCGCACGATTTCTGGCGCGCCCTGGCCAAGTACTTTCTGAGCAATATGGCGGGTGGCGGGGGCGAGTGGCGCCAGCGCTAATCTCCTCGTCGAGGACCTCTTGCAGGAGCGAGCAAGCTCGCTCCCGCAGACGGCTTGTATTTGTGCTATCGTTCCCCGTCGTCTTCTGATCGCGATTCACGAGCCAATGAAAAATTCCAAAACCGGTGAGCCGTCATCCCATCACGTCACGACCTTAGATCAGCTTGAATCCATATACGGGGAGCCCAATCCTCGATCGCTCATCAAGGAAATCGATTGCATTTCCGATCACTATCGCGCGTTTATCGAGAAAGCGCCCTTCGTGACTGTCGCAACTTGTGGACCGGAGGGCCTCGATTGCTCTCCACGGGGTGATCCGCCGGGGTTCGTGCGCGTGGTAGACGCGAGCACACTGATGATTCCCGATCGGCGCGGCAACAACCGTATCGACAGCATGCGTAATCTGGTGCGCGATCCTCGCATCTCGCTGCTGTTTCTCATTCCGGGCGTCAATGAAACGCTGCGCATCAATGGCCGTGCGACAATCAATATCGATCCCGGTCTATGCGCCTCGTTCGAGATGCAGGGAAAGTCGCCGAGAAGCGTTCTCGTCGTGACCGTCGAGCGGATCTACTTTCAATGCCAGAAAGCGCTTGTTCGTTCCCGGCTGTGGGATGTCGAGGCGCAGATTCCGCGAACCGAGCTGCCGAGCACGGGAACGATTCTCGAGGCACTCTCCAAATCTGACTTCGACGGGGCGGACTTCGATCGCGGCTATCCCGAGCATCTCGAGAAGACGATCTACTGACCTGCCGAGGTGAACGACAAGCGCTTTCATGGCTACAGGATCGTAGCGGCGTGCTTCGTCATTCAGGGTGTCACCATCGGCTCCATGTTTGCCTATGGGGTGTTTTTCCGCGAGCTCGAGAACGAGTTTGGCTGGTCGCGGGCGATGATCTCGGGTGCCTCCTCGCTGGCGTTCGTAATCATGGGCGTGCTCGCCATTGTCGCCGGGAGGTTGAACGACCGAATCGGGCCGCGCGTGCTCATCACCGTCTCCGCGATCTGTTTCGGGGTCGGATACGGCCTCCTGTCACGGCTCGAGTCGCCATGGCAGTTGTTCGTGTTCTACGGAGTGCTCGCGGGTATCGGCTACAGCACCCACGACGTCGTCACGCTCTCGACCATCGCGCGCTGGTTCGTGCGACGCCGTGGCATGATGACCGGGATCGCCAAGGTCGGAACCGGAACCGGTCAGCTGCTGGTGCCGCTGGCCGCCGCATCGCTCATCGCGCTTCTCGGCTGGCGTGACGCAGCGCTCACCGTCGGCACGATCGCATTGCTCATGCTGGTCGCCGCGGCTCAAGTGATGCGCCGCGATCCGCACAGCGCCGGACAGCAGCCCGACGGTATTCAGACCGCCGACACGGGCGCGCCGGCGTCAGCGAGCGAGACGGGGCTTACGCTTGCCGAGGCGGCGGCCACGCCGGCGTTCTGGCTGCTTTGCGGGGCGCAGCTCTCGGTCATGCTCTGTTTGTTCACGGTAACCATCCACATCGTGCCCCACGGTGTCGATGAAGGTTTTGCGCCGCCGGTGGCGGCGATGATTCTCTCCACCATCGGCGCCGTCAGCATCGTCGGTCGCCTGAGCGTCGGCGCCTTGGTGGATCGGCTGGGCGGGCGCCGGTGCATGATGATTTGTTTTGTCATTCTGCTGGCGAGCTTCATTGTGCTGCAGTCGATCGAAGCCGCCTGGATGCTCTTCATCTTTGCGGCCGTCTACGGCATTGCCCACGGCGGATTCTTCACCGTGATGTCTCCGACCCTGGCGGAATTCTTCGGCACCGGATCCCACGGCGTGATCTTCGGTATCGTGCTCTTCAGCGGCACCATCGGCGGCGCGGTCGGCCCTTTGCTCGCCGGATATCTCTTCGATACCACCGGAAGCTACGCTACCGTTTTCATGATCCTCACCGGGTTCGGAGTGCTCGGGCTGCTCATGACCTACGCGCTGAGACCCTCGCAGCAGGGCCTCGACGCGCTTGTCCGCGGAGCGACGAAATGAAGCTCGTCGCGGTCGAAACACTGCGCATCGCGAAACGACCCAATCTGCTCTGGGTTCGCCTTCGAACCGACGAGGGCATCACCGGCCTCGGCGAAACCTGGTTCGGAAGCGCAACGGTGGAAGCCGACGTGCACGAGCGTATCGCGCCCATGCTGCTCGGCGAGGACCCGACGCCCATCGACGCGATTGGCCGCAGGCTGCGACCCTACGTGGGCTTTTTCGGCGCCGGCGCAGAAATGCGCGCGTGCTCGGCAGTGGATGTGGCGCTGTGGGACATCGCCGGTAAGGTCGCCGGCAAGCCGATCCACGATCTGCTCGGTGGCGCCGTGCGCGAATGCATCCCGGTCTACAACACGTGTGCAGGACCCGACTACGTGTCGCGGAGCTTCGAGGTGCGTCCCGATAACTTCGGGCTGCCGGGCGCCGGCCGCGCGAGCCACGTGTACGAGGATCTCGACGCTTTCATGAATCGTGCGGACACGCTCGCCGCGGAGCTTCTCGAGATGGGTATCTTTTCGATGAAGATCTGGCCGTTCGATTTCGTCGCCGCGGCCGCGGATGGCACGGACATCTCCGCAGCCGAGATTGCGCGCGCACTGGAGCCCTTCGAAAAAGTGCGCGCAGCACACGGCGCGCGCATGCGCCTGAAGGCCGAGCTTCACGGGCTATGGAGTCTTGCGGCCGCCCAGAAGATCGCCGCCGCCCTCGAGCCCATCGGCATGGACTGGATCGAAGACCCCGTATGGATGGATCATCTGACCAGCCTGGGCGCACTGGTGAAAAGCACATCCGCGCCCATCGCGGCCGGTGAGACCCTCGGCGGCATGGGGCAGATCGCCGAGCTGGTGAACGCCTGCGACGTGGCGACTCCCATCGTCGACGTGACCTGGGGCGGCGGCATCAGCTTCGCGCGGCAGGCGGCGACGCTCGCCGGCGCGGCCGGCAAGCCCATCGCGTTTCACGACTGCTCGGGTCCAGTGACGCTCGCCAGCTCGACGCACCTCGCGCTCGCCTGCACCAACGTGCTCGAGCAGGAAATCACCCGCGCGTTCTACTACGGCTGGTACCACGAGCTCGTCGACCAGCCGCCGCCCATCGAGAACGGCTTCATTCGCACACCGCCAGGGCCGGGGCTCGGTTTGGCGCTGCTTCCGCAAGTCGAGCAACGCGACGACGCGTGCCTGCGCGTGAGCGCGGCCCACTGACAACGACTTGTTTTCCCTGTATCTTCTCGTCGCGGCCGGGAGCCGTCGACGCGAATTATGGCGACCCGTATCGGTCCCCTCGCATCGCGAAGTTGCAAACCCCGTCAGGCCCGGAAGGGAGCAGCGGTAGTAACGGATGCGAGTGCCGGGGTGTGGCTGGTACGGGGCGCCGCCCTATCCCGCCCAGGGCGGGATAGGGGGGCGCGCTCCGCCGGCGGGGAGCGCTGGGCGTTTTTTACTCTAGGCTTGGCTCGCCCCCCTTTTGGGGGCAAACGTCGAGGTGTGGGGCGTCTCGAGCGCTCCTTGTCGACACCCGCCCCCCTGTCCCCCGTGGGGACTGAGCGGAGGCACAACGCAGGTTCCGGTCAGCCGTGAATCTCAGCGCTCCTTAGTTTTCACCCACCCCCCTTTCCCGGTGGGGACTAAGGGGAAGCGCAACGCAGGTTCTGGTCAGCCGTAATTCCCAGCGCTCCTTGTTTTCATCCGCCCCCTGTCCCCGTAGGGACCGAGGACCAGGTGATCGCCGGTTCAAGGTAAGGTGTTTTTGCGAGCGCTCCTTGTCCACACCCGCCCCCCTGTTCCCCGTCCCATCGAGGGAGGGGGGAACCCTGCGTTTCAGGTGTTCGGTTTAGTTGAGGGGTTTGATTCCCGCTGTCTGGTGATTCGGGGAGCGGCTTTGTATAGTCCGGCTGTTCTGCGCCGTGGGGGGTGAAGGTGCGTTACTCGGTATTCAGTCTGGCCCGCAATGCCGTCAGCTACCACGAGCGCTGGGGGCTCGCGTGGCGCAGTCCCGATCCGCGCCCGCGTTACGATGTCATCATCGTCGGCGGCGGCGGGCACGGGCTCGCGACCGCTTACTACCTCGCGAAAAATCACGGCATCACCAATGTCGCGGTGCTCGAGAAAGGCTGGCTCGGGGGCGGCAACACCGGTCGCAACACCACGATCGTGCGTTCCAACTACATGCTGGAGGCGAACGCGCACTTCTACGAGCACTCGCTCAAGCTCTGGGAGGGACTCTCACAGGATCTCAACTTCAACGTCATGTTCAGTCAGCGCGGCGTTATCAACCTGGCTCACAGCGATCCACAGCTCGACGCATTCAGCCGCCGCGGCAACGCCATGCGTCTGAACGGCATCGATGCCGTGATGCTCGGCCGCGACGATGTGGCCCGCAGGGTGCCGCTGCTCGACTGCTCGCCGACGGCACGCTTCCCGGTGGTCGGTGGGCTCATGCAACCGCGCGGCGGGGTCGCGCGTCACGATGCCGTCGCCTGGGGGTTCGCGCGGGCGGCCGATGCACGCGGCGTCGACATCATTCAGAACTGCGAGGTCACCGGTATTCGGCGGGAAGGCGCGCGCGTGGTCGGTGTCGACACGACCCGTGGAGCCATCGCCGCCGACAAGATCGGCATCGTGGTCGCCGGCAACTCGAGCCGTCTCGCCGCCATGGCCGATG
>JBFICP010000227.1:0-5519 GCA_041581935.1 Gammaproteobacteria bacterium | reverse complement strand
CGAACGATGACGGGCATCACCGCGTTGTTTCCCTGCACCGCCAGCTCGACCGCCGAGCAGCCCAGCGCGTAAGCCTGCGCGACGTCGGTCGCCGACGCGATGTGCCTCGCCGATCGCTGCAGGTAGTCGGCCACTGCCCAGTGATACTTGTAATTCAATCGATCCTTGATCAGGTTGGCGATGAGCGGAGCGACGCCACCGAGCTGTGCATGCCCGAACGCATCCCGCGTGCCCGCTTCGGAGAGAAACTTGCCATCGGCGTTGCGTACCCCCTCTGAGACGACGATTGCGCAGTAGCCGTTGGCCTGCACCGATTCCTCGACCTTGGCAAGAAACTTCTCCTCGTCGAATGCGATCTCGGGGAACAGGATGAGCTGCGGCGCGTCGCCCTCGCGCTCGGCGGCGAGCCCGCCGGCGGCCGCAATCCAGCCGGCGTGCCGGCCCATCACCTCGAGCACGAACACCTTGGTGGACGTGAGCGCCATGGATGCGACATCGAACGCGGCTTCACGAATGGATACGGCCACATACTTCGCGACGGATCCGAACCCGGGGCAGTTGTCGGTGACGGCCAAGTCGTTGTCGACCGTTTTGGGAATACCGACGCAGACGATTGGATAGCCGAGCGTGTTGCCGATCTGGGACACCTTGTATGCCGTATCGGCGGAATCGCCGCCGCCGTTGTAGAAGAAGTAACCGATATCGTGGGC
This sequence comes from Gammaproteobacteria bacterium, assembly GCA_041581935.1. Lineage (GTDB taxonomy): Bacteria > Pseudomonadota > Gammaproteobacteria > HK1 > HK1 > JAABYT01. Next base: position 4,809 of record JBFICP010000227.1, on the reverse strand, counting down.
CTTGAAAACGTCGATCAGGCGCTGGTACTGCGCGCGGCTCTCCTCGAGTCCCTTCAGCTTATATCGACAGGATCCGAAAGCGCCGGCGGGTGTATGGCGCAACGCCGCGATGGCCGCTTCACTTTCCCGGCTGGTGTCGATGAGATCTTCGGTGAGCGCGCCGATGATACCGTGACGCCCGGCGTATACCCTGGCGATCGCGTCCGGGTGGTGGCGCGCGGTCTCGATGACACCGGCAGCGGTGGCGTTGATGACCGCGGTGACGCCGCCGGACTGGGCATAAAAGGCGTTTCGTGCCGTGTTCATTACATTCATCTCCAAGGGCGTCGTTGGCCGCGCCGATGCGGTATGATCTCTATCCGGCCCCAAAAAACCGTGCATTCGAGAGGATCGCGTCTGCCGGAACCAGCCGCGACGGGCTCGGGGCATCGATCCTAACGAGCACCGTTACACCTGTGCAAATGTCACTCGACTCCTCGCGCACCATTTCCGACCAACGCCGAATCGCCGGGCGACGGGGCCGGCTGCGCCTCTCCCGCAGGCTTGCCTCGATAATGTTGTGCGCATGCCTTCCCTTTGCGACGGGTGCCCAGAACCGCCTTCCGGATTTCGGCGATGCCTCGAGCACGACCATGTCACCGGCCGAGGAGCGCGAGCTCGGCGCGCTGCTCATGCGCCGGATTCGCGCGATGCTGCCCGTGATCGACGATCCGGAAATCGAAGACTACATTCAGAGCGTCGGCTACAAGCTCGTATCCAGCGACCCCGGCGGAACGACGGACTTTCACTTTTTCGTAGTCGCCGATCCTGAGGTAAACGCGTTCGCGATACCCGGCGGCTACATCGGCATCAACTCCGGACTCATGATCAATACCACGTCCGAAAGCGAGCTCGCATCGGTGCTGGCTCACGAAATCGCGCACGTCACGCAACGCCACATTGCGCGCGCAATTTCCGCCGCCGAAGGCGTTCAATATGCAACGATTGCCGGAGTGATTGCCGGCATCCTCATCGGCACTCAAAACCCCGACGCGGGTCAAGCAGCCGTCGTAGGGGCGGCCGCTGCCGGAACTCAATCGCAGATCAACTTCACGCGCGCGAATGAGAAAGAGGCCGATCGCGTCGGTATCAATATGCTCGCATCGGCCGGTTACGATCCGCGCGCCATGCCGATATTCTTCGAGAAGCTCGATCTCGCGTCACGCTACTACAGCCAGCCGCCGGAGTTTCTATCGACTCACCCGGTGACCACATCGCGTATATCCGACAGCCGCAACCGCGCCGAACAGTTTCCATACAAACACTACGTCGACAGCGAGGGCTACGGTTTCACGCGTGCCAAATTGAACGTGATGACGACGAACGACCCCGCACGCCTGCTCGCTCACTACGAGGCGGAGCTCGCGAGCGACCGGAAGATCGACCGCGGCGCGTTTCTCTACGGCAGAGCGCTGGTGCTGGCCAAGCTGGGGAAGCTCGATCGCGCGAGAAACGAGCTGCGCGAACTCATAGCCGCCTACCCGGAGCAGGTGCGTTTTCGTGTGGCGCTGGCGACACAGGAGCTCGCCTCCGGCCAGCCCGATCAAGCACTGGCCATCTACCGGGATGCCTACGGCTTGTTCCCCGACAGCAAGCAGCTCGTGCGCGGCTACGTGGACGCACTGCTACGCGCCGGGCAGGGGCAGAACGCTTTATCGATCCTCGACGAATATTCGCGTGTCTACGCCAAGGACGCCGCGCTCTACCGACTCGAGGCGGAGGCGTACAGGCAGATTGGAAAGCCGGTGAACAGCCGTATGGCTTTGGCGGAGCACTACTATCGAATCGGCGAGCTGGAGGCCGCGATTCACCAGCTGCAGCTCGCCGGAAACGAGCCAGGCGGCGACTTTTATGAAAGTTCACGCCTGGAGGCGCGACTGAAAGAGCTCGAGAACGAAAGAAACAATCTCAAACGCCGCTGACGGATGCGCTTCAGTCGCCGGGAAGCGAATTCCTCGTTCAGGAAAGAAATTTTTTTGACGCGTGCGGCTTATTCTGGGAAAAGATCGGATGTGCGTCTCCCGTGAGGTGTGAGGCCTGTGCATTGATCAGCGTATCTATCGCGTCGAAAATCCTGGGCTCTTCGCCTCGCCCTGATTGCCTTGCAGATGTCCGTGGCGAGCTGGACGTCGAACGTCTTCGCGCACCGACCGATCGCCGCAGCGGCCATCCGCTTCGGGCGGACTGGCGTTGGAGCCTGCGGGGCAGGCGCAAGGCCGTCAGACGCGCCACCGACGAATCCCGCGCGTTCCTGGATTGGTACCACCCCAGTTTGCTCTTCGTAATCGTCACGACCTACGTGTTGAGCGGAATCGACGCGATCCTGACACTGACATTGCTCGAGATGGGAGTCGCGACTGAAGCGAATCCAATCATGCACATGCTTCTCGCCGAGGATGTTCGATTGTTTGCCGGCGTGAAGGCGCTGATCACGGGTGTCGGATTGGTGCTCCTCGCCGCCTATTCAAATCAGTGCATCTTCACGTTTTTACGTGTGGACCGGGTACTCTACGCACTGTTCGCCATCTACAGCTTGCTCGTGTATTACGAGATCCGGATGCTGATGTACGCTGAATCTGTTGGCTGGCCGAGCTAGCTAATCTTTCGCATACACCGGCGTACGCCAGTGCGGAAAATCGCTGGATTCGCCTCTCGCGATGCTGAAGAACCGCTCCTGAAGTTTTCTAACCGTCGGCCCCGGCTCGCCCGATCCGACTTTGAGTCTGTCGATCGAGACGATGGGGGTGATTTCCCATGCCGTGCCACAGAAAAACGCCTCTTCCGCCGCCGCGATCTCACTTCGATCGATGTCGCGCTCCTGAACCTCGATTCCGGCCTCCCGGAGCAATTCGAGCACGGTCGCACGCGTGATACTTTCGAGGATGTCGCTCGACGTGTGCGGTGTGCAGGCCACGCCATCACGTATCATGAAAAAACACATCCCCGGACCCTCGGATACTTTGCCACGCAGATTGAGCAGAAGCGCCGTATCGTAGCCGTCGGCCTTGGCCTGCAGGCCGGCGAGGCGCCCGTTCTGATAGTTGGCGTTGCACTTGACCCGCATGGGCATGGCGTTGTCCGGTACCCGCGCCCACGAACTGACCTGAGCGGTACATCCCTGCTCGAGTAGCCCGGGTCCTCCGCGCGCCGCCGCGGTGATGACGAGACCCACGGGTCCGCTCACGGTCGGACCACCGAATCCATCCACGAAAACCGTTGCCATGGAGTGCACGGTCGCGTGGAACTCATTGGCGCGCAAAAGCTCGATTGTCTTCTCGGTGACGTACGCAGCGTCGTATATCTTTTCGAACCGCATGAACTTCTGAGAGAATTCCAGCCGTCGCATGTGAGCGTCCATCTGGAACAGATACATCTGCTGCTGCTGCTCGTTCCAGTAGCCTCTCAACCCTTCGAATACCGCTGTCCCGAACTTGAACGCAGCGGTTGACACATGCACCTTGGCACTTTCCCAGGGCACAACCTCATCATTCAAAAAAACGAACTTCGGATTCGTCACGATTGTTTTCCTTATTCGACGCTGGAACTATTCGGCTTAGTCTACACTGCTCTAGAATGGCCGTTTACAGCGTTACGCCGCCATCCACCACCATGGTCGTTCCCGTGGTGAAGGCGGACTCGTCACTCGCGAGATATGTCGCCATAGCTGCGATTTCCTCGGCGGTGCCCAGACGTCCGAGTGGCTGACGGGCAATGAATTCCCGGCGTGCCTGCTGCGGATCGTCGAAAGCGGCAATGCGTTGCTGAAGTGACGGGCTTTCGACCGTGCCCGGACAGATTGCGTTACAACGGATGCCGCGATTAATGAAGTCGGCAGCCACGGATTTGGTGAGTCCGATAACGGCGGCCTTACTGGCGCCGTACACACAACGATTGGCAATACCCTTAATAGAAGACGCCACCGACGCAATGTTGATGATCGAGCCGCCGCCAGCATCGATCATGGCCGGTAAAAACGCGCGGATCATGAAATACATGCTCTTCACGTTGAGATCGAAAGAGAAGTCCCAATCCGATTCTTCACACGCCAGTATGCTTCCGTGATGTACGAATCCGGCGCAGTTGAACAGCACGTCCAGGGGCCCCACGTCGGCGGCGACGGCGGACACCGCACCCGCGTCGGTGACATCGAGACGGCGAATGTCGATTCCGGAGACTGCGCCGAGCGCCCGGAGCTTGTCCTCGTTGACGTCGGTGGCCATTACCCGCGCGCCCTCGGCGGCGAATGCCCGCGCCGTTGCAAAACCAATCCCCTGGGCTGCGGCTGTCACCAGCGCGCGCTTTCCTGTCAGCCTGTCAGTCATGCTCCCTCCCGGATCGCAGCGCGAACGCACTTCGATTCGGTGCACCTACGAGCGCGCAGTATGGGCATCAGCTCAGGTGACGCGCAAGATATCGACGCCCCGCAGTCATGGACGCGCGCACGCAGGTGAATCCGCCGCTCGCGTGGCTGGCCGGCGCCGCGCTGTGGGCGTTGCTGGCGCTCACCGCCCTCGTTTACTGGCCAGGCCTCGACGGCCCGATGCTGCTCGACGACCATGAGAACCTCGAGTCGCTCGGCGGTATGCTCACCGGCGCCGCCAGCTGGCAGGACGTGATCGTCAACCGCGGCATCGGGGTCGGCGGTCGCCCGGTGGCGATGTTGAGCTTCGTCGCCAACTGGCTGACCAGTGGCGGCGACGTGTGGTCGCTCAAGTACACCAATCTCATGATTCACCTGCTGTGCGGGACGGTGCTTTTCTGGCTCGCAGG
>JBFICP010000226.1:0-5523 GCA_041581935.1 Gammaproteobacteria bacterium | reverse complement strand
TCAAGGACGCGCAGCGACCGGGCACGAACATGAGAACACCGAAGCCACTTCCAGCGAAGGCCCTGTACCGGGCCTGCGATCTGCGCCAGCTCGACTTCATCAGCAGCGACGAGCTCGACGAGATCGGCGCCGCCGCCGGCCAGACCCGGGCCATGGACGCTTTGCGCTTCGGACTCGGCATCCGCCGGGCCGGCTACCACGTCTTCGCGCTCGGCGTGCCCGGCGTCGGCAAGTTCACCGCCGTCGACGAGCTCGTGCGCGAGCTGGCCCGAGCCCAACCGGAGCCACCGGACTGGTGCTATCTGCACAATTTCGCCGAGCCACGCCAACCCATCGCCGTGCGACTGCCGGCGGGCCGGGGAGCGCGCCTGCGAAAGGATATGCAGATGCTCGTCGAAGAGCTCGGCAGCGTCATTCCGGCGGCATTCGACAACGAAGATACGCACGCGCGGCTCGCGGAGATCGAGGAGGAGTTTCGTGAACGGCGGGTTCAGGCGCTTGACGGGCTGCGCCAGGAAGGATTGAAACGCGGCATCGCGCTCGTGGAGACTCCCGCGGGATTCACCTTCGCCCCCATCGGCGAAGCGAGACAGATACTCGACCCGACACAGTTTCAACACCTGCCGGAATCCGAGCAGGCGCGCATTCAGAAAGAGATCACCGAGCTTCAAGAGCAGCTGCAGAAGCTGCTGCGTCAATTCCAGGGTTGGCACAAGGAAACCCGGGAACGCGTCCAGTCCCTGCAGCGGGAAATCACCCGATTCGCTGTCGGCCATTTGATCGACAGCTTGCGCGAAGCTTACGCCGACATCGTCGCGGTCGTGAAACACCTCGACGCCGTCGAGCAGGACATCGTTCAACACGTCAACGACTTTCTGGCGGCACCCGAATCGGCGCCGCTCGCCGGCCTGATGGGCATCGGTCAGCCGACCCCTGCGCTCAAGCGCTACGCGGTCAATCTACTCGTGGACAATTGTGAGACCTGCGGGGCTCCGGTCATTCTCGAGACTCTGCCGAATCACGGAAATCTGATGGGCAGCATTGAGCACCAGGCGCACATGGGTACCCTGGTAACCGATTTCACCCTGGTCAAGGCGGGCGCACTGCATCGGGCAAACGGCGGTTACCTGCTTCTCGATGCGCAGAAAGTCCTCATGCAGCCGTTCGCGTGGGAAAGTCTGAAACGTGCACTGCAATCGCGGGAAATCCGTATCGAGACACCGGAGCGATCGCTGGGCCTCGTCAGCACCACCACATTGGAGCCCGAGCCGATTCCCCTGGACGTGAAGGTCGTGCTGGTGGGCGAGCGGTACCTGTACTACTACCTCCACGAGCTCGAATCAGACTTCGGCAATCTGTTCAAGGTCGCGGCGGACTTCGACGATTACGTCGAGCGCACACCGGCGAATCAGATTGAGTTCGCGCGAATGATCGCAACAATCGCGCGACGCGAGAAACTCATGCCCATGAACCGGAAGGCCGTCGGTCGGGTGATCGAGCGCGCATCGCGGATCTCGGAGGACGCGGAAAAGCTGTCAGTGCATCGGCGCAGCATCGTCGACCTTCTCAAGGAAGCGGACTATTGGGCACAACAGGCCAATCGCAAGCGCATCGGAGAAAAAGACATTCAACATGCCATAGAGCAACAACGATACAGACTCAGCCGTGTACAGATGCGTCTGCAGGAAGAGATTAGGCGTGGAACCGTATTCATAGACACCGACGGAGAGTGCGTTGGACAAATCAACGGGCTCTCGGTGCTCGATCACGGTGACTTCATGTTCGGCCAGCCGGGCCGCATCACCGCTACCACCCGCGTCGGTGATGGAGAGGTCGTGGACATCGAGCGTGAGATCGAGCTGGGTGGCCCGATCCATTCCAAAGGTGTGCTGATACTTTCGAACTTTCTCATGTCCCGCTACGCGGGGGAGCATCCGGTGTCCATGGCAGCGAGCCTCGTGTTCGAGCAGTCCTACGGCTCTATCGATGGTGACAGCGCATCGCTTGCCGAGCTCTGCGCGTTGCTTTCCTCCCTCGCCAACGCGCCCATACGACAAAGCTTTGCGATCACGGGATCCATTAACCAGCACGGACAGGTACAGGCCATCGGTGGGGTCAACGAGAAGATCGAAGGGTTTTTCGATATCTGTCAAAATCGCGGCTTGACCGGCGAGCACGGCGTCATAATTCCGCACTCCAACGTGAAGCACCTGATGTTGCGAAACGACGTCGTGCAGGCGGTGAAGGACAAGCATTTTCGCATTTTCGCAGTTACCACGGTCGATGAGGCAATTCAGATCCTGACGGGGGTCCCGGCGGGCGATCGGCTCAAGAAGGGTGGATTCGCCAAGAACTCGATCAACGCACGTGTCGAGGAGCGCCTCATCCAGCTGTCGGAAATCCGCCGCGAATTCGTCGCCAAAGGCGACGACAGCGACAAGGGCGATGGCGACTGAATCGACCGGGACCGGCACGACTACACCCATCGTGGTGGCGATCAGTGCGACCCGGCGCTGCGGCGAGACACTCGAAATGGCGTCGGCGTTGGCTGCGCACATCGGCACCGATCTCGAAGTCATATTCGTCGAGGACGAAAACCTTCTGCGCATTGCGGACCTGCCCGTCGCGAGGGAGATCGACCGGTTGTCGGGAATGACCCGTGAAATCGACAGCGGCCGAATGCTCCAAGCGCTTCAGGGCGAAGCCCGTCGCCTCAGGCACGAGCTTGCTCGGCTCACCGCGTCGAGCGCGGTACGATCGACGGTGCGGGTCGTACGCGGCCAGATTCTGAGCGAAGCACTGACCGCATCGGCCCGCGTCGAAGTCACGTTTGTGCACGGGCTGGCGCACACGCTCCTCGGCGCGCCGCCGCCGAGCCGGCCGACGAGAGCCCCGATTCCGTCGACGCTGGCGACAACGCCGCGCCTGACGCCGGTCCGAAAGCCGGTGTGGACGCTGTTCGAAGGCGGCTCCGCGGGTGTGCGAGCCCTCAGCGTGGCCGCCAAGCTCACGCGCGCGCTCGGGTGCCGTTTGACGGTGCTGCTTCCGCACCACGGCGGCGATGACGCCGGGCGTCTCGAGCGCGAAGCGAGGGCAATTGTCGATGAGACGGAGCTGCGATTTCTCCAGGTGGCAGAGAATCGCGCGGTTCTGCGCGGACGGCTCCTGGTGCCGGGTGAGAGCAGTCTGCTCGTGCTCGCGAAGCAGAGCCCGGAGCTCGAAGACGCGGCGGTACGTACCTATCTCGAGTCTCTACCGGTACCCCTGGTGCTCGTGGCTTGAACCGTCAGCCCGATTCAGCCTTCGACTGGCAACCGAGGCAGCGATTCGCCAGCGGCCAGGCCTTGAGGCGCTGAAAACCGATTTCCTCGCCGCAGTCGACGCACAGTCCGTAGGTACCCGAAGCCAAACGCGAAAGAGCTGCCTGGATTCCCTGAATCTCCCCCTCGTGATGACCGATCATGGCGGCATTGGCCTCGCGCCATTGCTCGGTATTGGCCTCGTCGCCACGGTCCTGCACCTCGCGGGCACTGCGTCGGTCACGCTCGCTCTCCGAGTCGGCGCGTTCTCCGCGTACTTCCGCGCGAAGCTCCGCTTGCCGGCTCTTTAGCGTTTTTTCCAACTCAGCCATCTGTGATGCACTGAGTCCGCTGAAGGATTCGGACACGACGCTACCTCCCGGGGCTGCAATACATGCATTTACACCATCCGCGGGGTGTTTCACAAGCCCGGTCATCCACACACTGGAAATTTGATCGAAGTCAAATGCATGCGGCCAGGTAGACCCAATATAAGACAGGTGGGTATTTTTGTTCAACTTGAGAAGGAGGATACTTGAATGGCAGCTAAAAAAGGGAACGTGGCTGTGAAAAAGGGTGCCGACAATGGCAAAGAGGGTCGGATGCCCATGGCGGCCCTTTACTCGCCGATGACCGGCCTGCGCGGGGAATTCGAACGTGCATTCAACCGGCTCTTCCCCGAGGGCTGGCCCCACACAAGCATGGGCAGCCTGATGGACCTGGAGCCCTTCCGGAGTTTCGGAAACGCCACGCTCGAAAACGTGCTGCAAGGCACCAGAGCCGATATCGCGGAATCGGATTCCGAGTACGAGATCTCCGTTGAACTACCCGGAATCGACGAGAAGGATATCGAGCTCGATGTCTCGGACGGCATCCTGCTGATGAGCGCCGAGAAACGCGAGGAACGCGAAGAAAAGAAAAAGAACTACCATCTCAGCGAGCGCAGCTACGGAAGTGTGAGGCGCAGCTTCCGTGTACCCGAAGGCGTTGACATCGACAAGATCAAGGCCGCCTTTTCCAAAGGCGTGCTTCGAGTAACGCTTCCGAAGACCAAGGAGGCGAAGGCAAGGCAGCGTCGCATTCAGGTGAAGGCGTCCTAAATCGGACCGACGAGCGGGATCGGCACGGACCGGTCCCGCTTTGACGGCTATTTGACTGTAATCACTCGGCAGGGGGCCCCATGGCTCACCTTGTGAGCCACACTACCGAGCACGATTCCCTGAATATCGCTCAATCCGCGCGTGCCCAATACGATTGTATCGACGTTTTCCCGGGAGGCTACTTCGAGAATGCCGGTGGAAGCCTCACCGTGCTCGATTGAGCACTCGACTTCGACGGCGCCACCGGCGACTGCCTTTGCGCGCGCGGCATTCAGTATGTTTTCTGCGACCGCGGCCTCGTAGAGATACTCCGGTGAATCGTGAATATGCTCAATCTCCGCATATCGCTTGAGTGCCTCGGGGATATCCTTACTGGGCACAACGTGCAGCAATCTGATGGTCTTTTGTTCGGATTTAGCGACACTGCACGCCACGTCGAGCGCCCTGAATGCGTGCTCCGATCCGTCCACCGGTACCAGAATCTGTCCGGACATGGTGACACCTCTCAGCTGGAATTCCTGTCAGGTTATTAAGGCTAGCTTCGAGATGCACCGGTACCTTTGATCCAGGTCAAGCTTGAGATTACGAATCGTTGCCCGCGAATTGCTTTACGAAATCGGCTTCGCTGATGAGTCCGACAAGACGCTCACCGTCGAGGACCGGCAGGCAACCGATTTTATTGCTCAGCATCAGTCGTGCCGCGTCGGCAATCGGTGTGTCCGGGGTAGTGGTGATAAGGTCCTCTTTCATTGCGTCTTTGACCGAATAGCTTTCGAGCATTTTTTCCTCGGCGCGGCTACCGAATCCGAGCGATCGAAGAAGAATTCCGCGGAACAGGTCCCGTTGCGTGATGATCCCGCTCAGCTGACCGTCGCTATCGAGAATCGGAATGTGCCTGATACGTTTCTGCTTCATCACGTCATCGGCTATGCTCAGCTTGTCATTTCGTTCCAAAGTGAAGACGTCCGTGCTCATGACATCCTCTACGAGAAGATTTCGCTCGCTCATGACGCTTGATCCTCCAGTGCCACGAATCCGCGGGCGGCGGCCGTGAACCCGTCATTCGAGCACGTGTACCACGAGCTCGCGTCGGAGCATCGCGAGCTCATGTCGCTCGTTGGTCG
>JBFICP010000225.1:0-5537 GCA_041581935.1 Gammaproteobacteria bacterium | reverse complement strand
TTCTCCGGTGTCGGAAAGCGTGAAGCCGAGATGCGCCGCGCGCTCGAGGTCGGGGTTCATTGTTTCAACGTCGAATCGCGCGGCGAGCTCGAGCGGCTGAACGACGCCGCGGCAGCGCTCGGTGTACGCGCACCGGTGTCGATGCGCGTGAATCCCGATGTCGATGCCGATACGCATCCGCACATTGCCACGGGTCTGAAGAAGAACAAGTTCGGCGTCCCAATCGGCGATGCCCCGGCGCTTTTTTCATTGGCGGCGGCGCTCGACAATATCATCGTCAAGGGCGTGGATTTTCACATTGGCTCGCAACTCACATCCCTTGCACCGTTTGTTGATGCGCTCGATCGCGCACTGGCCCTGGTCGACGCGCTGATCGCATCGGGTATTTCCATCACCCATCTCAACGTCGGTGGCGGCCTGGGCGTGCGATACGGCAACGAGACGCCGCCATCGGTGAACGACTACGCGGGGGCCATAGCGACGCATATGCGGGGACGCGATCTCGAGCTGCTGGTCGAACCCGGACGCGCAATCGTCGCCGACGCCGGTATGTTGCTCACCCGCGTTGAATATCTGAAGTACGGTGACGAGCACAATTTCGCCGTCGTCGATGCGGCCATGAACGATCTGCTGCGCCCGGCGCTCTACGACGCATGGCACGACATCGTACCGGTCGAACGACGCGCGCAGGGGGCCGGCGAGACGACGCTCGTCGATGTGGTGGGTCCGGTGTGCGAATCGGCGGACTTTCTCGCCAAGGCGCGGAGCCTGGCCGTCGATGCCGGCGACCTGCTCGCCGTGGCATCGGCGGGCGCCTACGGCTTCGTCATGAGCTCGAACTACAATACCCGCCCGCGGGCAGCCGAGGTCCTGGTCGACGGCGATGCGATGCATCTCGTGCGGGCCCGCGAGGCGCTCGGCGATCTCTTCGCCGGCGAATCGCGCCTTCCCGACTGAAGTGTCGGCGGCCCAGGATGTAGAATGTTCGCAAAGGCTTGAGTAATTTCCGGATGACTCGATCGCCATGTTGACCCCGGCTACCAGCACCGCCACCCGTGTGCCGACGCGCGCCAGCGCCCCGCGGCGAAAAGCCGTGGCGCTCATCTCCGGCGGTCTCGACTCCATGCTCGCCGCGCGAGTCATCATCGAGCAGGGCATTCACGTCGAAGGCCTCAACTTCTTCACCGGCTTCTGTGTCGAGGGGCATACGCATGCCATCCGCAACAAGGATCGCGCGCGGCCAAAGCGCAACAACGCCCTGTGGGTGGCCGAGCAGCTCGGCATCCGACTGCACTTCGTCGACGTGGTCGAAGAATACAAGCGCATCGTGATCAATCCGCGCCATGGATACGGCGCCAACCTCAACCCGTGCCTCGACTGCAAGACGTTCATGGTCGGCAAGGCGTTCGAGTGGATGCAGGAACGCGGATTCGATTTCGTGATCACCGGTGAGGTCGTCGGGCAGCGGCCAAAATCGCAGCGCAAGGACACCATGCCGGTGGTGGCCCGTGAGTCCGGCGCACACGATCGATTGCTGCGACCTCTGTGCGCCAGGCGTCTTCCAGAGACGCTGCCCGAGCGCGAAGGCTGGGTAGCGCGCGATGGGCTCTACGATTTTCACGGCCGCTCCCGCAAGCCGCAGATGGCACTTGCCAAGCGTTTCGGTTTCAGTGACTACGCGCAGCCGGCCGGCGGCTGCTGCTTTCTCACCAATCGTCAGTACACGGTAAAGCTCAAAGATCTGTGGCAGAGCCGGGGCTCGAGGGACTACGAGCTCGACGACATCATGCTGCTCAAAGTCGGTCGCCACTTGCGCCTGCGCCCGCACTTTAAACTCATCATCGCCCGGGAGGACGGTGAGAATCAGTACCTGGCAGGTTACCGGCACGAGTTCACCCATCTTCAAACCGTCAGTCACGGCGGTCCTCTGACGCTTGTCGACGGAGACGTGAACGACGACGACCTCGAGCTCGCCGCGCGGGTGACGGCGCGCTACAGCCAGGGTCGCGAGGCGGATGTTGTCGAGGTGCAGGTGACGCCTCGCGGCGGCGCGCCGCGCATCATGCGTGTTTTGCCCTACCCCGCCAGTGATATTCCCGAGGAGTGGCACATCTGATCATCACGGGCCCCGCAATGCTGGCGGCCTCCAGTGGGTAGTAGTGGATGGGAGCCAGGTACACGCTTGACGCGCGCCGGCTGCTCTGCCCGATGCCGGTAATCCGGGTGCAGCAGAAGTTCGCCGATCTCGCGCCCGGCGACATCCTGGAAGTGCATTGCACCGATCCCGGGACCCGCAGCGACATCCCCGCCTGGTGCCGAATCAATGGTCACCGGGTGCTGGACATGACCGAGGAGGATGGCGCCATCGTGCTGACGCTGGAGGTCGGCGAGGACATGTCCGCGGAGCGCAACGATGAATGAAGTCGCCGACGTGACGCCGCTCGGCGAGCGTTACCGGCAGGTGCGCCGCGTGACGCTGGTGGGCTCGGCACTCGACCTCATGCTCGGCATCATCAAGATCGTCGGCGGTTGGCTCAGCCAATCCCACGCGCTCATCGCCGACGGCGTGCACTCGCTCTCCGATCTGGCCACGGACATGATGGTGCTGTTCGCCGCCAAGCACGCCCACGCCGAAGCCGACGAAGATCACCCTTACGGCCACGCGCGAATCGAGACGGCGACGACCGTCGGGCTCGGTGTGGCGCTGATCCTCATCGCGCTCGGCATCGTCTACGACGGCGTTACGTCGTTGCTGAACCCCGAGGCGCTCAAGGTGCCGGCCGCCTGGGCGATTGCCGTCGCGGGCGTATCGGTCGTGAGCAAGGAGGCGATTTACCACTACACGATGGTCTACGCGCGACGTCTCGGCTCGGAGATGCTGAAGGCCAACGCATGGCACTCGCGCAGCGACGCGATCTCCTCGTTGGTAGTCATCGTCGGCGTGGCCGGCGCCCTGATGGGACTCACCTACCTGGACGCCGTCGCCGCGGTGGTGGTGGCGCTGATGATCGGCAAGATCGGATTCGACGTCGCCAAGAGCAGCGTCAGCGAGCTCATTGATACCGGCGTCGAAGGCGAGCAGCTCGAGGCCATCCGGGACGCCATTCAGTCGGTGGACGGTGTCGAGAGCCTGCACCTGCTGCGTACCCGGCAAATGGCAGGCCAGGTGCTGGCCGACGTGCATATCATACTGCGCGATCCCCGAGTCAGCGTATCCGAAGGCCATCAGATCAGCGAGACGGTGCGCGCCTTGCTCATTCGGCGTTTCGACAACATCACCGATGTCACCGTGCACATCGACCCGGAGGACGACGAGCATGCCGCTCCCGGCAAGCACCTGGGTCTGCGCGACAAGGTGCTCGCCCGACTGGAGGCGCGCTGGCAGCACCTGCCGGCGGCGCGCCAGATCCGGCGTATCGATCTGCACTATCTCGACGGTCGCATTTACGTCGAGGTGGAGCTGCCGCTGGCGCTCGCTGCGGACCCCGAGCAGGCGGCCGCCCTGTCCGCGGCATTCGGCGAGGCCACGGTGGACGACCCGGATATTGCCGGGGTCCGTGTGCTCTATTCTTAAGCGCCCCCGATTGGTGCGTATCGACAGAATATGCACCATTATGGTGCGTTCGTCTGTTCAGCGAAGCGCCCGTGTCCGTCGCGCGCCCGGCGGCGCGTCGGCGACACCGGCGCCCCGGTACCCTGGCGGGTGCCCGGTGGTCCGGCCAAGCACCTGATTATGCTCGCATCTCGCCCGGACCGGTGCAGGGCCCGGGGGCCGCGCCCGTCGGACGGGTGACGGCCAGCGGCCTCTGGCACGCTTCCTGCTAAACAGAATCCATTGATTGGCCCGTATTAATGACCTGGGAGGAACCAGCTATGTCCGCAGATGACGTGCTGAAAACGATTGAGGAAAAAGCGGTGAAGTTCGTCGATCTGCGCTTCACCGACACCCGCGGCAAGGAGATGCACATGTCCCTGCCGGCCTCGGTGCTCAACGCCGACTTCTTCGAGGACGGCAAGATGTTCGACGGCTCGTCGATCGCCGGATGGAAGGGCATACAGGAGTCGGACATGATTCTCATGCCCGACGCGGACAGCGCCGTGCTCGACCCATTCACCGACGAGACGACGCTCAATCTGCGCTGCGACGTGGTCGAGCCGAGCACCATGCAGGGCTACGAGCGCGATCCGCGCTCGCTAGCCAAGCGCGCCGAGGCGTACCTGCGCTCGACCGGTGTCGCCGACACGGCGTATTTCGGACCCGAGCCCGAGTTCTTCATCTTCGACGATGTGCGCTGGTCGGCGACTCCCCAAGGCGCCATGTACCGCATCGATTCCGAGGAAGCCAACTGGAACTCCGAGCGCGTCTACGAGGACGGCAACATGGGTCACCGGCCCGGTCCCAAGGGCGGCTACTTCCCAGTGCCGCCGGTGGACGCGCTGCACGATGTGCGCTCCGCCATGTGCCTCGCCATGGAGGAGATGGGGCTGACCCTCGAGGTGCACCACCACGAGGTGGCGACCGCCGGCCAGGCCGAAATCGGCACCGCCCACAGCACGCTGGTGCGCAAGGCCGACGAGCTGCAGATCCTCAAGTACTGCGTGCACAACGTCGCCCACGCCTACGGCAAGACCGCCACCTTCATGCCGAAGCCGCTGGTGGGTGACAACGGCAACGGCATGCACGTGCACCAGTCGCTCGCCAAGGGTGGCGAGAACGTGTTCGCGGGCGAGAAGTACGCCGGGCTTTCCGAGGCGGCGCTGCACTACATCGGCGGCATCTTCAAGCACGCGCGGGCGCTCAACGCCTTCACCAATTCCGGCACCAACAGCTACAAGCGCCTGGTGCCGGGTTTCGAGGCGCCGGTGCTGCTCGCTTACTCGGCGAAAAACCGCTCGGCTTCGGTGCGCATCCCCCACGTCCCGAACCCCAAGGGGCGCCGATTGGAAGTGCGCTTTCCCGACTCCAACGGCAACCCCTACTTCATGTTCACGGCAATGATGATGGCGGGGGTCGACGGGATACTGAACAAGATCGATCCCGGCGCGCCGCTCGACAAGGATCTCTACGATCTGCCGCCAGAGGAAGAGAAAGGCATCGCCACCGTGTGCGCGTCGCTCGATCAGGCGCTGGCCGCGCTCGACAACGATCGCGAGTTTCTGCTCGCGGGCGACGTGTTCAGCAACGACACCATCGATGCCTACATCGAGCTCAAGATGGAGGAGCTGACGCGCTTCCGCATGACCACGCACCCGGTCGAGTTCGACATGTATTACAGCCTCTGAGTGCGCCGTTCGCCCTGGCAACGGGGCGTCGCATGTATTCAACATAAGCCCCCGATTCCGGGGGCTTTTTGTTGTTGGCGCGCAGGGCATTGGCTATTCTCTCGGCCATGAAGCCGCTCGTCCCGATTGTCGCTCTCGCCGTTTGCATCGGCGCCACGCAGGCTCAGGAGAAGGTCTACAAGGTTATTCAGCCCGACGGCACCGTCGAGTTCACCGACGCGCCGCCGCCCAATGAGCCGGCAACGGAGATTCGT
>JBFICP010000224.1:0-5544 GCA_041581935.1 Gammaproteobacteria bacterium | reverse complement strand
TTTACTCCGTAAAACTATTTACTCGGGGTAAAATAGCGAAAAATTCGTAAGACCATGGTTAAGACGGGGGGGAGCCATGACTTTCGGGAGACTATTCGCATCGCTTTTCCTGTGTGCGATGCTCGCCGCGCCTGCGCTGCCAGCAGAGCCGCTACCTGATTACCTGACCGGGCCTATTGAGTGGCAGGCCGCTGATGGCTCGCCGCAGCGCCCCATCCACGTGAGCCTGTTGCCGGATGGGCGGCTGTTCTTTTTCGAGCCGGCTTTCACCATGACCCCGACGCCGTTCTGGATCTGGCGGGACGAGGATCTTCCCGATACGGTCACGGTTTCACCCAACCCGCCGCCGCTCGCCAACCATGTTCCCGGCGTTCAGTACGGTCAATGGCACGTGATCGACGTCATCAGCTGCGCCGGGCACACGCTGGCCGAGGACGGATCCCTGATTGTCGTCGGCGGCACGCGACTCGTTTCTGACGGGCCGCCACCCTGGGAGGATGTCGGCAATGTCGAGCCCGCCGGGCTCGAGGACTTCGCCGCCGTGTTCGGGTTCTCCGATTCTCTGGCCTTCAACCCGGCAACGGACAGCTGGTCGACGCTGCCCAACATGATCGGCCCGGGGCAGTTGGGCTTTACCGGACCGGGGGTCCGCTGGTACCCGACCACCACGCGTCTGGCCGATGGCAGAATATTGGTCACTTCCGGCCTCGAGATGGTGATGCCGGCGCAAATCCAGAACAGGAGCGTGGAGGTATTCGATCCCGCGATCGGCGGCTGGCAGGTGCTGTCTCAGCACCAGGATACGCCCCTGGCAGTCTACAACCGTGACTATTCCCACGTGTTTCAGCTTCCCAGCAGCGTAGCGGAGGGGACGTTCGATGTGCTCATGATGGGCGAGGCCGGTCTGCCGGTGCTCATGTCCACCGAGGGATCGCCACGCTGGAAGGTAAGCCTGCAGCCGCGTCCCCGATCCGAAAAGCTGCAGATGCCGAATCATGGAACCACCACGGCAATGCTGCCTATCCGCCTGAATGGCGATTGGGGTTATGGCAACGGTGCCATCGTGATGCTGGGAGGTCAGCACGAGAGCCCGCTTGAGCACAGCATCGACATCTACGATCCGGTTGCCGATCAATGGCTGGCGAGCATCGATATGAAGATCCGGCGCCACCACGCGTCTACGGTCCTGCTGCCGGACAGCCGCGTCCTGATCATCGCCGGCCATAACGACTTTGGCGACAATCCGGGCTATGCGCAATATCTGGACCCCGCGAACAACTTCAGCCTGACACGGGGTACCGTTGAGATGCCGGAAACCCGCGGCTATCACACCATCAGCGCGCTGCTACCCGATGGACGAATCTTTCTCGGTGGCGGCAACGACGGCGGTCAGCCGGGCAGCGAGAAGTCGGACTTCCGTTATTACTATCCCGACTACATGTTGAAGCCCCGGCCGAACCTGCTGCTGACGCAGCCGTCGTTCAAGCTGGGTGATTACTTCTGGCTGCTCACCGGCGAAAAAACGCCGATTTCGGAAATTGTGCTGGTGGCCCTTGGCTCCATGACCCACTCCTACGACATGAACCAGAGGGTCGTCCAGCTACCCATCGTCTACAGCGGTGACTACGGCGCTCACTCCCTGCACATCAGTCGTGCGCCCGTCGGCCCGCAGACCGCACCCCCCGGTCACTACATGCTTTTCGTCCTGGATGAAGCGCGCGTACCGTCGATAGCGAAAATCGTCAACCTGACGCGATAGCGAATTGTGCGGGCGGCGGAGGTTCGAATAGCGCCGCGCTCCCGACGTTGTGACTGCCCGCCCCTTTCGTGGTTAATTAAGCGAAGAACCGCGAGACATTTCTGGGTGCTCGTGATGTCCGGATGAGCTGTACCCAACATCGGGATCCGCGTTTGGGTTTTACCGTAAAAATCACTCGGAATCGGTGAATATCGCGTTCAACCCTTATCGCTGGTACGAGCGAGCAGCGCGTCGATGAAAGCCGCCGTTCGCGGGTCAGTGTGAAAGCTGTCTTACAGCATCACATAGCCCTTCTGTCCGCGGCCCGATTCGATCAGATAGATGGTCGCGTCGTCACCCGGGTCGGTGCCGCAATCAAAAGATACAGATTCTACGATCCGAAGCTCGCCCGCGTTCTCTATGCCCGACGACCTGCACTCACTGGTGAAGTCATGCGTATATCCGCGGGCAATCACCTCGTCCTGTAGTTCCGATAGATCTTTGGCCATGGTATGCCGCTCCCATGTCAGCATTCGTCTTTGAACGATAAAATTATGGTGCGTGGCGCTCCAGAGAGTAGCCGAAGTGCTCGACCCACGGCGCCAGCACCGGCAGCACAGGCGCCATGGACTCGGCATAGCGGCGCCAGCGCTCACGGGCATCGGTGTAGATACCGCGCGTTACCTGATGGTAGCTCGGCGTGTTGATGTCACCTCGCGTCTTGGCATGCTCCGCGAAGTGGAGAACGCGATCGCTCCAGGGCAAACCGAGAAAATCGAGCAGTGTCCGCACCTCGCCCGCGAAATTTTCCACCAAAGACTCGTAGCGCAGCACGTGGATCTTCATTTCCAGGTGCTCGGTGCAGGTCCTCCAAAGACCCATTACCGAATCGTAAAGCCGCGCACTATCCTCGATGCTCAGAAAGGAAGCCATGGCGTCGTTGAGAGCGAAGTGCTGCATGTAGCAGCTCAGCACCACATCGCAAGGATGGCGCAGCGCAAGCACGATGCGTGCGCGGGGAAACAACCGCCAGATGGCCGGAAGTCGCACGAGGTTCAGGGGGTAGCGGTCGACCAGAAGCTCGCCGGGCGCCACTTGGACGTATGAGCTTGCCATCGTGTTGTAGGTGACTCGCAGGTCCGCGATCGCTTCCGGCGTGATGCTCTCGAGGCCTGCCGGGTAACCAACGGTGTGGCGCGCCACCCAGTCGACGACCTTGTCCACCACCGGCTTTTCCGAAAGCACTCGCGCACCGGGATGGCTGTCGATGATCTGATCGCTCAGCGTCGTGCCCGATCGCGGAAATCCCACTACGAATGCGGGTGACTCATCAACACCGGGAGCCGACGCCAGGTCGGCAACCGCCGCGAGGCGCGGCACGATCACGCCCGCCGCAGCGATCTCGTTGAGATATCGGGCCTTGTTTGCGGTTCGCGATTCCGGACTGGCGGCAGCGAGGGCATTGGCTTCACGAAATTCCTCGCTCGCGCGCGCCGGGTCCCCCAGAGCATCGTTGAGCTGGCCAAGCTCGTAGCGGATCTTGGCCTGCAAGTCGAGCGGGGCACCACTCGCATCCACCGCCTCGAGTCGGCGCAAAGCCGCTTTCCGATCGCCTGCGCGGCGCACGCAGCGTGCTGCAATGAGGTTGAGATAGGCGTCGTCGGGATGGTGGTCGAGGCCCGCGTCGGCTTCTTTGTGAGCCTCATCGAGCCGGCTCATGCTCTCGAGCAGCGCGGCGAGATTGGCCCGTGGCTCGAGACGCGCGGGATCGCGATCGACCGCCCGTCGGTACGCGTCCACCGCCTCGTCGAGCTTTCGCGCCCGCCACAACACCCCGGCCAGAACGGCATGCACCTCCGGCTCGGCGGGCGCCAGCTCGACGGCCTTCGTGCATTCGGCCATCGCGGCGTCGCCGTCCCCGTTGTGATCGAGCGCGACCCCGAGCCAGGCGTGGCCAAAGGGATTTTCCGGCTGCGCATCCACGACGGTGCGCAGACACTCGAGTGCTGCTTCGGGTTCGCCGCGGTCGAGGAGAATACGTCCAAGTGTCTGGCACGCGCCGACGTGGCGCGGCGCCAGCGCTATCGCGCGACGACACGCCGTCTCTGCATCCTCACCGGCTCCGCATGCACGCAGCGTATTGGCCAGATTGCCGAGCGTATCCGGATTGGACGGATTCGCAGCCAGCGCCTGGCGGCAGGCATCGATTGCCCCGGCTACATCGCCCTGGCCGAATAGCGCGGAGGCGAGGTTGCTCCAGCCGGCGGCGTTTTCCGGCTCGAGCGCGGTGGCCGAGCGGTAGGCGTCAACGGCCTCGGCGGCCTGCCCGAGCAGCATGCAAACGTTGCCGAGGTCGACCCGCACTGCCGCATTGCTCGCGTCGAGAGCGACGGCACGCTCTATGAGGTCGTGAGCGTGCTGCGGCTGACCACTTTGGGCGAGCAAGACTCCGAGCAGATGCAGAGCTCGCGGGTCGTCGCCGTGCAAAGCGAGATGTTCGCGATAGCGGATTTCGGCGGCGGCGAGATCCCCGGCCTGGTGCGAAGCGATCGCCAGATCCATGAGGTCTGCCGGCGCTTCGGCGCGCTCGGACGACGACGGGGACGCATCACCGCCCCCGGCGATCTTTCCAAGCCAGCGCCGCATCGTCACGCGAGCAACACCGCAAACGGCACCGCCTCAGACAAACCGAGGGCTTGCTCGCCCATTGACGCACCTCATGAAGCCAGTCCGGCCGACCCCGTGGCGATCCGCGTCGGCATTCGACACCCGCTTCGGTTCCGGGGATAGACACGATGATTCCAGTCAAGAATAGACACTCCGATAGCGGCCCGCCCGACTGCTATCGGCTTAAAACTCGGGATCCTTCGATAGCCGGAGCAACCCGCCGGAATTTGCGCTGCCCGGCCTGGCGCCGGATCGACCTGCGGGCATCGCAAGTCGGCGGCGCCGCGGCGCACTCAACTCATCGCGCAACCCGGGCGTTGAGCGTGCCGGCGTGACGCTTCGACTGCGTGCGTGTCCGTCAAAACCCCAAACACGAGGATGCGACGCCACATCGACTTCCTCGCGATCCACCGACTACGGACTAAAGCCAGGAGTCTCCCTGCTCGCCGGGCTCGGTGCCGTCGAGGCGAAATTCGCGGCGCAGCAGATCAATCTCGTCGAAAGTCTTTCGGGCGTCGGAATTCATCTCGGACCGGCGGCGGTTCACGAGACGTATGAGGCCGTCGATGTCTCCGGCCGTTACGAAAACGGCTCGCAAACGGGTTTCGCCACCGATCTGAACGACGGGATGATCGAGCCCGCGTGCGGCTTCCTCCATGAACAGCACGTTGAGCTCCGGTTCCTCGATGAACCCGTTTTTATTGCCATCGTACTGCTTGAACTTGACCGCCAGATGAGGGTAGACGACGCGCGCAATATCCAGCCGATAAACGGGATACATGAGCGTGAAGAAAGAGGTCGAAGGCGTGAAATCCGGAAACAGCTCGCCGAACGAGACCTTGCGCCCGTCTTTGAGCTTTACTTCGACGTCGACTGCCTGCGAGTCGACGACATCACCGTGATAGCAGCAACGCAAGGTGGCGTAACTGTTCGAGGACCACGCGCCGAGCGCCAGGGCGATGGCGAGCAAAAAAACAGCGGTAAGCGAATTACGTGAAAACATGCCTCTCCTCCATCGGCGACGCCATTTTACCGGCAACGCCGGTCTCCAGCGAATGGTGGGTGTGACTAAAAGCACGCGAATTCAATATCTCGACGATGAGCGGCAGAGCGATTCGTGCTTGCTTTGATCCATGCAC
>JBFICP010000223.1:0-5547 GCA_041581935.1 Gammaproteobacteria bacterium | reverse complement strand
GCATCCGTCGGCGACGATGCCGTCGTAGGCTTTCTCGATGATGTCGATGCTGGCAGCCAGGTTGAAGGTGTTGATGGCGACATCGCCGATATCGGCGACCTGCAGACTGTCGAAGGGGGCCGCACGCGTGGCCATGTTGTAAGGCCGGATGAGAGCGGACTCCGCACGGATCGAGCGCGGGCCGAAGCGCGCGCCGGCGCGGTTCGAGGTGCCGATGTCGAATGGCACGCCGACGAAACAGGCATCGAGCCCCTGGGCATCGGACTGCGTCGGCAGGCGCATCATGGTGGCGGGACCGCCGAATCGCGGCATCTCGTTGCCGCCGAGTGGCTGGTTGCGCGTCGTCACATCAGTCCGCGGCATAGCGTTTCTCCGCTTCGTAGTACTCGGGGAAACCGACGATGTCGCGCAGGTGCGCGAACTCGGCCGTATCGGCGGGCGCTTCGCCCGCGGCGAGTGCGGCGAGCGTCTGCTCCATGGCGTGAATGCCGGCCAGCATGAGCGTGATGGGATAAATGGCAATACGGTAGCCGATGTCGTTCAGGGCCCGGGGGCTCAGCACCGGCGTATCACCCTGCTCGACCATGTTGGCCATTTTGTGCCCCGGAACACCTTCGCAGTAGGCGCGCATCTGCTCTTCGTTCCTGGGCGCTTCGAGAAACGTGATGTCGACACCGATTTCGGTGAAAACCCGAGCGCGCTCGAGCGCCTCGTCGAAGCCTTCGGTAGCGTTGGCGTCCGTGCGCGCCATGATGAGTATGTCGGCGCCGGCCTCGCGGGCATCGACGGCCGCCTGCACCCGGGCGAACGCTTCGGCGCGATCCACCGTCCGCTTGCCGCGCGTGTGTCCACAGCGCTTCGGCGCCACCTGGTCTTCGATCATCACGCAGGCAAAACCGGCGCGTGCATAGCCGCGTACCGTGCGCTGCACGTTGAGTGCATTCCCGTAACCGGTGTCCCCGTCGCCGATGACCGGGATCGACACCGCCGCACAGATGTTGGCGCCCTGATCGAGCATCTCCGCGTATGAGATGAGCCCGGCATCCGGCATGCCGATGCGCGATGCCGAGACCGCGAAGCCGCCCATGAAGGTTGCCTTGAAGCCGGCACGCTCGATGAGTCGCGCCGACATGGCGTCGTAGCAGCCGGGCATGATGATGATTTCATTTGCAGCGAGAAGCTCTTTGAGGCGGGTGGCTGGGCTCATTGTCGGTGGTCCTTGCGCGCTAACAGGCGAGTGTGTCGGCCAGGTCGGTGAAGGATTTGGCGATGACATCGAAGTCGTGCTCGGCTTCGAAATCCCCTTTTTGGTGCGGGCCGTATTCCGTCGGTCGGGCCACGAAGGCGGTACGGAACCCGAGGCGGCTGGCGGCGACGAGATCGCCGTTGTGAGCGGCCACCATCATGCATTCGTGAGGGGCGAGGCCGAGGAGCTCGGCGGTGACGAGATAGGCCTCCGGCTGAGGCTTGTAATGTCTCGCGACCTCGGCACCGAGCACCGCGTCCCAGGGAAGTCCGGCGTTCTTCGCCATGTTGACCAGCAGCGCAACGTTGCCGTTCGAGAGCGTGGCGAGAACATATCGACACTTGAGACGCGTCAAGCCCTCGACGCTGTCCGGCCATGGCCGCAGGCGGTGCCAAGCGCGATTCAGATGCTCCTTGTCGCGCTCGTCGAGAGTCGAGATGCCGAACTCCTCGAGTAGCTCGTCGAGACTGGCGCGATGCAGGCTGTCGAGGTTCGTCCATGGCACCTCGCCGTTACGCACCCGGGACATGGACGGTTGATACTTGCCGCGCCATGCGTCGGCGAAGGCCTCCCAGTCCGCTTCGATGCCTTTTTCGCGCGCCAGCGCGCGGCCTTCGTCGATGAGACTGCCGCGCCAGTCGACCACAGTGCCGAAGACATCGAACGTGAGCGCCTTTACGGCATCGACGGGCGTCGCATGTGTCATGCGTGTTTGCCGAGATCGTTCAGCACGCGAATCGGTTGCCCCGCAAGCCAGGCCTTGATGTCTTCCACCGCTTCCGAATAGCTGAGGACGTAGTTTTCCTGCATCACGTAGCCCGTGTGTCCGGTCAGCACCGCATTCTCAATACTGCGCAACGGATGGTCGGCCGGCAATGGCTCGGTATCGAAGACGTCCAGACCGGCGCCGGCAATCGTTCCCGAGCGCAGCGCCTCGATCAGCGCCGCCTCGTCGACGATCGGGCCGCGCGAGGTATTGACCAGCACGGCGGTCGGCTTCATGAGCGCGAGCTCGCGCCGGCCGACGAGGCCGCGGGTCCGGTCGCTCAGGACCATGTGAATGGTGAGGATATCGGCGTCGGCGAACAGGGCATCCTTCTCAACCCGGGTAGCACCGTGCTCGGCGGCCTGTGCGTCGGTCATGTTCTGACTCCAGGCGATGACGCGCATGTCGAAGGCATGCGCCACCCGGGCCACCCTGGCGCCGAGCTTGCCGAGCCCCAATATGCCCAGGGTCCGGCCGTGCAGACCGCCGGACACGCCGCCCTGCCAGCCACCCGCGCGCATCAGGCGATCCTCGCCGGGGATGCGCTTCACCAGCGCCAGTATCAACGCCCAGGCGTGCTCGAAAGCGGCGTAGGGCAGCAGCGCGGTGCCGCACACCGGCACCCCCCGGGTTGCCGCCGCCTGCATGTCGATGGCCAGATTGCGCATGCCCGTGGTGACCAGCAGGCGCAGCTTCGGCAGGCGCTCGATGAGGCTCGCGGGGAACGGCGTGCGCTCGCGCATCGCCACCACCACGTCGAAGTCCGCAAGCGCCTCGGCCACCGCATCCTGGTGGGGAATGTGCTGGTGGAAAACCGCGATCTCCGGGTCTCCGGGGATCGAAGCCCAGTCCGCGCAGCCGAGCGCGGTGCTCTGATAGTCGTCGAGTATGGCGATTCGCGTCACTGATTGGGTCCCCGGTTTTGCCGTGAACGGAGCCGGGCAGCATACCGTGTCCGGAAATTCGACACGAGGGTTGCGAAATCGCACAGCGTCCCGGAATTAATTCGTCGCGTACCTTGATTTCGCCTCCGGGAGCTGCCATGTTGCATTGCAGCAAATCCTTATTCATCACATGTTTCGGAGGTTTCTGATGATCGACGTGGAGAAAAGCGCTTCGGCGCGCTTACCAATAATGCGGGTCTGGCTGGAGCGGGGCGAACGCTTCGCCGCGTCGGTGTCCCGCGTGCTGCTGAGAGTCGATGCATGGCTCGCGCGCAGGCTTTCGGCCTTCGAGGGTGCCCAGGCGCGCCGCGCGGCACGGCGTGAGCTGTACGCGCTCGACGATCGGTTGCTGAACGACATCGGTCTGCGCCGCGAGCAGATTCCGGAGTTCGTCGACGGCATGTTTCGTGGCAATTCCGAGACGGTCAGACGACCCTCTGCGGTCCTGGCAAAGGCCGCGGCCGCCGCCGAGGTCGATGCGGGCACCGCGCGGCCGTACAGGTCCGCCGCCTGAGCCAAGGCCGAGTTCCGCCGGTGGCCTCGGCCGCCGGCGGGAACGGGCTCAGGCCGACAGGCTGACGACGGTGCCCGGCTCGGGAGGCTCGTTGGCGCCGCGTTTGCGTGTCTGCTCGCCGCCCTGGTTACCCGCCCACGCGTCCATCCAGGCCAGGAACTCCGCCGAGGGCAGGGGCGCGGAGAAAAAATTGCCCTGACCGATGTCGCACTGAAGCTGCGCGAGCCACTCGGCCGTCAGCTTGTCTTCGACGCCCTCGGCGACCACTTTGAGACCGAGACGGTGACCCAGCTCGATGGTGGCATGAATGATGGTCGCCGCTTCCTGGCTGTCGAGCGCGTCGATGACGAACGAGCGCTCGATCTTGAGCTCCCCGTAAGGCAGGCGATAGAGCTGCAGAAGCGAGGAGTGCCCGGCGCCGAAGTCGTCGATGGAAAGCTGCACGCCTTTCAAGCGCAGGCGCGCGAGAATTTCCATGGTCTGGTCGGGACTCTCCATGGCGCCGCTCTCGGTCACTTCCAGGATGAGGCGCCCCGGGTCCAACTCGTAGGAGCGCACGATACTGGCGATGCGATCCGGAAGCTCCAGATTCGAGAGCATCGACGGTGATAGATTGACCGCGAGCGTCAGCTCGGGCCACTTCTCGCTCCAGGTGCGGGCGTCTGCGAGCGAGGTCTCGAGGACCCGCTGGGTGAGCGCATCGATGAGGCCGGTCTTCTCCGCGAGCGGAATGAAGCGGTCCGGCGGTATCAGCTCTTCCGTCGACTGCCACCAGCGTACCAGCGCTTCGACACCGGTGACCCGCCCTGATTTGAGCGCGATCTTCGGCTGGTAGTGCACGGTGATCTGATTTTCGAGGATCGCGCGTTCCAGATCTTTCTCGTGCAGCGGTCCACCGGGACCGAGCGTGATGGTGCCTTCAGCCAGCGGCCCCAGCTCGGTACGCAGCACGTTGATGTCGATGGGCTTGTGCAGCACGTTGACGACGTTGAGCCCGAGCGACTTTCCGAGTCTTGCCGCCGTATCAATGATGCGCTGGTCGACGCCGCTCATGAGCACGATGGCTTCCTCGGCGTTCTTGTCCGCCAGGTAGCGCAGCAGCTCGACGCCGTCGGATTGGCCCATTTGCAGATCCAGCACGATCACGTCCGGACGGAAGCCCTGATAGGCGATGGGAAAATCCGTGGGCTTGTCGGTGGCGAAGGTGTGGAATCCGACCCCTTCGGACACGCGCTTCACGAGGCGACAGACCCGGGCATCGTCGTCGACGATGAGCAGGCGTTTCGAGCGCTGGCCCATCATCTGGGCGGAGATCTGGGAGTACAGAGAGCTCGACTGCGTATCGCTCGCGAGCGTCGAGGTGGTCGGTGCCGTGGCGGTATTGGGCTGATCGACGTCGGGGTTCAATTCCGTGATCGCCTGCGGATCGATCATGTGGCTCTGGGTGAGCGCCGGTGTCACCTGACGGGCCGTTGAGGAATGGGTGAAGCCGTTGGTGGAGCCGGTTGCGTCCGCGCCGTGGACAGTGGTCGTGGTGCCGCCGGGGAGAAGCTCGAGAAGCTCGGAAACGCTGCGTGGACGCTCGTGCTCCATGAGCTTCATGGAAATGTCGATGGCCTTGAGGAGCTCTTCGGAGTAGGCGCCGCGGGCGAGCACGCCGGCCGGTGTCAGCGGATCGTTGCCGTCGTGAAGGCTAGCCGTGCGCTCCATGGCGGTCGCCGGCATGCGGCCAGTCAGCAGATGATAGAAGGTCGCGCCGAGCGCGTAGATGTCGGTCCAGGGACCCTGGTGAGCACCCTTGTCGGAGTACTGCTCCACCGGCGCGTATCCGGGTGACACCAGGCTCGTCAATGACAGGCGTTCGCCGGACACGGTCTGTCGCGCCGAGCCGAAGTCCAGCAGCACCGGGGTGCCGTCGCGCCGGATGAGGACATTGGCGGGTTTGATATCCCTGTGAATGAAGCCCTCGTTGTGAAAGCGGGCGAGCGATCGCAGCAACGGCAGCAGCACGTCGAGGACATCGGCCTCGGACAGGCGGCGCCCCTCGCGAATGATGGATTTCAGCGACTCGCCGCTC
>JBFICP010000222.1:0-5585 GCA_041581935.1 Gammaproteobacteria bacterium | reverse complement strand
GCACCGGCTTCTACCAGGCGCCTGCACCAATGCGTCGTCGTTTTGGTTTTCAGGCGATCGTTGAGAATTTCGATGAGCGCCGTCAGGTGCTCGGCACGTGTTTCAAAATCGATGAATCGCGGATCGTCGATAAGTCCGGGCAAGCCGAGCCCTTTGCAGATCGCTACCCAGTGAGCGTCGGTGACGAGCGTGATGGCGATCCAGCCATCGCTCGTAGGGTAAGTTCCCGCCGGCGCATTGAGCACCCGCGGCTCACCATCCGCGAGCGCAAACTCCGAGATTTTTGCAGCCTGGATGGCTGCCGCCGACTGCATCAGGCTGACATCGATATGACGGCCGTGCGCGACCCCACGACGCGCATGCAGTGCAGTTGCCAACGCCTGATACGCGTATAGCCCCGTCACCATATCGACGATAAGGAAGCCGACGCGGTGCGGTGCGCCGTCGTTTCCTTTATTGACGGACATGAGCCCCGAGAACGCCTGCATGACGGTGTCCGTGCACGGCTCCTCGCGCAACGGCCCCCGCTGCCCGTAACCGCTCACCGAAAGATAGAGCACACGCGGATTGCGTTCGTTGATTTCGGCATATCCGATTCCGAGCCGATCGGCGACACCGGGTCTAAAACCTTCGATGAGAACGTCGGTTTCGCCGGCAAGTGTCTGCGCCACGGCGCGCCCTTCGGCGTGCTTGAGATCGAGCGCGATGCTTCGCTTGCCGCGGTTAGCGCATATATCCAGCACCGAATGACCGGCGTAATCGGTACCGAGCTTTCTTGCCCAATCGCCTGTCGGTGGCTCGATCTTGATGACGTCGGCGCCGTAGAGCGCCATCAGTGCCCCACAGTAGGGCCCGGCGATTCCCTGACTGAAGTCGAGAACCTTGAGGCCATCGTAAGGTCGGTCGTAGCTCATGCTATCCGGGATCGTCCGCCGAGCACGGGAATACGTACCTCGAGGTGCACTGTTATCGATGATCGGCTTCGTCGCAGCCTGCCATTACCACACCCGAGGTACAACCGACAGCGTGAAAGCGCGATGACCGGGCGACGCTAAACACGGCAATCACCGAGGCCTTCACTCACACCCGCCTGATTGAGCCCTCGCGTCATTCCAGGTAGCAGGTCATGACCTCGTGTGAGTTCCCGGCCTTTATTGTCAAATATTTCTTATAGAACGAGGCGTCGATTGCACGCAAGGATCGCTTCGTGTTCTTTACTCGATAACGATTCCGGTGGGAAGGACCACCGTTATAAATGGCGTAGGTCGCGCGTGCCAGCGCATCGGGAATACCGTAGTTGTCCTCACCCTTTCGGATCGCGTAATGCGTGAGGTAGTGGGCGAGAATGTCCGCGCCGGCGCGGGCGTTATAACCGATGTCCCCGGTCAAATGGACGATATCGTAAAATCCGCGCCAGGCGTTCGGATCGACCTGCATCATGCCGAGCGCGCCGGTTACCGATTCGAGGGTTTTGACCTGTCCCTGCCGTCGCACGAACTGGCGCCAGCAGCTTTCCTTCCAGGCGGTCGCGAGCACCAGATCGTGAAACAGCTTCGCGTGATTGGCTGGCACCTTTCCCTTGCTCATCGTCAGCCTGGTCGTCTGCCCGAGCAGTTCTTCGACCAACGGCAGGTATCCGCTGGCATTGTTGTAGTCCGGCACCCACAGGTTGAGTTTGACCACGAGCATTGGATCGATGCGCGCGCTCGCGCGCGCGACGCGCACGATGCCATCAATCCACCACGCACCGCCGCCCGCCTGCGGCAGCGAGATCGCAGGCCCGAATCCCATCAGTGAGCGCAGCTCGGGGTCGACGCCGAGGCCGCGGATGAGAGGATCTTCCGTATTCGCCGGCGCGATGATGCGCGCCATGCGCCGCAGTCCGTCGGCGCTGATATCGAGTCCCGATCCGGGGCCCAGGCCCTGAACGGCTTCCAGGGCGTCGGCGGCGGCGATGAAGCTCAGGTACTTGAGCGCAGTCTCGCCGGGCAGGCCGGTGTGCATTTCTCTCAGCACCGGTGCCAGCCGTTCCCACGTTTGCACGAAGAGCGCGGGGACCGGATCGGGGCCCCGGGCACCCGAGGCGAGTATCTCGACGATGTCGTAGCGCGCAGACAGCAGCACGTCGAGAAGCGCGCTTCGGGTGTCGTCGCGAGTCGTATCCCGGGCGCTCGCCTTGATGACAAAGGTCAGAAAGGCGTCCCACTGCTGCCATGCCTGCTGCCATCGCGCGAGCTCTTCGGCGCTCAGCACAGGCTCGGTAGCTGGCACGCCGACGGCGATTTCGGGTATGTCGATGCGCGCGTCGAGGGTCAGCGCGTCGCCCTCCACCGTCACCGTCTGCAACACGAGCGAATCGATGATCGCCTGCGCGCGCCCGGCACCACCGCCGCCGAGCACCATGGGCAGCAGCGTGCGAATTTCCTCGAGCGGCGCGTGCAGATCCACGCTGAGGGTATCGAGGCGTGGATAAACGTGGTCCGATACCCAGCCCCAGATGGCGCCCGCAAAGGTCGCCGGCTCGCCGTCGTCGTTGAGCAGACGCGAGTCCACGGTTCGAAATTCCACCCGTGAACGTTGCCGGTCCAGCGTGGCCTTGTGGTCGGTCTCTACAAAGCCCGTCCACTCGACCAGCACAAGACACTGGCTGCCGATGGCGGTCGCGACCCGCCCCCTGGCGGCACTGCGAATACGCAGCAATCCTTCGACACCCCGCAGGTCCGGCTCCGAGAGAACCAGATAGTTGCATCCGGATCCGTCCTTCAACGCCGTCAGCGTACGCCCCGGTCCCGTGAAGAGTTGGCCGACTAGGAGCGCCTCCACCAGGGCTTTGTCGAAACGCAGCGGCAGAGACACTTCGCGCGCGACAGCGGACCCGCCGGCAAGCAGACACCCTGTCAGCACCAGGGAAGCGACCGCGCGCATCGACGATCGGCGCCCCGTCATGTGCCGAACATCGCGTTTCGCAGATATACTAACCGTGCGCATCGCTCGGCAATCTTACCCGACGGGGCCCAAATGCCGGCAACGGTAGTCACGGTGTTCGGCGGGACCGGGTTTCTCGGTTCGGCCATCGTGCGAACACTGCAGGAACAGGGACACGACGTCCGCGTTGCCGCTCGCCGCCCCGATCGCACGCGCACTGTCACCGACACCCGGTCACCGCAGTCGGTACGCGTCGACATCAGGGACGAGGCGTCGGTGCAGGCGGCGCTCGACGGTTCGCGGGCGGTCGTCAATGCGGTTGGCCTGTACGTGGAACGGGGAGCCGACACGTTCGAGTCGGTGCACGTGCGGGGCGCCGCGAACCTGGCACGTGGCGCGGCACGCGCAGACGTCGAACGACTCGTGCACATCTCCGGTATCGGCGTCGAATCGGCCTCTCCGTCCGCCTATGTGCGCGCACGTGCTGACGGCGAACGCGTGGTGCGCGAATGCTTCCCCGATGCGACGTTGGTTCGCCCGAGCGTGCTGTTCGGTCCGAACGATGCCTTGCTCAGCACCATCGACACCATCTCGCGGCTCTCACCGGTATTCCCACTGTTCGGCGGCGGCACAACACGACTGCAACCGGTTTATGTCGGCGACGTCGCCGAGGCCGTCGCGCGGATTCTCGACGATGAGAAGACTCGCGCCGCGGTGAGTGAGCTGGGAGGAGAGCGAGTGCTCACCTACCGGGCCATCATCGAAGCCGTCCTGGCGCATCGCGGCCGCCGGCGCCTGCTTCTGCCCGTTCCATTCGGTGTGTGGGTGCTGCAGGCGAAGCTGCTCTCGGTGCTGCCGAATCCTCCGCTCACCGAGGATCAGGTCGTCCTCATGCGCGATGACAACGTGGTCGACGAAAGGACGGTGACACTCTCGGACCTCGGTATCACCCCCGGGGATCTCGAAACCCTGCTGCCGCTTTGCCTGGCGCCGGAAGCCGGTGGGCCGACCGAGCCCTGACCGGCTCAGCGCGCAGCGCGGCCCTGCCACAGGAGGTCGAGCAGCCGGGCGACCGCCAGGCATTCGAGACCGAAGGGCAGATAACCGCTGTATCCCAGCAGCGGCATGTGGAAGATCTCGAGGCGGTGCACGAAAGGCACCGAGTACTCCCAATGGGCCAGGCTGCCAAAGTTCCACATCTCCCAGAACACTCCGCACACCAGCCCCGCCACCGCCACCTGCCAGAACATCCGCCAGTCGCCCTCGGCAGGCTCGTCGAGCACCGACGCTTCGCCCATGATGATCTGCAGCGCCGTCGCCAGTGCGAGCGGCGCGAGCCAGAGCATTGAGTACAGCGCATTCGGCCACACGCCGACCGCGGCGAGACCCGCCGCAAAGACCGCGAGCAGGACCCACGCGAGGCGCTTCGAGCGCAGCCAGGCGAGCCGCCAGGCGCTGTCTAGACCGGCGACGAGACACGGGAAGGACGCCAGCAGCTCGCGAGTCCCGAGGACCGCCGGCAGAACGGTCGCGAAGGGCAGCGTCGCCTGCCAGAAATAGTCCCAGGCCGAAAGATTGTCGACGCCGACGTAGTACCAGTTCTGCACGAATCGGTTGAGGAACTCGAAAAACCACCAGAACGCCGCGCTCGCGGGAAACAGGACGAGAAAATACCCCGGGCGGGCGGTCAACATGCAGCGCCCCGTGCGCTTCCGGGTGAGCGCGTTGACAATCACGATGTAGCCGAGCCACAGCATGCTGAACGTGAAGGACTGCAGCGGCGCGAACCACGCGAACCGGCTCCACGCGAGAATCCATACTGCGACGAGCCACGCGGTAGCGAGCCAGCCCCACCAGGGAAAGCGCGCCATCGGTGCCGAGCCGGCTTCGGCGGTTGCCCAGTGCCGGACGATCCGGCTGGCGAAGGGAAATACCGCGGCCACGACGAGCAGCGCGGTCGCCGCGAACGCCCACCACGAAAAACCCGCATGGGCGACATGTTCGGTTCGCGGCGGAAACTCGAGGTAAGGACCGAAGGGCTTTCCCGCAAGAGCAATCCCTGCGAGCGGCAGCCCGATCAGCATCACGCCGAGCGGAAAAATCAGTTTCAGAAATCGCACCGTGCGGCGATCATCGCAGAATCTCCGCACCATGGTATCGATCCCCTCTCGGCAGCGAGCGTGCTCGCCGATACGCTGCGGGTTCGCGGGCAGGCTCGCTGCCTACGAGAGGGGAGCGGGGTCGCCGGCGACTCAAGCTCTCCAGAAAGGTTTGCCGGCTTCCGCGCGTGCCGCCGAGAGGCTGACGCCGATGTCTGCGAGCATCGTCTCGGACATCTCGGCGAGTTGCCTTCGGCTGCGGGCGCGCTCGCGCCACTTCCGCACGGTTTCCGAGACTCTGGTGAACGACCCGGCGACACTCGGCGACGCCATCGCGGCGCGGTTCTTCAATGCGGTGGTGGTCATGGCTTGACTCCTTCGATGGACCTTGGGTCCACAATGGCTATCGACAGGCGCAGAATCGCCGAAGCCATACTTATTGACAAATGGATATTTTTTGGCCTATGACTTAGAAAAATTATTGCTTCGAGGTGCCCTCATGGCCGCGCGACTGCCGCCTCTCAATGCTCTGCGGGCATTCGAAGTCGCCGCCCGACGCGG
>JBFICP010000221.1:0-5600 GCA_041581935.1 Gammaproteobacteria bacterium | reverse complement strand
TGCGAGCACGCCGTAGCGAGCAGCCTTGACTGCCGCCATCATGCCGTCTGAGCCGATGGCGATGATGCGATCGACATCTCCGAGCGCTATCGGCACATCTCCGAGCTCACCCTTGGCATAGGCAAGCATCGCTTCGACGATGTTGCCGACGAAGCTCTTGTCCTGGGGGCGCGTGGTCGGGATCGCCTGCGCGCCGGGAAGGGGATCGACAGCCCACACCACGATGTCGGAGGCGGCCTCGATCTCCTCGACTTTGAATACGCCTTCGTTGGTCTTGTAGCCGGCGAAATAGATGACCCGGTTACCGGCCTCACGCATGGCCTTGCCGATGGAGAACAGCACCGCGTTGCCGAGCCCGCCGCCCGCGAGCAACACGGTTTCGTCGTCCGGGATCTCGGTGGGCGTGCCGGTGGGACCCATGACGACGATCTTGTCTCCGGGCTCCCAGAGCGCGCACAGCTTCGATGACGTGCCCATCTCGAGAGTGATGAGCGAGATGAGCCCCTGGTCGCGATCCACCCAGGCGCCGGTCAGCGCGAGCCCCTCCGCGGCGAGCGAGGTGTCCTCGACCACCGGTGCCTCGCTCTCGAGATTCTGAATGCGGTAGAACTGTCCCGGGTGGAACTTACGCGCCGCCATGGGTGCGCGCGCCACGACTTCGACGATGGCCGGCGTCAGCCGGTGCACGGCCTGCACGGTGGCGACGAGCTCGTCGTCGAGCGCGCATTTCAAAGATTCCAGTGCCGCGTCGCGTTCGGCCTGACCGTCAGGTGCCAGCGAGCCGAGCTCCTTTTCGAACAGGCGCACGATATAGGGGTAGCCGTCCTTCGCGCTCGCCATGGCCTTGACCACGTTACCCGCGTAGACGGGATGGTTGTCACCGAAAAAGCTGATGTACTTGCCGTCGCGCTCGTAGGACGTGAACGGTGCCGGCGAAGCAAGCTTCGGAATGGTGCCGTCGTCGACGGCCTCGAGGGTCGGACGTTTGCCGTTCCAGCGCGGCTCGAAGCGGCGGAAGAATTTGCCGTCGAGCGCGAAGGTCCCTTGGTGCTCGGTCTCGTAGATGATGTTGGGCGATGTGCCCGCCGCCACCATGAGGCTTCGCAGGGGCACTTCCACGGGCGCGCCTTGGGCGCGCCAGCGACCGTCTTCGCTGACCTGGCGTTCGAACACGACCGCACGCAGATGATCGTTCTCATCGGCGATCGCTTCGACCGGATTCATGCACGGTGCATAGCGAATGCCTTCCTCGAGCGCCTTCTGCACCTCTTCGTGATTCTGCCGATAGGCGGGTGAGTCGCTGAGTTCCTTGCGGTAGAAAAGCGTCACGCCGCCCCAGGATTCGATCAGGGGCAGAAAGTCGGGCTCGTGTCCCTCGCGACGCGCCTTCTCGCGCTCAGCGCGTATCGACCGGCCGTGGGCGAGAAACTCGTCGAGGATTGCGGCCTCTTCGTCGTCGTAGCGCGAGCGCACGCCGTCTTCGCCGTGCCTTTCGACCAGCGTCTCGTACCGATCCAGAATTTTCTCCACCTGCACCGGATAGTAAGCGACGAGCTCCGTGGCGGTGTCTATGGCGGTCAAGCCCCCGCCGATGACGCCGGCCGGCAGGCGCACCTGCAGATTGGCGAGAGAGGATTTCTTCGCCGCCCCGGTGAGCTGCAGCGCCATCAGAAAATCCGATGCCTTGCGAATGCCGCGGATCAGATTGTTCTTGAGATTGATGATGGTCGGCTTGCCGGCGCCCGAGGCGATCGCCACGTGGTCGAAGCCGAGACGCCAGGCGTCCTCGATGGTCAGCGTCCCGCCGAAGCGCACACCGCCGTAGACCTTGAAGTTTCTGCGCCGCGCGAGCGACAGGTAAATGATCTTCAAGAAGTTCTTGTCCCAGCGGACCGTGATGCCGTATTCCGCCACGCCGCCGAAGCCGGCCATGACGCGCTTGTCGAGATCCTCGTAGATCGTGGTGAAGTCGCGCACCGCCTCGGGCAGGAGATCCGAGTCGCCGGTGAGCTCGGTCGGCAGCGGTTCGATCTTGAGCGCGTCGATGCCGATTACCGCGAACCCTTCATTCAGTAGGTAGTGGGCGAGCGTATAGCCGGCCGGTCCCATGCCGACCACCAGCACCTTCTTACCGTTGTACGCAAGTGCCACCGGGCGTTTCACGTTCAAGGGATTCCAGCGCGTCAGCAGGATGTACATCTCGAGCCCCAGAGGCATGTCCAGGACGTCGGTAAGCACGTTGGTTTCGATCTGCGGAATATTTACCGGCGCGACTTTCTGATAAATGCAGCCCTTCATGCAGTCGTTGCAGATTCGGTGGCCGGTGCCCGGGCACAGCGGATTGTCGATCATGATCAACGCGAGCGATCCGATATTGTCGCCATCGCGTTTGAGCATGTGGGCCTCGGAGATCTTTTCTTCGAGCGGGCAGCCGATGAGCGTCACGCCGAGCGGATTCACATGCAGCTCGCCGCTCTTGTGGCGCATGCCCTTCGAGCACGAGTCGCGATCGCGATCGTGGCAGTAGATGCAGTGATCGACCTCGTACCACACCTCGCGTTCGCTCATGCGCGCGTCGGTGAGCATGAAACCGTCGCGCTTTCGAAGCTCGTGCTCGTTGGCCGTAATCGACGTGATCGGGCCGTTGGTGCGGGTGTCGAAGTGCACGAGCTGCGAGAAATCCGTGCGCGGCAGGGTCTGAAAAACGACCCAGCCCTCGACGCGGGCCGCGAGCACCGGATCCTTCATCGCCGCGTAGGTCCAGCGCTCGACGTAGCCCAGCAGATGGGTGACGAATTCCAGAGGATCCTCGATGGCGCGCGCCGCGGCGAACGTCCGCGCCGCCTGCGGATTCAAATGCAGGTGCTCGCGCAGCTCTTCGACCTGCGCGTCCGCGTCCTCGATATCACCGGGCTTGCCCTTGGCGAGCTTTTGGTAATGGCCGGCGAGATTCGCGAGCCGGGCCGCGACGACGCTGGATGCGCACTCGTCATCGCGATCCTCGGTGCCCTCGGGAGAGGTCGTGCGCTTGAGAAGCTCGAGATCGCTGTCGACCTTGTCGAGATCCCAGTCGCTCGTGTTCTCGTTTTTGAACTTCGCGCCCACCTTGTCGACGACGGCGCGCTTGTAGGTGAACAGCGCCGCGTAGTCGTGGCGCGTGCGCTCGATGGTCTCACGCCGCTCGTCCTCGACGCAGAAAAGCCGCGCAACGAAGGCACCGACGTGAGGTGCGAGCGCCACCAGTAGCTCCGAAGTCTCGATGTCACCGAGGTTCGCACCCTTGCTCTCGCGATAGTCGACGTAGGCGCGGAACAAATCGGCGTCGGCACTGCTGAGATCCTGGTCGAAGGCCCGCAGCAGCCGATCGAGGCCCTCCGGACTCGACAGATCGGCGTAGTCGAAGCCGTCGATGCCGAGGGCGAAGTTCCGTGATCGCCCGTCGACGTCGCCTGCCGATACTGCGCGCATGAAAGCTCCTCGAAAAAGGGGGCGTATTCTACCGCGATCGGTGATCGTGCTGCACAGCCGCACGAACCGATGGCGGAGCCGTCGTCAGGATTGCGGCGGAAATTTCTCCAGCATGCGACTCACCGCCGCGTCGACGGTCTTCTCGATGCCCTCGTGGCGGGCAACCACGCCCGCGGCCCGGGACTGCCACACCACGCCCTCGCTCGCGACGTCGATGATCTCGAGCATCAGGGTGCCCTCGGCCATCTTGAGCATCCGGTTGGCGGTGTTGACATTGCTGAGACCGGCGCGGTTGTAGCCGTGCGACCAGCCCTGGTAGCGGTGCTTGGAGATCACGACGACGTCCTGAACGCTGGCGCTCATGGCGACGAGAAAGTCGGCGGCCTCCGCCGGGCTCTTCTCGAACCCCTTGGCCGCGAGCTCGCGGTCCACCGCCACGCCGATCAGACCGGGCAGCTCGGGGTATTGGCGAAAGACGGGATTGACGCGGGCCGCGTCGTCGCGCACCCACGCGTAACGGGCGTAGTTGTTGAACGCGATGTCGTCGTCGTGCTGGGTCTGCACGAAGAGCTTCGGGCCGCTCGCCAATCCCGCGCAGCCCACCATGGCCACCAGCACCCCGATCGCCAGCGCGCCAATCGTCAACCACCTGGCAGACATGCCCGCGACTATAACCGGGGCCTCCGGCAGGCGCGAGCGCGCCCACCTGCAGGCACGCCCCCGGCGTGCCGATTCTGCCAATGACAGGCAAAAAAAAGGGCGCTTTGCGCGCCCTGCAACAGGGAGGAGGAGGGGGTTGCCGTCTATATTGCAGAACCCGTGCCAACTCCGGGTCCGTGGTTGGCACAAGACTAGGAAATTCCGTACTACATTGAATCTATTGTAATTATTCCAGGGCGATGTAAGCGCCCCGGGCGCCGACGGCGATTTTTCGGGCCCGATCACGGTGCCAAAGGCGGATTCGACGGAAATTTGACGTCGGATT
Source organism: Gammaproteobacteria bacterium (assembly GCA_041581935.1). Classification (GTDB taxonomy): domain Bacteria; phylum Pseudomonadota; class Gammaproteobacteria; order HK1; family HK1; genus JAABYT01. The sequence continues at coordinate 1,147 of JBFICP010000221.1, read as the reverse complement.
CTTGGCGTTTCGTCAAATATTTGACGTTTTTACCGCCGCGTCACAGCCGCCGCAGGCTCTCCATGGGCGGATAGCGCAGCACCCCGCGGGTTCCGAGCAGGCCGGCGAATCCGATTCCCAGGCTGCCACCGACGATGCCCGTCAGCCATACCCAGGGATTGCCCTGGTAGGGAAAGTGGAACACCTGGGCGGCCAGCCACGCGCTCAGCAGCGTCGCGGCAAACGCGGCGATGCCGCCGGCGAGCGCCCCCAGGGTGAGGAATTCCGCCAGCAGCCCGCGGCGCACGTCGCTGCGATCGGCGCCCAGAGTTCTGAGAATGGCGCTTTCGTGGCGCCGCTCGTCGAGCGTCGACTGGATGGCCGCCAGCAGCACGGTGAATCCCGCCAGCAGCGTGAACAGGAACACGTAGCGCATGCCCTGGTCGGCGCGCTCCATGATCTCGCGCACCTTCGACAGCAGCGCGTCCACGTCGATGATGGTGATACTCGGAAAGCGCCGCACGAGCTCGATGAGCGCCCCGCGGCTGTCCTGCGGCAGATGGAAGCTGGTGATGTAGGTGGCGGGATAGTCGTCGAGCAGCCCCGGCGGCGCGACCACGAAGAAATTCACCTTGAAGGAATCCCAATCGACGGTGCGCGCGCTCTGCACCGCGGCGGTGACCGTCTGTCCGCCGATCTGAAAGGTCAGCGAGTCGCCGACCCCGAATCCGAGCACCTCGCCGATGCCGGTCTCGACCGAGAGCAGCGGTGTGCCGTGCTCGTCCGGCGTCCACCAGCGGCCCGCGACGATGCGGTTGCCGGGACCGGGCTCGGCATTCCAGGACAGATTGAAATCCCGTGCGGCCAGGCGCTGGCCGCGCGTGTCGGGATAATCGTCCGGGTTCACGGGCCGGTCGTTGATGGCCATCAGGCGCCCGCGCACCATCGGATACAGGTCCGCCGAAGTGAGTCCGTACTCCGCCAGCAGCGCCCGAACGCCCTCGACCTCCTCGGGCTGCACGTTGACGAGGAAGTAGTTGGGGGCATCCGGCGGCAGATTCTCGCGCCATTCGGCCAGCAGATCGCCGCGCACCAGGCTGATCAGCAGCAGCATCATGATGCCGAGGCCGAAGGCCACCATCTGCATGACACTGCCGCGCGCCCGCCG
>JBFICP010000220.1:0-5602 GCA_041581935.1 Gammaproteobacteria bacterium | reverse complement strand
CGTGGCATCATCAGGCGGTGCGTAAACGCGGCGTATTGCACCGACAGAGTCTGGTCGATAAGCGCGCGGCCACTGTACTTTTCCACAAACTCCCGCGCCGCGGTGATCAGTGCCGTGATCGTCGCGTCATGATCGGTCGTGTCGACACGCAAATGCGCTTTCGCCTCGGTCAAAGTCACGGGTTCGACCGCCGGCGGCGTCTCAACGGTCAAATTCACGCCGCCGAGCTCCCATCAGCCGAGTCGCCCTTCAGGGTAAAGCAATCCGCGGCGACGTTGTGCTCCCAGCAATAGGTGCCCCAATGGTCCAGCTTAAGATTCGGGTCCAGCCATACCTGGCCGCCCAATTGCTCCCAGCGATAACCAAAGCTGTAGTCCTCCGATAGCTTGCGCCCGTCCTCGAGGTGCACGTGACCGAACAGGTCGTAATGATACTCCTCGCATTCCGGCGGCATGCCCGGGTCGTCGCGCACCCTCAACTCGGGATAGGCCGCGACCATCTGCTCGAGCGCGTCGCGGCGAATGCAGATCCACCCACCTGGACCCATGCGAACCCGCAGCAAACCGTGCTCGTTCTGTACCGGCTCGGGCACATCCTCGAAATTGACCGCATACGCCCTGTTGCCGAGATCCTGAAACTTCTTTCGGTAGGTCCCGCACGCGATCGGCACGTCTGACAGCAACTGGCGCATCACGAACTTAAGCGCGTCCTCGGATGTCCACGACAAGTCCGAGTCCACGAATAGCAGGTGCGTGAAGTGCTGCGCACCCAGAGCCAGGAAACCCGCCACCAGATGATTTCGGGCGTCGCCAACCAGGGCGCTGCCAGATTTAATTGCCAGGTCGCACTTTATATCGTGCTCTTTGAAATGCTGCGCGGTGTTCCAAAGAGACAGCGCGGTGCGCGCGTGGACGCCTTGATAGGCAGGCATGGCCAGCATCAATCCCGTAAATTTACTCATCGGCGCACGGCCTTCTCGCGAACTTCCTTCACCGGTTCCGCCAACTTGTTCCGGATCAGTCGCAAAGCTTCTTGCTTGTCCACGTCGATCACGGTCCCGGCCGCCCGGTGCCCGATTCCATCGCCCACCTGGCTCGTCAGCATGCGAATTTTCATGGCGTCCCCCGGGCCGCCCGACGGCGGGCGGCCCTTTGCTTTGTGGCCCAAAACGCGGGCGTTTAAGACGTGGCCAACTGCATGGATTTGAGCGGATTGGTGCCCGCGTCCAACAGGTCGCCGTCGTGGCGCGAAAATGCCACGAACCCCACCTGGCCCTGGGTCGCGTACAGCTCGTTCAAGCGAACCAGAAACACCTGCCGAACATCGCGGATGAGGTACTTGGAAAAGTCCCCAAACAGAATGCCGTAGGTGCTTGCCGTCAGCGCGCTGGCCATGTGATTGTTGGTCACATACGGATAGCCAAGGATTCGGTCCGGTTCGCCTTCCCGGGTGCTTGGAACCCATATCGGCCGGTTGTCGGTCGTGGACACGGTGAATTTGGCCACCTGCTTGACGTAGGAGTCGTTCATCATGAACGTTCCCGACGGCCTGTAGGACTGATCCACGCTATGGATGAGGTCCTGCAGCTCGGCGACGGTGAAAGCGTTCGTCGACGCCGTTTCCTTGCCCTCGACGGCCGCGACCACCACGCCTTTCGGTTCACCGGTACCCGTGCCGAGTGTGAACTTGCGATTGGTGATTCGCGCGATGCGCTCGCCCAGTTTGTCGCCCACATCCGCGGCAATATCGATCGCCGAGTCCTGCAGCAGCTCATAGGACACGCGCACGACTTTCGAGGAAAACTTGTACGCGCCCAGGATCACGTTCCCGTAGCCAACATCCTGGGCCGCGGCGGTGGCGTGCTCCGCCAGCAGCTCGCCCTCGTTCCCTGTGTCGTTTGAGGTCGGGTACGGCAAATCGCCGCCGGTCGCGGTGCCTCGGACCGTCGAGACGCCGCGGACACCGCCGAAAGCGAGCATGGCGGATTCCAGAATCGCGATGAAACCCTCGGGCACCAGTTCCGCGCCGGATCCGGTATCGCCGACGCCCTGGGCACGCACCTCGGCAATGCCCCCGGCGCCGATATTATCGGGCGTCATTACGACAGAATGCAGCGCGCGACGTTCCTGATCGGACAGGCACATATGCCCGCCGCGCAGAAACTTGCCAAACACTTTCATCTCGTCCATCACCTGGTCAAGATGCTCGTCGACGCTCCGCTGCTCGCCCGAGATCGTGCGCCGTGCGGCGCGCCTTTCGGCCACCTCGTCGAGTGCGGTTTCCTGGCCGATCAGTCGTTCCTCTCGATCGATGCGCTTTTTGATCGCCTCGGCATCGTCCATCATCTGGTCGAAACGCGCCTCAATCTCTTTCATCTCGCCATCGGGCGTGTCATCGGTCACCTTGTCGAGCACCGCTCGCGCTTCTTCCACCAGCTTGGCTCGCTGGTCGTACAACTGTTGAATTTTCATCTGGGTAGATTCCTCTGCGGACTGAAAGTAAGTGCTGTTGTGGTAGACGGGTGCGAGCCGTCAACCGCGCGCAAGCTTGTCTGCCGCCTCGAGGCGAAACAGACGACGACGACAGCGCGAAATCGCCGCTCGGGAAATTTGCCGAGCCGTGCGCCAGTGCACGAGGGACCGGCGCGTGGCTTCTAGCGACGTGGCGGGGTAGGCCGGAAAACTCACGGCCGATACCTCCAGCAGCTCCACATCCAAGAGCGTTCGCACAATGCGGTCCTCGGTCTCGGTCCATCGCTGGTCGCGCACGTAGAAACCGAACGACATAGCGTCCAGCAGTCCCGTGCGCACCTCCTCGGCCACATCCCGGCCAAGGGATGTGTCGGGAAGCGTAATGGAAACGCGCAGGCCGTGCGCATCCTCGGCGAGCGCCAGCGAGTCGTTTTTGCGCCTTGCCAGGCGCCGCGCCTCGTCGTGGTCGGCCAGCGCATAGATATCGTGGCCATCGGCCAGGGTCGCGGCGAAGGCGCCGGGCGCCACGCGCTCCACCATGTCGCCGAAATCAACCGAGTCGGAATTGAACACGGCGGCATAGCCCGTCACCACCGTTGCGCCATCGTCCGCGGCTCGAATCTCGATCCCGCGGGTCGGCAGAATCTCTTTAAGCATCGCCATCGTCGCTCCCATCGTTCGTTGTGTCGGTACCGGCGCCGACCATGTTCAGCGGCTGCAGCGGCTCGTCCAATCCGGCTATCGGCTCGAAATTCTCGAGCTTGCGCGCTTCGTTGCGGGTCATCCATCCACCGTTTATACCCAGGTTGTACCCTTCCGTGCGGGACCGGAAGTCGCCGCGCAAAAGCCCGTTCAGGTCGTACTCTGCGAACGATCGGCCGCCCGGGAACAGCTTGAAATTGAGCTCCTGCTCCCAGCGCGTGACCCACGGGCGAACCGTGTGCTTGGCAAAAGCGAGGTCCTGGTGCTCGATGTTGGAGAATGTCGCTTTTTCGAGATCCGCCACCATGTGCGGTGGCACGCGGAAGATACGGCATATCTCCGATACCTGGAATTTTCGCGTCTCCAGGTACTGCGCGTCTTCCGGCGGAATCATCACCGGGTGTATTTTCATCCCCTGCTCGCCGATGAGCGCGCGGTGCCGATTGCCCAGGCCCTGGTACTTTTCCTCGAAATCCTTTTGCAGCGCGGCCTGGCGCTCGATCGTCAGCTTGCCGGGCATCTCGATGAATATTCCCGGCCGGGAGTCGTTCGCAAAGAACCGCGAACCGAAATCCTCGGTCGCTTTCGCCAGGCCCATGGCGTTTTTCCAGTAGGAAATGGGCCGAATACCCGATATCCCATTCATGCTCAGCGCAGGAATGTGAAGCATGTTTGTCGCCGCAATGCGTTCCTCGCCGCCGCCATCCAGGCGCAAGCGATAGCTGAGCACCCCGTCAATGAGCTCTGGCGTGACAGACCAGGGATCCTGCGGAATCAGCGCGCTCGCGATGCCGCGCCCGTTGCGAACGATCAGGCTATAAGCGTTCCCCCATAGCAGCGCGTGCGCCATGGCCGTTTCGCGCCAAACGAATGATGTTTGGCACTCGTTCGGGCGATCGTGCAGAAGCGTGTAATACGGTGTCCCGGGCGTCGACTTGCGCCCGGTGCCGGTCCGGTCATAGACCTTGAGCGGAAGACTGGCCACCGTTTCTGCCAGCACCCGCACGCAGGCATAAACCGCGCTCAGGGTCATGGCGTTATCTTCGCTGATCGACACGCCCGCGGGCGTTCCTGACCCCACACCGAAAATACCGCGCAGCGCATCCCACGGGTCGCTGCTCATCACCGAATTGTTGCGCGCCTCGCGGCGGCCGAACGGCCAGAATCTCATAGGGTCATGATCCCGCGTGTCTCGTAGACGCTTTCCTCCTCGTCATAGCGGATCGCGCGCCCGACCCCCATGATCAAAGCAACGACACCATCGATTTTGTTCTCGTTCTGCTCTTTTGTTGGATAGATGTTGTCCTTGCGGTCCAGCTTCGCCACCACATTGGACGCCATCCAGGTCAAAACCGGGCAACCGCCGTGCGCGAGCTTGCGTTGTAGGACCAATGATTCGACTTCTTTCATGGGTTCGCTCAGATTCTTGACGGTGTGCGCCATCTCCACCATGGTAACGCCTTCCTTTTCCATGGTATTGGCCAGGTGCGTGGCCTGCCATGGGTCGTAAACCCACTCCGCCACCTGCACCCGGGATCCCAGATCGATCATGTCTTCCATGATCCGGTCGAAATCGATCACCCAGCCGTCGGTCAGCGTCATCAATCCCTGCTTGGCCCAAGCATCATAGTGGGATCCGTTGACGTGCGAGTCCTCGGCCTGCTTCTCGGGCAAATAATATCGCCCGTGCACGTGCCAGTGCGGGTCGGCCTCGATAGGCGGAAACACCAGCAGCAACGCGGCGACGTCCACCTTGCTGGCCAAGTCGAGCGCCCCAAAGCAGTGCCGCGTGGCGAGCTCCTCGAGCGTTTTCCGCGCCGGGGCCCGATTCCACGCTTGCAGATCCATCCATGCATTGCGGGCGCCGACCCATCGGTTCAGATGCTTCGTCTGAAACACCGCTTGCCGCCGGGCGCTTTGCATGGCGTCGAGCAAGCGCGAGCGCAGATAGTCCTTGCTGACGGAGACGTCATAATTCGGGTTCGCCTTGCGCAGATTGCGCTCGTCGGTCCACTCGTCGTCGTCGTCAAGGGTATAGATCAGGCCGAACAACTCGTCGTTCTGAATCGCGCCGTTCAGCACCCGGATCACCTGGCCGCGCTTGTCGTAACAGGGTCCGCCGACATTGCTGCCCGCGGTGGTAATGATGAACATCAGCGGCTGGTCACGGGCGCCCATGCCGGTAATCATGGTGTTGTACAGGTCATCGTTGACATGCTCGTGGTACTCGTCCACCACGACGCAGTGCGGCGATGCGCCGTCACCAGGGTTTCCGATCAGCGGCTCGAAACGCGACGCGTCCGATAGCCTCGTCAGCGTCGCGGCGTTCACCTCGAGGCCGTAGTGCTCGGCCAGTTCCGGCGTTCGCTTCACCATCAAGCGCGCCGGTCGGAACACCTCCCACGCCTGTTTCTCCGAGGTCGCGCCCG
>JBFICP010000219.1:0-5606 GCA_041581935.1 Gammaproteobacteria bacterium | reverse complement strand
GTGCCGGAGAGCTTCGATTTCGTCTACGAGCACATCAAGGATGACATCTGTCTTTCCTCGATAACCGGCGGCACCGACATCATCTCGTGCTTCGCGCTGGGCAATCCGACGCTGCCCGTCTATCGGGGAGAGATTCAATGCATCGGTCTTGGCATGGATGTGGCCGCTTACGACGAAAACGGCAAACCCGTCGTCGGCACCAAGGGCGAACTCGTGTGCCGATCGCCGTTTCCGTCCATGCCGGTGGGCTTCTGGAACGACCCCGACGGCAGCAAGTACCTGAGCGCCTACTTCGAGAAATTTCCCGGTGTGTGGTGCCACGGCGACTACGTGACGCTCACCGAGCGCGGCGGAATGATCGTCTACGGGCGCTCCGATGCCGTTCTCAATCCCGGCGGCGTGCGCATCGGCACCGCGGAGATTTACCGCCAGGTAGAGAAGCTCGACGAGGTGATCGAGTCCATCGTCATCGGACAGGATTGGGACGACGACGTGCGCGTCGTGCTGTTCGTGATGCTGCGTGAAGGGTTGACGCTCGACGACACGCTGCGTGAGCGCATCAGGGACCAGATTCGACGCAACACGACGCCACGCCACGTGCCGGCCCGAATCGTGCAGGTGGCGGACATCCCGCGGACCAAGAACAACAAGATCGTCGAGATCGCCGTGCGTCACGTCGTGCACGGGCAGGAAGTCAAAAACAAGGACGCCCTCGCCAACCCGGAGGCGTTGGAGCTATACCGTGACCTGCCGGAGCTCCAAGCCTGAGAGCGTAATACGCGACCGAGGAGAAAAAATGGATATCACGAGCCTGGTTGGATTCTTGCTGATCGGTGTCGTCGCCGGCTGGATTGCGGGCAATTTGATGAAGGGGCGGGGATTCGGGCTCGTCGGCAATATGATCGTCGGCGTCATCGGCGCGCTGCTCGGTGGATTTCTGTTCGGTCTTGTCGGACTGAGCGCGAGTAACATCATTGGTTCGCTGATTACCGCGGTGGTCGGGGCGGTGGTGCTGCTGTTTGCCATCAGCTTCATCAAGAGGGCGTGAAGCGTTTAGCGCCGGCTCGACGCGTCAGGTCTCGAGAAGGCGCGGCATGAGCTCGACGAGGTTGCACGGGCGGGTTCGATAATCGAGTTGCGCCGCGATAATCGCGTCCCACGCCGTTTTGCAGGCGCCCGAGGAACCGGGCAGACAGAAAATGTAGGTGGCGTTGGCTACGCCGGCGAGCGCCCGCGACTGCAGTGTCGATGTCTTGATCTCATCGTAGGACAGCGTTCGGAACACCTCGCCGAACCCATCGATCTCCTTGTCGAGGAGTGGCTTGATCGCCTCGGGTGTTCCGTCGCGCCCGGTGACGCCGGTGCCGCCGGTGCTGATGACGACATTTACGCGTTCATCGGCGATCCAGCCGGATACGACCGCGCGAATTTTGTAAATGTCATCCGGAACGATGCGTTTCTCGGCGAGCGTGTGACCCGCCGATGTGAGTCTTGCCGCAATCAGCGCCCCGGACTTGTCGCTGGCCTCGGTGCGCGAGTCGGAAATGGTCAGCACCGCGATGGCGAGCGGTTTGAAGCTGCGCGCCTTTTTCTGATCGTTCATGTTCGGCTCCGAAGTCGCTGTCGTCGGGGCAGGATTCAGGTGAGTCCGAAAAACGGCTGCACCTCGACCTCGGCACCCGGCTCGACGCTTTCACCGTCTTCCGGCAGTAGGATGAAGCAGTTGGCATCGCTCATGGTGTGAAGCAGCCCCGAGCCGGTCTTGCCGGTGCTGCGCACCGTCGGTCGGCCGTCCACGTCGTGCTCGAGTACGGCGCGATAAACTTCCACACGTCCGGGTTTCTTTCGCAGTCGCGATACGCACGTGGCCCGCAGTGTCGGATTAGGCTGCGGGTCGCGGCTGCCCATCACGCGTAAGAGCGCCGGTTGAACGAGCTGATAGAACGTCACCATCACCGCCACCGGGTTCCCGGGCAGGCCGAAAAACAGCGCATTCTCCACGCGACCGAAGGCGAGTGGTCGACCCGGACGAATGGCGACGCGCCAGAAGCGGACTTCCCCGAGCTCGGTCAGAGTTTGCGCAATGTAATCGGCTTCACCGGTGGATGCGCCGCCGGTGCTGACAATGACGTCGCCCAAGCGTGCGGCTTCGCGAAAGGCATTGCGCACCGCCTCGGGTTCGTCGCGCACCACGCCCATGTCGATGGTCTCGATCCCGAGGCGCGTGAGCATGCCATAAAGAATGTAACGGTTGCTGTCGTAGACGTCTCCGGGCTCCAGGGATTCGCCGACGGCTCGCAGCTCGTCGCCCGTGGAGAAGAACGCCACCCGAACTCGGCGCTTGACATTGACCTCGCCGATACCGAGCGATGCCAACAGGCCGAGCTCTGCGGGCCCGATCCGTTTGCCCTCGTCGAGCACGAGACTTCCCATGGCAATGTCTTCGCCCGCCTGGCGCACGTTCTGGCCGGCACGGTGACCGCCGCCTACGATGATGGTCTCCCCTTGCGCGTCGATGCCTTCGTCCACTTGCTCTTTCATGATGACCGTGTCGGCGCCCTCCGGCATCACGGCGCCGGTCATGACGCGTACCGCGGCACCCGGTGATACCTGCCCGGGATAAGGCCGGCCGGCCCAGGCGGTACCGAGCACCCGCAGTCGGCGATGGCCCTCGGGTGGCAGATCCGTACCGGCGAACGCGTATCCGTCCATGGCGGAATTCGTGTGTCCCGGCACGCTCACCGGCGAGATGACGGGTTCGGCCAGAATCCGGCCGAGGGCATCGCGCAAGGCCACCCGCTCGACGCCCGATATCGATGTGACGAAGGCGTCGATACGCGCACGCGCCTCGGCCACCGGCAACAGCGCGGGATCACTGCTGTAACAGTCTTGCGGTGGAGTTGGCTGTATCTTGCTCATGGGGATGCGCGGATCATCGAAGTGCGGACGGACTAGGCGTTTCCGTCCGCCACGCTGCCGGTGGTTGGCGGCACCGCATTTTCCGACAGCACGTAGTCTACGATGAATGCGGCGATGTCCTCGGGGCGATTGAGGTCCAGCTGCGGCAGCTCGGTCGGGTCATCGAGCGGCGCGTCGCTCGCCACCGCGATGATGGAATCGTCTTGTGGGAAAAGCAGCGGTCGGCGCAGGCTCGGCCGATGCAGCTCGATTTTCGCAAAGCGCTCGTCTTTGAAGCCTTCCACGAGAATCAGATCGAGCGCCGCCTGGTCCAGCTCCAGGAGTACCTCGTCGAGGCGCGGCTCGCGGTCACGCGGCTGCTCCACCACCAGCGCCCAGCGCGCCCGTGACGCGACCAGCATTTGCGCCGCGCCCGACTTGCGCAGCTCGTAGCTGTCCTTGCCCGGGTGATCCACGTCGAAGCTGTGATGGGCATGCTTGACCATGCCGACCCGCAGTCCCCGCGCGCTCAACAGCGGCAGCAGTCGTTTGAGAAGCGTCGTCTTGCCCGTGCCGCTGAAGGCGGCGAATCCAACGATGGGCACATGAGCGTTCGTCAGCATCGCTGCGCTCCTGTCATCCGCTTCTCGAGCAGGTCGCGATCCTCTGGCGTGTTGATGTTCAAGAACATTTCCGGATGATCCTCGAAGCCCGCGTTCGCCACCCGTCGCCCGGCGTACCAGGCATCAATCTTGCGTCCGCCGGATTTCAGGTAGTTCTCGATGCTGGCGCGAAGCCCGCAATCCAGTAACGCGAAGACCGGTTGCATACGAGTGCCGTCGTGGGCAACGCCGATCTCCGCATCCTCGGCGAGCAGGGCGTCGAGCAAACGCTCGGCCAGATCCGGCGCGAGCAGAGGCGAGTCACAGGGTACGGTGAGAATATAACGCGTCTGCGCCCGCTGCATGGCACTGGCCATGCCGGCGAGCGGGCCGGCAAAGGAATCGTCCGTGTCCGCCACCACCTCGCACCGTCCGAACTCGGCCCCGAGCCTTGTGTAATGCTCGCGGTTGCGATTCGCATTGATGAGCATCGTGCCTACCTGGGGCGCAAGCCCCTTGAGGGCGTGCACGACCATCGCCTGGCCGCCGACCGAGATCAGCCCTTTGTCCTCGCCGCCCATGCGCCGCGCGCGGCCACCGGCCAGCACCACGCCGGTAATGTCGTCTCGAAGCGTATGTCCCGCCGGCAAATGCCGGTGCCGTTCAATGATGCTCACCCGTGGCCTTCACGAAAACGAGAATGCAAACCGAGAATACTGCCAGAAACGGCGCTGCCATGCCGAGGGCCATGGCGAGGCCGACAGCCCGACGAATGCGACCCCGATGAGGCCGCCAAGGCCGGTACGAGCGGCGCAGCAAGATGGATGCCAGCGCCGGCCGGCGCTTTGCAGATGCGGCGCCATGTGGCATAAACTGGCCGTTCTGACCCGGTGCCACGCCCCGTGCTTGGTGCAAATTGACCCAGTGACGGGTCCGAACCGTGGCAAACCAAGACAAATTAAACCGTTCCGGGATCCGGCGAGGCTACCCGCCGGGATCGCGGCCGGGCCGAACCGGCAGGTCGCCGGGGCTGGGGAGAGCCGACGCCATGTCCACTGTCAGCGATGCTTCCACTTGGGCCGACCCGCTCTCCGAGCGCGTGGCCGGTGCCGGGCGCTCGGCGGCCGTGCTGGTCGTGGACGACGAGCCCGGCATGCGCAATTTTCTGCAGAAGGCCTTGGAGCAGGAGTGCGCGCTGGTCGAGTCGGCCGACAGCGTCGAGTCCGCCGAGGAGCTCCGCCGGCGCTATCATTTCGATCTGCTGATTGTCGATATCCGCCTGCCCGGCGAGTCGGGGGTGCAGTGGCTCGAGCAGTTGCGCAATCAGGACGTGACCACCGACGTCATCGTCATGACCGCTTACGCGGATCTGGAAACATCCATCGCGGCGCTTCGAAGCGGCGCTTCCGATTTTCTTCTCAAGCCCTTTCGTGTCGAGCAGATGATGTCGGCGGTGCGTCGATGTCTCGAACGACGGCGCATGGCCCGCGAGAACTTCCTGCTCAAGCGCGAAGTTCAGCCCGAGGGTATCGAGGGCATCGTCGGCACGAGCACCGCCATCTGCGATGTGTGTGCGGTGGTACGTCGTGTTGCGCCAACCGCCTCGACGGTGCTCATCGAAGGCGAGACTGGCACCGGCAAGGAGTTGGTCGCGCGCGCCATTCATGAGTTGAGCGAACGCAGCGGTCCTTTCGTGCCGGTCAACTGTGGGTCTATCTCGCCGGAGCTTCTCGAAAGTGAGCTCTTCGGGCACACCAGAGGCGCATTCACCAGCGCTCACTCGAGTCGCGAGGGCCTGTTCAGCTATGCTCGCGATGGTACGTTGTTCCTCGACGAAATTTCCGAGATGTCGTTGGCCATGCAGGCGAAGCTCCTGCGCACGCTGGAGGAGAAGCGCGTGCGCCCGGTAGGCGCCGATCGCGAGGTACCGGTCAACGCGCGGGTCATCGCGGCCACCAACCGGCAGCTGGCGAGCGAGTTGAAAGACGGAAACTTTCGCGAAGATCTTTTCTTCCGTCTCAACGTCCTCGCCATTATGGTGCCGCCGCTGCGCGAGCATGCCGAGGATATTCCGGCACTCGCCAACCACTTCTCTTCTCTGCTCGC
>JBFICP010000218.1:0-5616 GCA_041581935.1 Gammaproteobacteria bacterium | reverse complement strand
TCCGGGAGATCAAAGAAGCGTTTGAAAAAAGGATCCTGAAACAGCGGATTTTGCGCGACGGGCATGCGCGTCGATACGGATATGTTGACCACGGCGGGTGTGACCGCTTCGAGTAAAGGCGCCAGTGTCGGTCGACCGGAATCGCTCTGAAGCGCAGGCAGTGCGGCCAGCGTCGCCTGTGTCCAGAAAAGCAGTATGAGAATCAGAATCGCGTCGAGCCCGAACGGTCCCCGGGGTATTCGATTAGTTGGTCGGTTCATGGTTGTACTCCTGTCCCCTCCCTAGCCGCCCGCAGCATGGCTGCGGATTCGGGCGGCGGGTCAGTCCGGGAGAGCAGGGCGGCAACGCCACCCCTGCTCTCCCGCTTGACACCCGGACGGAGGTTTGTCGGGTTTCAGGTTTTGACCGCTATACGCTTGGGCTGCGCCTTTTGCTGCTTCGGTACGGTGACTTCGAGCACGCCGTTCTTGCATTTGGCCGAGATTTTCTCGGCGTCCGCATAGTCAGGCAGGCTGAAACGCCGGTAAAAGGTTCCATGCCTGCGTTCAACGCGGCGATAACCATTTTTTCCGTGCTCGGCTTCGAATTTGCGCTCGCCCTTGATCGTGATCAGACCATTTTCCATGGTCACGTCGATGTCTTCCGGAGCGACTCCGGGGACATCGGCTTTGAGCACGAATTGTGCCTCTTCCTCCTTGATGTCCACTGCAGGCGTCCAGAGGCTGGTCGCAATGGACGACCCGTCCTCGTCGTTGTAGTCACCGCCGTTGAGGACCCGTGAGAGGTCGTACTGCAGATTCCGCAAGGCGGTCCAGGGTTCATAGCTCGTATACATTGCTCGTCTCCTGAATGATTCCGTGCGGCGTATCGCCACTCGTCGTCTCATGTAAGGCCGGTTTGAGCGAAGTCAAGTGCCACGTCGAGGCGTTTGTTCGCAAGCTTCGATTCGCACCGAGCGCCTTGATATCCATCGTGGGACCCCCACGTAACATCCTGAACGCGCCGCGGCCACTCAGGTGTCGCGGCTTGCGACACGAGCGCAGTCGATAAAAAGGAGGATTGAGCTTATGAGCGCGCTTGAACAGGTAAGAGAAGGCCTGAATCGGGCGTGGGATACGCTTGCGGAGGGCTGGCGGGAGTTGCGCGATCGCGCAGCCGATGCCTTGACCCGCTTTCATCCGCCAATGGCCCGGGGTCGGGAGGAATCGCGCGAAGAGCGTCTGGCGCGCAACGGTTCGCGCTGGGGATTGCTTGCAGCCGAGGTCAGCGACGGTGACCACACGGTAGAGGTTGACCTGGAGATTCCGGGTATGGACCCGGAAGATTTCGATATCCAGGTCAGAGACGATATTCTGCTGATCCGTGGCGAGAAGCGCGTGTCACGCAACGAGCAAAGAGGACACTACCATCTGATGCAGCGAGCCTACGGACGATTCGAACGCTCGCTTCGGTTGCCCGCGTCGGTCGACGACGACAAAGCGAAAGCGACCTACAAGCGAGGCGTGCTGCACCTTTCGCTGCCCAAGAGCCGCAGTTCCCGGACCAAGCGAATTCCGATCGGCACCTGATCCGGTTTCGGTTGACGAGAGCACGTGAGAGCGGCATTCGCCGCTCTCACAGGGCCGTCGGAATCAGTCGTGTTCGGCTCTGCTCAGAGTGCGGAAGTACTCTTCAACGAGCTCGCGGTAGTTCGGCGGTACAGAATCGTTTCCGGTCGACGGCAAGGTGCGCGACTCGGATTTCTCGGCGTTCTTTCGCAAACGAAGCTCCAGGACCTTCAAATCGGCAATTAGTTCGCGCTGACGTCGCAGCGCGCGTTGCGGATCGCGATAGATTTCGGCGTCCTCCAGCTCACGCATCTCTTGTACAAGTTTGCTGATATCGCGCGCGCCGTGCTCGTCCGAGGTCAGCACGCTGGCGTACCGCTCGAGCACGCCACGCCTGTGCTCGAACTCACGCCGGAAATTATCGATGTCGGTCGGATCGAATTCGCGACTGGTCCAATCCTGTCCGTCGGCCGTCCCCCGGCCCGCGCGGCCTTCGCGCGAGCGGTTTCCAGCCCGACCCGAGCGCTCGAGCATCTGTCGCTGCAGCGATTCGAGTCCCTCAACAAGCTCGCGCATCTGTGCGAGCCTGCGGGCTTGATCCCGATCCTGCGAAGGGTCGATGGATTTCGCGGCCTGGGCGATACCCCTGCCGATACGTTCCAGCGATTGCGCTATCTCCGCCTCCATGCGCCGAGAAGTTTCAACCGCAGGGGCGTCGATGGCGGCTGCCGAGTTCTCAATGGCGTTCGCCAGCTTGTCGCGATCGATGGTTTCCGCTGCGTCGGTGAGCGCCCGGGATGTCTCCGCTTTCTCCTTTCTGGCGTTTCTGGCGAGGCGGCGCAACTCCGACTCGAGCTCACGAACGTCCTCGGCCATGCGGAGCTTTCGGGACTGCAGCCGGGATTTTGGTCGTTTGCGAGACTCTTCGTCCGCGGGCAGCGACTCGATGCCGGCCCCGATTTCGGCGTGCTCGTCGGCGAGGCGGTTCGCGCGCCGTGACGCCTCGCCGATGCCGCGCTGAAGCTGCCGCTCCTGTGGCCGGTTGTCGGCGAGACGTTGAATGTTTCTCAGTCGGTCCAGGGCTGCCCGAGCGTCGGCAACGCCGTTGCCGTCGCTGGAGGTGGCTCGGCGCATCGATTTCGCCGCGGCCTGAGCCTGACGTATGAGGTTTCGCAGCTCCGGCGTCTGCTGCTCGCGGGTCAGGCGCTCGAGGCGGCGCACCATCTCTTCGAGCTCCTCTGCCAATGCACGCTGGCTGCCGCCCCCGCTCGGCGCGTTCGGGTCGAGCCGGGCGCGGCGCTCGAGCCGCTCGATCTCTTTGTGCTGGCGACGTGCGAGCTCTTCGAGCTTCTTCAACGCCTCGTCGAGCTCACGAGAGCCCTTTTGCCAGTTGCCTCGCTGCACGCTCTCGTACTTGTTGCGCAGCTTGTCCATCTCCAGTCGGAACAGGTTCGCGAGATCCTCGGCGTCACGGGCGCCTCCGCCACTGGAGCGGCCGAAGGCGATGCGCGCATCGCGAAACGCCGATTCGGCGCGCTGCAGGTGCTGCAATGCTTTTCGCGCTGGTGGCAGGGCCTCGGCGGGTAACTCCTCGAGGAGTCGCTGTTCCGCCTCCTTCATGGCGGTGACCGCCTTGGGAAGCTCGTCGCGCATGCGCTGTATGCCGGCATTGCGTTGCATGACATTGCGCGTGCCAATGCGCCGGATAATAGCCTCAACGCGATCGCGGATGCGCGATTGCGCGGTCTCGAGTGCTTCTGTGGTTTCACTGAAGCGATCTTCGTCGTAGCTTTGCCGATCCCGGGCGAGCTTGAAGGTGGCGATGACGAGCTGTCGCTGCTGGGCAGAGAGTGAGCGTTCCTGGTTACCGCCCTGGGCGCCTCCCGCGCCTGCGCCACCCTGGCCGCGGCGAAAAGCACGATCGAAAGGACGCACCTCCATGAAAAAAATATCGGTTGTGGATGTGAGCGCATCTCCGGCCGTCGAGTCGGCGGCGCGGGCATAGTAGGCGATCAGATCACCGGGTTCGAGACCGTGTTCCTCGAGTGCGAGCATATGTGCGGCGGTGACGTCGGTGCTCGCTTCGTTACCATGGTAAAGCACGACACTCTCTTCGGGCCGATCGTTGATGGCGTAGACGAGCTCCAAGGTGGCGATGTTGAGGTCGTCGTGACCCGTAACCTCGATCAACGCCTCCTCGACGCTCGTGACCTGTGAGTCTCGACCGAAGCGTGAAAATTTCACCACCGGCGCCTGATCGGGCAACACCTCGATGGCATAGTTCGGAGACGCGGCGACCTGCGTGTCGTCGCCATACGGAAGGTCGATTCGGTACTGACCTTCCTTTTTGATGGTTAGCTCGGTTCTCCAGCTTCCGTCATCGAGTCTTTCCATGGGAAACATCTCACGCCCGTCCAGGACAAATGTTGCATTGTTGACGTCCTGACTCGGAATAACCGTCACCGCAACGCGGCTGCCGCGAACAGCGCTTATGTCACCCGCGTCCACCACGGTTTTCGGTGCAAGCGCGAGACGCATAGGGTAATGGTAAGTAAGATCGATGCGTTCAACCTCCGGAAGCTCGGCCACCTGGATGCGGTAGACCGGCGAGCGCAGGCCTTCCGCGGTAACCTGATATTCGCCGCTTCCAGCGAGGTCGAACAGAAACATCTCGAAGCTCGTCGGATCGCCACCGGGAACCATGGAGGCTCGACGCCATGCGCTTTCGTTGCCGAAGCGGGTTAGCAACTCCACTTCCTTCGGCTCGAAGCCGTGGGCCTGGGCGACGATGAGCTGATCGGCGCCTTTCGAGACCAGTATGTCACCCGGCTCCACGGTGAGCAGGTACGGGTTCACCGCTGCGGTGCTCGCCTGGGGAAAGAACACGAGCTCGAATGCGTGGTGCAAATTGGGCGGCAGAAGCTGCACTAGCAAAACCATGGCCGCAATGCTTGCAACGGCAAGCAGAGCATTGCGCCGAAGCGACGAACGATCCACCCGGCGGCCGTCGTCGACGTCACGACAAGCGACCAACGTTTGCCGGAGAAGTCCGCGTTCGAGCGCAGCAGAATTTCCGTTGCCGGGTTGCTCTTCGAGCTCGGTCGCGCTCACGAGCGCCATGCCGAGAGACGGCTCGCGTTCTTCCACGTAAAGTGCCAGTCGTCTGTCGCTGACTCGACGCAGAAAGGGTGCTCCGATGAAGAGAAGGAGTGCAATCGCACAAACCGAATAGCTCGCAATACGTGTTACGGTTATGACTTCCGGCGCGAATCGCCAGGTGTCGACTGTCGTTGCGGCGATCAATCCGGCGAATGCGAAGGCGCCTATGAACCAAACGGTTCCGAGCAATGCGCGGCGCAACCGCCATCGTCGGCGCACGCGGGCGAGAATTGTCGCAAGCTCGGCCCTTAAGGTCGAAGTTGTGGACGAGTCAGTCATGAAGTCCCCGCCGATTGCGACAGTCGGTTGGACAGTAATGTCTCGAGCAAGAGCAGGAGACCACAGGCGAGGAGCAGATACCACCAGCCACGTTGATCGACGCCGGAAAGGGCGCTTCGCGCAGCGGATGTTTGTCGGGTAGTCCCACCGCCGTCCTTTACCCCGATGCTGTCGATAAATGCCTCTATAGACATCGGCTCCAGATTCGATTCGCGGGAAGACGGATTGGCGGCGATGACGATGCTCCTCGTTCCGCCGCCGCTCACATGCACTTCGTGGAATCCCGCTTCAGCAATCTGGGCGAAGGCTTCGCCGGGTGGCATGTGCATCTTCTGTCCCGACGGCGTTCTCAGGGTGGTCACGGTGCCACGCGCCAGCGCCGCAGCGCTACGAGTGTGGCCGGGCAGACCTCTCGCGTACGTGGCGATATCCACGGTGTCGCCGACAATGACGGACTCGGTCGTGGGAACATGGGATGCGAGATACTTCAACGTCTCGTGCACCAACGGAACAAAGCCCGGTTGTAAAGCGAGGTTGTTCCAGGAGGGGCCGAGAGTCGTCGTCAGCACGAGCGCACGGCCGCGACCGACTTCGCGTTCCGCCAGGGCCACACGGTCGTCGTCATAGCGGG
>JBFICP010000217.1:0-5620 GCA_041581935.1 Gammaproteobacteria bacterium | reverse complement strand
GCGAATTTGCGCACCCACGGCTCCGATCCGCCCAGGCGCTCGGCGAGGCGCTTACCCGCGGCGGTCGCCTCGGAGTAGCTCGCGTAGTCGCCCACGACCACGCTGTACCAGGTCGTGCCGTCGAGCTCGAAGGCGAAATAGCCGGCTTCGCCATCGCCGAAATGCTCCTGCAGATAACGTCTGACCGCCACCTCGTCGGTATGACTGAGCACCTGCACGGTATAGTGCCTGGGTTCGAACTGCGCCAGCCATCGGCTTGCGCTCCGCGTGTCCACCGCGCCGCTCGCTGCGGGCACCTGGGATGGAGCCGCAGACGCGACGGCGGATGGGGCCGCTGCGGCATCGACAGACGGCCCAGGCGGCGGGCTCGCCGACACGGGCTCGTCGGCGCTGCCTGCCGGCGCCGGGCTGTCCGGCTGCAGCACGTCTCTCGAGGTTGACACGAGGCTCGGATTCGCCGCGCGCAGTGCGGCGAGACGCGAGGCGGCGGGGTGATATCCGCGTTCGGCGGCGCGCGCATACCAGCGCATGGCGGTGGCCGCATCGGCCTCGACACCGCGACCCAGATCGTAGAGCACGCCGAGATTGTATGCCGCCTCCGGTATATCCTGCAGCGCGGCGCGTTCGAACCACATCGCTGCACGCCGCTCGTCTCGCGCCACGCCGTCGCCCACGGCATACAGTGCGGCGAGATTGTACTGGGCGCTCGCGAGCCCCTGCTCGGCCGCCTCCCGGTACCAGCGCGCGGCCTCACGCGGATCCTGCGCCACACCGCGACCGTTCGCGTACATGATGCCGAGATTGTACTGTGCTTCGGCAAGACCCTTGTCGGCCGCGACTGCGAGCCAGCGCACGGCCTCGACGTCGTCGCGAGTGTCATCGTCGGGTCCCGCGTATCGCATGCCGAGAACGAACGCGGCGCGGGCGTCGCCGCTTTCCGCGCGGCGCAACAGGACCGTCACATCACCCGATTCCCCCTGGGCGTGCGAACCGGTTCCGGGCACGATACCCGCACACACCAGGAGCGCGAGGCCGGCAATGGACCGCGCGGTGAGGGCGAAGCGCGCGGATCGACATCGACACCGAGAGCCAGCGGAAACCCTCACGTGAATGCGATCGTTCGGGATTTGCGCCATTGAAGCAGTTTAGTCGACCGACGGAGGGCGGCGGGAGTGTTTCCGTGATCGCCGGAATTGCCCATAATGCGCCGACGGCGAAAGGGGCGGAATCGAGTTACGGTGACCGACGGCATCATCAGCTTCATCGGCGGCGGTAATATGGCAACCAGCCTCATCGGTGGGCTGATCGCCGACGGCCGTGATCCGGCGTCTATCTACGTAACCGACGTGGATGCGGGCAAGCTCGAATCCCTCGCCGAAGCGTTCCGCGTGCAGACGAGCTCGGACAACGACGAAGCGGTTCGCCTCGCCAGCGCCGTCGTCTTCGCGGTCAAGCCGCAGGTCATGTCGTCGGTGGTCAAGGGCGTCGCGGCGGCGGCATTGGCCCACCGGCCGCTGTTCATCTCCATCGCCGCCGGCGTACGCGAACCGGACATCCGTCGCTGGCTCGCCTTCGACGCAGCTATCGTGCGCAGCATGCCGAACACGCCGGCTTTGGTCGGCAGCGGTGCCACGGCTCTTTATGCCAATGCCTACGTAACCGACGAGCAACGCAGCCTCGCCGAGTCGGTGTTGAGGGCGGTGGGACTGACCGTTTGGGTTGACGACGAGCATCTGCTGGACGCGGTGACGGCCCTCTCGGGGAGCGGTCCGGCCTACATATTTCTAATCATGGAAGCCATGGAAAGAGCGGGAATCGCACTCGGCTTGAGCAAGGACCATGCCCGCATGCTGACCATCCAGACGGCTTTCGGCGCCGCCAAAATGGCACTCGAGAGCAGCGACCCACCAGCACGACTCCGCACCCGCGTCACATCGCCGGGCGGCACTACGGAACGCGCTCTCGACGCGCTCGTGAGCGGCGGACTCGAACATCTGATGCACAAAGCCCTCGAAGCCGCCCACACCCGATCGGTGGAGCTCGGCGACGAATTCGGGCGCGACGCCGAGCGGAAAGAGGAATAAGGCCGATGGGTGGCTCTTACGTCGGCAACGCGGCGACCTTTCTCGTCGAAACACTCTTCGGTCTGTATATATTGATCGTCATGCTGCGCTTCCTGCTGCAGTGGGTGCGGGCAGACTTTTATAACCCCGTTTCCCAGTTCATCGTCAAGGCCACGCAGCCGCCGCTTGCGCCGCTACGCAGGCTGATTCCCGGATTTGCCGGCGTCGATCTGGCGGCGGTGGTCTTCATGTTCGCCCTGAAGTTCACCGAACTATGGATCGTGCTCGGTTTGCTCGGAATCCCGCCGCAGATACCCGGTCTTGCAATGCTCTGCATTGCTGAGCTGCTGAGCTTGCTCATCAACGTGTTCATATTCTCGATATTGATTCAGGTCATCATCAGCTGGGTAAACCCGGGCATGTACAACCCGGTGATGGGACTACTTCACAGCCTCAACGAGCCGCTTCTCGCGCCTGCTCGACGCGTCATTCCACCGATATCCGGGCTCGATCTGTCGCCTATCGCCGTGATCATATTTCTACAGCTCGTTTCCATGCTCGCCGTTGCGCCCATCCGCGATCTTGCCCGTTCGATGCTCGTGTGAGCGCCGTTCTTTCGGAGACGCATTGCGCTTTGAGGCCATCGCAAAGCTTTCGTTGGGATGGCGATACGCTGGTTCTAGAGATTCGGCTCCAGCCGCGGGCGAGCCGCAGCGAACTGCTCGGGGTCGAGGCGGCACGGCTGCGAGTCCGGGTGAGCGCGGCGCCGGTGGACAATGCCGCCAACCAAGAGATGATTGCAATACTCGCCAAGGAGTTCGGCGTAGCAAAGTCGAGAGTTCGTCTGCTGGCGGGCGCTACCGCACGCAATAAACGTGTGGCGATCGACGGACCGCGTCGTCTACCGACATGGATCGCGGGCAAAGACTAGTTTCTTATTTGCGTCGGAACAGCGATCCCTTCAGTCGTTGTGTCACCGACGACTTCTGCTGATCTCCGCTGCCGGCCATATGCAGCTCGGTATTTCGCTGCTCGCGCTCCTTTTCCACGCTTTCACGTATGCGTTGTCTGAGCGTGTCGGACATCTTTTCACCGCTCAGCTCATCGAAGCGATTCGGCCGGCGCAGAACGCATTTTGCAAACTCGTCCATCAATTCCTCGTTAACCTTCTCCGGCGGATAAGAGTGATTGATGATTCCCAGCGCACCCAGATTTTTGAGCTTCAATCGTATGACGTTCTTGGCGGGATCAGCCTCAAACTCACATGAAACGGGAACGTAGGCGTCGACCACGAATACCGCACCGGCGCCGTTCTGCAAGTCACGCTTGTTGAATCGCAGGTTGTAGTTCCAGAGCGTCTCTCTGTGCTTCTCCGCAATGATCGGGTTGTCGATTTTGAATTCGTGACGTCCTTGTCGCGAGCAAGACCAGTGAAAGGTGAACTTGTGTATCGACTTGGGATCGTCTGTGGTGAGACTGTAATCACCCTGCCGAAGCTTGGTGAGGGTGCCGAGCCCTTCCAGGAGGTAGTCTCCAGACACGTCGGGGCTGACGACGTTCAAATGATCGTTGAACTCGCTGAAGTACTTGTAAAGCGCCTTCATTTTAGGCTCGAGCTGGCGCATCACGAGTTCCGTGTCGGCTGGCGTCGTCTCCTGCCCGTCATCCTCCCGGGACTTGAGATTCTCAGCCTCCTGCTTGAGCTCGTCGAGTAAACCCATTTCGTACGCTCTCCATCGGCTTGGCTGTGCGGCGCTCGCGACCGCTCGAACCCGGCCGTTCTCGTGTCGTGTCAGCTATACGCCGCAACGGACGCTCCGGCGTACCGAAAGTCTAATACCGGGGTCAGCTTCTGCGCACCGGGTACAGTTCACAATCTCAAGAATTCGGCCGATCTGTCCGCCATTTTAGGCCCAAGGTGCGATAAGGAGCGGTTCGCCGCCATCCGAGTTACAACTTTCCGTCGTAGTCGATGCCCGGTCACGACAGATGCCGTGCTGGCGCCATCTCCGGGGACCATATCGAAACAGTGGCACTCGGCACCCCGAAGCTGATAAAACCTGCCGACATGACGACCTATCAGCAGGAATTCATCCGGTTCGCCCTTCAACACGGTGTGCTGCGATTTGGAGAGTTCGTCTTGAAGTCCGGACGCAAGAGTCCGTACTTTTTCAACAGCGGCCTTTTCGCGAGCGGCGGAAGCCTTTCGCGATTGGCGCATTTTTACGCATCGGCAATTGTCGCTTCGAAGCTCGACTTCGACATGCTCTACGGCCCGGCTTACAAAGGCATCCCCCTGGTCGCCGCGGTCGCCGTCGCGCTCGCCGACGCGCACCGGCGGGATCTCCCCTACTGCTTCAATCGAAAGGAGCCCAAGGATCATGGCGAAGGCGGTATCACCGTCGGTGCGCCTCTCGCGGGGCGTGTGCTCATGGTCGACGACGTGATCTCCGCAGGCACCTCGATTCGCGAGTCGGTGGCGATTATCCGTGCCGCCGGCGCGAGCCCGGTAGCGGCCGCGATTTCGCTCGATCGTCAAGAGCGGGGCGCCGGAGACGCCTCTGCGATTCGCGAGATTGAGCAGGAGCTCGGGCTACGCATCATCAGCATCATCGACCTCGACAACCTGGTCGAGTATTTGGAAAGTAGTGCCGATATGAATGATGAGCTCCAGCGGCTGCGCGCGTATCGAGCCGCCTACGGTGCGAATTGACCCGGCCGGCGCGGAATTGGACCAATCGTAGCGGGCCAATAATTGTGAGAAGGGTCGCAAAACCCACGACCGGGACCCCGCCCGAAATAGGCTATCCCCTATAATTCGGGTCAACGGCCAGGTTTGACCGGTCTCGCGCACCCGACCAGCGCGATGGCAGGCGATGACCCGGCAACTGAGACCAGCAGGTATGAATCGATGAAAGCTCCCGCAGAGGCGCTCAGGCGTTTCGCGCCACTGATTGTGGCGGCGATACTGTTTCCGTTTGCGGCCTCGGCCGGCATCAAGTGCTGGACCAATGACGAGGGTGTCCGCGAGTGCGGTAACGCGGTGCCGCCCCAGTATTCGCAAAAAGGCCACCGCGAGCTGAGTGAGACGGGCATCACGCTCAGCACGACCGATCGTGCAAAGACGAGAGAAGAGTTGCGCAAGCAGCGGGAAGAAGAGGCGCGACTCGCCGCCATTCGCGCGGAAGAGGAACGCAAAGTTCACGAGCGCAAGATGAAAGACCGCGTCCTGCTCAGCACCTTCACCAGCGAGGAGGACTTGAGGCTCGCTCACCAGGGTCAGGTGGCCGCGATCGATCTGCGTATCGAGCATACCGAGCAAATACTCAAGCAACTCGAGCGCAGCCTCGAGGAGCTGCGTGGCGAAGCCGCGAAGCTAGAGCGCACGGGAAAATCCATTACGCCCGAGCTCAAGGCGAAGATCGCGCGAATCGAACGGCAGCTCGGGGAGAGCAATGACTTCATCGAGAAACGACGCTTGCAGAAAGCCGAGCTCGCCGCGCAGTTCAGCGAAGACTTGCACCGCTACCGGGAGCTTAAGGGCCACACGAGTCAGG